>JAPCWD010000001.1 GCA_025943965.1 Synergistaceae bacterium DZ-S4
TGATTTGTCGCTATTTCAATTATACCACATAAGGGGCTTTCCTCTTGTTTTTATCGCGTGATCCTATATGTAGTTTTCAAGGTCCAAATCTCGCTTCTCATCTATTCTTGAGGTGGGAAAGTTGAGTTAATAACCTTTATCAAAGAGCATTAACTATTTAAAATTTATTGAGTAACTCTTTGCTTCGATCCATAGAATATCATTACGAAGGAGGCATATTGCGCCAGGTAAAGATAACATATGATCAATATCTGGTAATTGGCGGCAGTCCGGCTGAGGAACGTCTCTTTTTATCCTGCATGCATCTGCAGGAGATATTTAATTGGAGGGATCAAGATGTTTTTTAAAAAAGACAGCGGGCTTAAAAGCGGCAACGAACTGACAAAAATGCGCACTCCACATACTTATGCGATCATCTTTTTTGTAGTGCTTTTCTGCTGGATGCTGACATTCATAGTTCCGGCAGGAAGGTTCACCGTCCATGACATCCAGTACAAGGGAGCCGCGGGTGAGACAAAGACACGCACGGTCCTGATGCCGGAGACTTTCAGGTACAGCTACAACCTTAACACTGAAAATCTCTCGGCAGAACTGAAAAAGCTTGCAGATAATGCAGATGCCGCAAAAGAGGCCGGCATCGATCAGGCAGCGCTTCAGGAGTTTGTCACAACCGATCCTGCAAAATGGAGCCAGTCTGACCTGAGTGATCTTGGCCTTAACGACGACGCACTCTACAAACTTTATGGAACTTCTATTTATGACACAAGCAAAAAGCTCCACAAGACTGCAAAAATTTGGGGCACGGATGATTTTTACGGATTCGGATTCCTTAACTACATATTTGAAGGACTTGTCACCGGAAGCAAGTATGGATCGGCTGTCGGGATCGTCGCGCTTATCCTTGTGGTTGGCGGTGCTTTCGGCATCATTATGAAGACCGGGGCTGTAGAGTCCGGAATTTATGCTTTCATCAGAAAGACAAAGGGCCTTGAGAGGCTGGCCCTGCCTCTTCTTTTCTTCCTTTTCTCGCTCGGCGGAGCTACATTCGGCATGTCAGAGGAAGTTATTCCATTCGCCATGATCATGGTCCCCTTTGTCATAGCACTTGGCTATGACTCCATCGTAGCTGTAACTGTGACGTTTGTGGCATCGCAGGTAGGAAATGCCGTTTCCTGGATGAGCCCCTTCAGCGTGGCGATCGCGCAGGGTATCGCTGACATACCTGTACTATCCGGAGCAAAGTTCAGGCTCATACTCTGGTGCATAGTGACGGCGCTTTCCGCAGGCTACATGATGCTATATGCGGAGAAAATAAGGAAGGACCCAAAACTCTCCGTCGTTTACAATTCTGACAGTTATTTCAGAGACAAGATAGAAAAGACGACGGAAGAGGAGATGCGCTTCACTCTGGGGCACAAGCTCATTCTCCTTGAAATGCTTGCAGTGCTGATTTGGATAATCTGGGGGGTCACTCAAAAGGAATACTACATCCCCGAGATAGCTTCTCAGTTCTTCGTGATGGGACTTGCAGCAGGCGTAACCGCAGTAATCTTCAAACTTAACAACATGGGAATAAATGAAATGGCATCAGCCTTCCAGGGCGGGGTGGCCGACCTTGCGGGAACCGCGGTGGTCGTAGGAATGGCAAAAGGCATACTCCTCGTCCTCGGTGGTGCAGATGCGACTGTGGCCTCAGCTCTGAACACCATACTCTACAGCATAGGAAATCTCCTAAAAGGAGTCCCTGCTTTCGTTACAGCCTGGTGCATGTACATCTTCCAGAGCCTTTTCAACCTCGTGGTCACATCAAACTCGGGACAGGCAGCGCTTACAATGCCGATCATGGCGCCGCTTTCGGATGTCGTGGGTGTCTCAAGACAGATAGCGGTACTTGCCTATCAGATGGGAGCAGGATTTGTCGACGCTTTTACTCCTGTATCCGCAAGCCTTATCGGTGTTCTCGGAGTCGCGCGCATAGACTGGTCGACCTGGGCAAAATTCCAGATCAAGATGCAGGGATTCTTCTTCCTTATGGGTACAGTGGCGATAATCATCGCAATTGCCATCAATTTCCAATGATCGGAATATGTAAAGGATCTCGGGGGTGAGTGTCGAAATGATCACGATAATCAGAAACGCAGAAGTTTACGCCCCGGAGTATCTGGGCAAAAAGGACGTTCTGCTGCTCGGAAGCAAGATAGCGGCAGTCGATGAACACGTCTCATTCAACATCAATGGCCCGGTGGAAGTTTCAGAGATAGATGCCGGAGGGAAAGCGCTTATCCCGGGATTCATAGATTCGCACTCCCATATTCAGGGAGGCGGCGGAGAGGGCGGTTTTTCTACCAGGACACCTGAAGCAGTCCTCACCGATTTCACAACAGCGGGCGTAACGACCGTAGTCGGCTGCCTCGGAACTGACGGAACAGCAAGGGACATGGTCTCCCTGCTTGCAAAGGCAAGAGGGCTGGAAGAGGAAGGCATCACAACATACATATACACCGGCTCATACAGGATCCCTGTAAAAACCATAACCGGAGAGATCATGAAGGACATAATGGTCATCGACAAGGTCATCGGCATCGGAGAGATAGCGATATCGGACCATCGCTCTTCTCAGCCTGCTTTTGAAGAGTTCGTCAGGGCCGTCTCGGATGCGCGTGTCGGAGGAATGCTTTCCGGCAAAGCAGGCATAATCAACGTCCATCTCGGGGACGGCAGAAGAAAGATCGACCTGATCAAGAGAGCGGTTAAAGAGACAGAGATACCGCTGGCACAGTTTTTGCCGACCCACATCAACCGGAATCAGGAGCTCTTCGAAGAATGCGTGGCCTATGCCAAAGAAGGGGGCTACATCGATTTTACCGGGAGCGATGATCCTGACTTCTGGGAAAAAACCGACGGGGAGGTCCGCTTCAGCAAAGGGTTAAAGAGATTGCTGGATGAGGGAGTCGGTCCGGATAATTTTACGATTTCGTCCGACGGTCAGGGCAGCCTTCCTATCTTCAACGAGAAAAAGGAGTACGTAGGGCTGGGAGTAGGCAAGTCGAGCTGCCTGATCAAAGCGATCAAAGAGTGCATTTTCAGAGAGAATATTCCTCTGGAGACGGCGATCAGGGCATTGACCTGCAATCCTGCCAAGATCCTGAAACTTAAGACAAAGGGAAGGATCATGGCCGGCATGGATGCCGATCTCTGTCTCCTTGACAGCAGCATCGACATCGACACTGTGATCGCCAAAGGCAAAGTTATGGTAAGCGGCAAAAAACCTCTGGTTTTCGGGACATTTGAAAAAGTAAGCAATTAGTCTCCTGACACGATCAGCTATCCAACATCATAAGGACGGCTTAGCAAGAGAGAAAGAGGCGAGGGGAGAGACAGATGCTCCTCGTCTCTTTCTACAATATCTGCACAGGCATCAAATTCATCTCCAACTAGTCTCCGAAGACATTGATAAGTCTGCCTGACCACATAAGCAATTTTTCTGACAGTTCCCTGAATGGATCTTTATCAATTGCGGGTCCATCAAAAAGGGATATAGACTCAGTAAGTTGCTTCTCTTCTTCAGGCAGCAGAGTGATCAGGTCTGATTTTTTTGGTATTAATAGACCTTACATTCCTAAGATGCGCGTATAATAGAAAAAGCTCTTTCACAGGAGGAATTTTAATGTCAAAATGCCGAAATTCAAAATTAATTACCGTGATCCTGCTAACAGCTTCCATTCTATTTACAGGTAACGCATTAGCGGCTGTTAATAAAACTTTCACCATATCAAAGAAGATCGAAATCTCTGACAAACGCATCCTTACTTTGACATTTAAAGGTTTGATTTTCGGTGAAACAGCCACGGGCGGATACAGGAATATTGAGGTGCATGAAGGAAACAAAAAGCATATCCAGACTATAAACATTGCGGAGGTAAACTCTTTCGGCGATGAGACTACGACCTCTCCCGAACCGGGGACCGGGAGCGACATAATAATTGAGGACATGGACTTTGACGGGATAAACGACTTCAGGATCATTGCGATGCTTCCTCCCGGGCCCAACATTCCCTACATCTGCTTCCTTTGGGACAAAAAATCGGGAAAGTTCGTCCACGCGGAATTCCTTGACGACATAACTTCGCCTGAGTTCGACAGCAAAACGAAGACCGTTACCTCAAGCAGCAGAGAAAGTGCAAACAAGTACAGGAAAGATGTCTACAAATATTCCGGCGGCAAGCTGGTCCTTGTGAAATCAGTCGTCAAGACGTATCAGTAAAAATATCCCGCCGTAAGACAGATGGCCTGAAAATGCTGAAGAAAATCAAAGGGAGCTGTGATCATGAGACCGGAAATCAAAAATGAACTCGATGAAAGAGCGAACGGCTGCCGTATAGGCCTTCTGGCCGTTACCAACGTTACGAATCCAAAAACAAGCGAGGCGCTGGAAAAGGCGAAATCTTTGCTTGAAGAGGAGCTAAGAGGGAAATACGCCCAAATAGAGAGGCAGGAACTCAGATCCCTCCACCCTATGTCCGTTTACGTCTCATATTATAAAAAATTCGGATATACATACCACGTTCTCCAGCAGGTCGAGTCCGTCGCAAAAGGGAAGAAGTCCATGAGCGTCTCAGGGCTCGTAAATTCAATGTTTATGGCTGAAATGAAAAACATGATCCTGACAGCGGGGCACGACCTCGCAAAGATCAGCGGAGCTGTTTCACTCAAAGTTGCAACAGGTCAAGAGTCTTACGTCTGCATGAACGGAAGGGAGACAAAGACGATCCAGGGCGATATCATGATCACTGACGATGAGTCCGTTCTCTCGAGCATTTTGCGGGGACCTGACGGCAGGACCTCGATAGACGAGGAAACGGAGCAGGTTTTGTACACGATATACGCCCCGACAGGGATAGATGAGAAAGAAATCATTTCTCATATGGATGATATCGAGTCTTACGTGCGCCTCTTCTCTCCCGGATCAAATCTTGAGCTTAAAACTGTGATATGATCCATTTTTAATTATCGGATGACCGGTCTTTCCACTGCTCAAACATTACAGTTTCACTTATGCCCTTTCTTTCTCTGCTGTGCCGGTCAGGACTGAGGAATCCGTCTGAGGGATACCCAAGCAGCAAAAGAGCGGTAGGCTCAATGTATTCGGGTATCCCGAATTCTTTTCTTATTATGACCGGATCAAAGAGTCCCACCATGACGCTTCCGATGTTGAGCTCCCTTGCTGCCAGCATCATATGATCACATATGATCCCGATATCAAGATCCCCCGAACATTTTCCGTCAAAGGGACGGATCAGCTGATCGCTTTTATCCTGACAGACTATCAGGACACAGGGAGAGCCGAAGGCCTTGTATGCCTTCTCTACCTTCCTGATATTTTCAGGCTTTTCGACAACTATGATCCGCTGCGGCTGCCTGTTGCATGCGCTTGGGGCGACACGTCCCGCCTCCAATATCTTATTGAGCGCATCTTTTTCTATCTTTTTGTCTCTAAATCCGCGAGTAGTGCATCTGTTTTTTGCAAGCGTCAAAAAATCCATTCTATTCTCACCTTATCCTTTTATCCTTTATCCGAGACCTTTATTCAGACTGTTATTTATACATTTTACACCCGTGAAGATAGCCGGAAGCATGGGGGTTGACTGCTCCGGATCAGTTTCTGTGAAAAGCTTGTAAGGGCAGAGCAATAAACTAAAATAAGAGACGGCAATATCGTACAAGAAGATCGTTCCGATTTCATATAAAGTGACCTCAGTCTTTTTTGAAGAGAGGAAAATGAAATGCAACAGGAAACAAGAACAGTAAAGTATGACCCTGAACTGAAGGTAGAAGCTTATTCTTTCATGGGCATAATGCAAAAATTTCCCAACCACTTTCATGACTATTACGTTATCGGCTTCATTGAAAGCGGAGAACGCTCCCTGTCGTGCAAAAACAGGGAATACATAGTGGAACCGGGAGATCTTCTGCTTTTTAATCCCCGGGACAATCACACCTGTGAGCAGACAGACGGGAAGACCCTCGACTACCGCTGCATCAATGTCCCTCCTGAGACAATGTGCAAGGCGGCTTTCGAAATCACGGGGAAAGAATATCTCCCATCCTTTTCGCCCACTGTAGTCTTCCGCAGTGATCAAGTTCCTTTGCTTCGTGAACTTCACAAGATAATAATGGAAGAAGAAAGGGATTTCAGAAAGGAAGAGATTTTTTTCTTTCTTCTCGAGCAGCTGATCGAGGAGCACAGTGAGAAAGAAACGGAAAGACCGTGCCCTGAAGAGAGCAGGGAAATAGGCATCATTTGCAGCCATCTTGAAAGAAATTACATGAAAAATATCACACTGGACGAGCTGAGCGAACTGACAGGCTTGAGCAAGTATTACCTTCTGCGGTCGTTCACAAAACAAAGAGGTATTTCTCCATACCGTTATCTCGAGACCATTCGCATCGACAGGGCGAAAAAGCTGCTCGAAAATGGAGTTTTGCCCATAGAAGCGGCTTTGCAGACCGGATTTACCGACCAGAGCCACTTTACAAACTTTTTCAAGAAATTCATCGGACTGACACCAAGGCAATATATGAATATTTTCAAGGACCTGTAACGTTAAGATCCTGGCATTCAAAGAGTTTTTTAAGAAAAGGGAGAATTAAAGAATGAACGGCAATGTTGAAAAATGTGTAATGATAATAGATCCTGAGCTGCCGACAGGTGTAATTGCAAACACTACCGCTATCCTGGGCATGACACTTGGAAAACGCTTCCCTGAACAGGTCGGGAATGATGTCACAGACGCTTCTGAGAAAACTCATCTTGGAATAATCACTGTACCTGTCCCCATACTGAAGGGCAGCAGGGAAATGCTGAAAGAATTAAGAGAAAACCTATACAAGACTGAATTCAACGATCTGACAGTGGTCGATTTTTCTGATGTCGCACAAGGCTGCATCACGTACGACGAATATATTTCCAAGGCGGCAGAGATACCGGAAAAGGATCACGTCTACCTTGGATTAGCAATATGCGGAGACAGGAAAAAAGTCAACAAGCTCACAGGTTCCATGCCCCTTTTAAGATGAGCTTTTAAATAGAACCCGTGCTTAAAACGAAGAGGACTCAAATCGATGGATCGGACTTTTTTCATCTCCCGCAGCATTTCTTATACTTTTTGCCGCTTCCACACGGACAGGGGTCATTTCTGCCTACCTTATGGTTTTTATTGCGTACAAAAACCTTCCCCGAAAAGGGAATAAGGTTTGTCCTTTCGGATCGCTTGAATAACTCCTCGGGTGTGAAACCGTTGTTTTCATATATTCTGGTGTTGTTAAATACCTCTAATAAGACTTGAACAAAACTATTCAAATCATCAATTCCATCAAACACATAGTCTGATTCCGTGAAATACTTTAAACACTCCACAGTATTGAAACCTTCATGTATCATTTCTTTGAGGTCGATCAGATCTCCATCAACACCCTCTAAGCCCTCTCCCCTTTCCATCAGGCGATTTTTTAGGATATACGCTTTCAGGTCAGCATAAGGTTTTAAAGGTTCGGTATAGTCGCCCGTTTCATATCGCAGAAACTCTTCTTTTTCGGGCAAATAACGCGGTTTCCCATTTTGCCTTTGCCGAATCGAAGACACATTTTCTTCATAGTCCATAAAACGCGGCTGAAAGGCAGGTCCGGAAATTATGTCTTTAAAGACAGAATATTCTACGTCGTTTGTTTTTTCTAATCTCCGGAGTGCCAATACAGCTTCTTCGGGATCTGTCTTAACATCTTCATAATGATTGAAAACCTCGACAAATTCGTCAACGCTTATCACACCGTAAAGAAATACCGAAGCCGTAGCGTACCTGGACAGCAGCTCCTTGCGATCTCTTTTGATCCTCCTGGTCGTCCCTCCTGCGCTTGCCTGTTGTCTTTCCATCATGAGCCCCCCTAAAGACCTTTCTTTCCTCTCTGGTATTATTTAAAGTTATCCTGATTGCAAATTTATTGTTGATTTCGGCAACATTTAAGGTTTGAGTGAAACTGTCTTCCTTGTGCTCACAAAAGTTCTTTTGCAATTCCAATAAGACGATCTGCATGATCAGCCATAAAGAGAGGAATGTTTAGCAGGTCGCCGTCAAATTTCAGGTTCTTTAGTGAGAGACGTACCCGTATGGATACTTTGTCTCCGTATTTTTCTTTGTATTGTTTCAGACTCCTGCTTTCCACATTATTCTCGGATTTTACTTCCACCGGAATGATCTCGTTATCTCTTTGTATGATGAAATCGACCTCATTGCGAGGATGGTCTGTTGCCCAATAACGGGGTACTGCCTCAAATTGATCCACAAATGACTGGAGGACATAGTTCTCACTGAGTGCTCCCTTGAACTCTGAGAAGAGCCTGCTGCCTTCGGCAAATGCTTTGGGCGACAAGAGAGAGAGTCGGCGGAGCAATCCGACATCCCCCATATAGATTTTAAAAGCTGAAAGATCGTCATATGCCATTATCGGAAGCCCGGGTGCAGTGTTTCTGTAAACTTTGTAAATCAAGGCCGCATCGGAGAGCCATTGGATCGCATCTTCGTATTCCCTTGCCCTTGCACCTTCTTTGACAGCTTTATATATGAACTTTTTGTTTTCTCTGGAAAGTTGTGAAGGGATCGACTTCCATATCATTGATATTTTGGGGAAATCCTTAGGATCGGGATGCTTTGCAAAATCACGTTCATATGACCCAAGTATGTTCGACAGAACAGATTCTATCAGATCCGTTTCACGTTCTTTGATCCATGAATAGACTGACTCAGGCATTCCTCCGGTAACAAAATACATTTTAAGCTTTTCGTAGAGCGGATTGAAAAAGGCATCCGGCAGCGGCTCTAAATTATCGAGCGATCCTAAATACTCAACGAGATTATTATCTCCGTCAGCCATAAGAAATTCAGTGAATGTCATTGGTCCGAGCTCCATGAATTCAACTTTGCCGACCGGAAATGAAACCGGCTTGGAAAGGGCTATTCCAAGCAGAGAACCCGCACAGGCAACATGGTACTCCGGCGCGTTTTCGCAAAAATATTTAAGTGCGGTCAGTGCATCCGGACATTCCTGGATCTCATCAAATATTACAAGCGTCGATCCTGGGTTGATCTTATACCCGCCGGCCATCATAAGGTTTTGCAGGATCCGGTCAACATCTTTGGTTTTTTCAAAGAACTGTTTATATTCACTGTGCTCTTCAAAATTAAAATAGGCGACATTTTCATAACTGCGCCTGCCCAATTCCTTCAAAGCCCACGTCTTACCTACCTGTCTGGCACCTTTTAGTATCAATGGTTTTCTGTGGCTGCTCACTTTCCAAAGGTTGAGTCGACTCAAAATTTGACGTTCCATTGGCATCACACCTTATCACATAATTTCATGCAAAAGTGTGATATAAATCACACTTTTGCATGGATTATATGTCTGATCCAGAGTCAGGTCAAATTTTATCACACAATTTCATATAAAAGCGTGATAAAAATCACACTTTTGCATGAAATTGTGTGATGGACTAGGCAGTTCACTTATACGAAAAAGCAAAAAACGGGGAGCATATCCCCGTTTTTACAATAGCATGCAGGTCTGTTAGAACCAAATGCCTCTGTTGGTCATTCCGCACAGGAGCATTTGATGTTTCCTGCGAGTATCTCCTTCCAGTCTCCTATGACATCATGGGTCCAGCAGTCGTCAGCTCCTGCGGATTCTCTCATGGTGAGCGCAAAGATATAGCTCAGTTCCTCGACCGTCGCCCCGGCTTCAAGGGCGCCTTTGAAGTGCTTCAGCACACAGGGTTTGCTGCGGCCCTTTATTGAGAGGGCGAAGCACAAAAACTGGTATGTTTTTTCATCGATCGGCATCTTCTCTTTATAGATAGCATCTATCTCGTCAAGTTTTTGGGTAAATTCAGGGAAAAACTGTTCAAGCATCCTCATTTTTCATCCCAACCTTCATTGTTTATTTGTGTTTTCTCTTAATTTGGAAATATACTATATTACATAGATGTATGTCAATATATAGTTTATTTTTGTTCTCCCGTGATGTATAGTAACGACTAGAGAAGGGTATTTCAAGGCCTGATCCGAGGTTTAGATTTTAACGGTCCGGGAGGTCAGAGTATCTAAAAATGTGGAACTACTATATACCGGTCATAATCGTGATCTTCTCCAACACCCTTTACCACATTTGCTCAAAATCCACTCCGCGCGACGCAAATATGTTCATGTCGTTAATTGTCACATATCTTGTTGCAACTGCCTCAAGCATTTTTTTTATCTTTTTTCCGTTCAGGACAAGGGGATCATGTTGGACATGAAATCCCTTAACTGGACAAGCATACTGCTTGGTGTAGGTGTTTTTGGCATTGAGCTCGGTTTCATCAAAATGTACCGCGCCGGCTGGAACATAAGTGCAGCATCTCTTCTTACCAACGCAGCCATTTCGATCCTTCTTATATTTATAGGCCTGATCTTCTATAAAGAGCACCTTTCGAGCAACCAAATAATAGGGATCGCACTTTGCCTGGCCGGGTTATTTTTTTTTAATAGATAAGACCGAATAAGAAAGAAATTTGAACACTATTCCTTATTGACATCTTAGCCTTCTGACCACTATACTTTTGTGAAAGTGAATTCACTTTCATTAAGAGGTGTTGTTTATGCCAAGAAAACGGTTGACTTCAACAATGAGACAGGAACAGATACTCGATACAACGTTAGAAATAATCGCCGAAAAGGGGCTTGCCGGAGTCAATACATCGGAGATAGCACAGCGCATAGGCATAGTCCCTTCCGCACTATATCGCCATTTCGAAAATAAGGACGCCCTTATCGACGCTCTGCTTGACCGCACACATAGTATTCTTTTTGAAAATGTCAGGAAAATATCCATGGAATCGTCCGGGGCAAGCAAGAATTTGAGGAGTCTTTTTCTCCTGCACATCGAATTTATAAGAAAAAATCCGGGTATACCCAAACTTGTCTTTTCTGACGCGGCCGTCTTTGGGTCTCCTGAACGGAAGAAAAAAGTCATTTTTATAGTTAGAAATTACATGAACAAGCTTAAAGAAATTGCTGAAAAAGGCATAAGAGAAGGAGATCTGATGAACGACATTTCGTCTGAAGCTGTAGCATTTTCTATGGTCAGCTTCGCCCAGCATGTCGGACTTATTTCCAACCTCAGCGACGGCAAAATCGACATGAGCAATTTGGCGGAGTTGGCCTGGAGTTACATAGAAAGAGCGATCCGAAAAGATAATGAAAAGGACGGACGATAAGTCTTTGCACTATGCCAAGGAAGGAAGAAGATCTATGGGACTAAAGATAACGATCATCAAGATCCTGCTGCTCTCACTCCTGCTGATTTCAGGGAACGCGTGCGCCAGTGTTCCGGAAGGTACAGATACGAAACCTGTCGAACTGTGGGAAGCCATGCTAATGGCCGAAAAAAATAACCCCGCCCTTAAAGGCAGCAATATTGAAAGAGAAAAGAGCGGCATAGACGTAAAGATCGCAGAGGGGATGAAGTTGCCAAAGATCGACCTGTGGGCCAATACCACCCTTTCAGAGTACCCTTCTACCGTGGTGCCCATAAGGGAAGCGGGAGTTTTTCCACCCCTCGACACGCACATCACTCGTTTTGGGATCGAGCTGAACATCCCTATCTACACGGGAGGAAAGCTGGAGGCTGAAAAAGTGTCGGCGCAAAAAACATCTGAAGCAGTTTCCGAAGATCACAAGCAGCAAAGACAAGATCTGCTCTACAGCGTGGTATCCGTCTTCTCTCGGTCACTCTATTTTCGGGATATGAAAGATGCATCCGAAAAGAGGATCGGTGCACTTGAAGACAGGGAACGATCCCTGACGCTTCTGCTCAGCGAAGGACGTATACCCAAACTTGACCTGCTCCGGCTGCAAACTCAGCTTTCCCAGGCCAGGCATGACCACATTGTCCTTGACCAGGCTGAAAAAGACGCGCTCTCTCTGTTGGGCACACTTACCGGAAACGAATTTCCCATTGGATCCGTTGCGGCCATACCTTTCGATGCTCGACCGGATGAATTGGATAAAATTGAAAAAAGCGACGTCCTTGAGAGCAGCCATGCTGTCAAAAAATCCTCTCTTCTCACGGAAGCCTACTATGCCAGATCAGAAGCTATCAAGGGAGAGACCATGCCTCAGATATCTTTCTTCGGCAGAGGTACAGGCAGTATTGGAGGAGGTTCGGAAGTATATGACGACTGGCAGGCCGGACTTCAGGTAACTATAAAAATGTGGGACGGGTATGTCAGTAAAAACAGGTTAAAAAAATCTTTGCTAGATATTGAAAAAGCAAGGTTTGATTTGGAACAGACGCGAAACCAGACTCTCAACGATGCAAGAGAGGCCTCCGGATCCCTGAAGGAAGCGGTATCGAAGATCGAAACGGCTTCCATACAGCTCAAAGAGGCAAGAGAGGCATTTAGGATAGAACAGCTCAGATATGAAACAGGGGAAAGCACGATCACCGATCTGCTGAGTGCCGAATCGGGACTATGGTCAGCGGATGCCAGCCTCAGCAAAGCTTACTATGAGAAGATCGCTTCCGAAGCTAATGTTTTGAGACTGCTTGGGAGACTTTCCCCTGAAATGATGCGATTTTCCCCTGATAAGACCAACAATGAAAAAAAGTCAGAGAAAGATGAGGTCGTGAGGTAATGGAAAAGAAAATTGATAAAAAAATAATACCTTTGATCATAATCGCCGCTGCAGCTCTTCTTGCGGCATACACTCTCTTTTTAAAAGAGAAAGGGGAAGATCCTGATAAAATATTCGCCTCAGGAACGATAGAAACAACGGAGGCAGACATGTCATTTTTGGCGAACGGCATCTTGAAGGATCGGAAGGTCAATGAGGGCGACACTGTACACCGTGGCGAACTTATCGCGGAACTGGACAAGAGAGAGGCCGAGGCAAGGCTTCGTCAGAACGCCGCCGCAGTCGAAACCGCACGTTCGAGGTTAAAAGATCTCAGCAGCGGCTACAGAAGCCAGGAGATAGCAGAGGCCGAAGCTCAGGCAGCTCAGTTCAGGTCGAACTGGAATAACCTGAAAAATGAAGCAGAAAGATCTGAAAAGCTTTTCAGCGGCGGGGCGATAAGCAGACAGAGGCTGGACCGGGACATTACAGCAGCCGAAGTCGCCGCTTCTCAGCTTAACGCAGCTCAGAAAAAGCTTGAGCTTCTCCGTTCGGGATTCAGAGAGAAAAGCATAGATACCGCCGCGAATCAGCTTAAAGAGTCTGAAGCCGCAATGCAGGCAGCAGAGGTAATAGTATCCAACCACATACTGAAAAGTCCTATGGACGGAGTAGTCTCAAAAGTTTATGCAGAACCCGGAGAGATGATATCTATGGGAAAACCGGTGCTTACACTGACAAGCCTTGAAAGACCCCGAGTCAAGGTATACATTCCCGAATACAGGATAGGAAGGGTCATGCTGGGTCAGAAAGCTGACATTACAGTTGATTCCTTTCCGGATAAAAAATTTGCTGCTTCTGTGACTTTCATTTCACCTGAAGCTGAATTTACCCCCAAGACTGTTCAGACGGCGGAAGAGAGGGTGAAGCTTGTCTTTGCCGTGGAAGTTACAGCTGAAACGTCAGAAGGACTGCTCAAGCCGGGAATGCCCGCTGACGTAAACATAGACCTTAAACATGAATGACAACAAAACCAAGGGAAGGTCCATCGAAATAACAGGTCTCGGCAGAGCTTTCGGCAGCTTCTGGGCCGTCCGGCAGGTCGATCTTTCTGTCGGCAGAGGTGAGATCTTCGGACTGGTGGGACCCGACGGTGCTGGAAAGACGACTGTAATGCGGATGGCGGCCGGAGTCCTGATCCCTTCCGAGGGAGACATAGTAATAGACGGACACTCCGTCGTATCAGACCCCGAAAAGGTGAAGATAAGGATCGGGTATATGTCGCAGAGGTTCGGACTTTACGGAGACCTTACCGTACTGGAAAACCTGAGATTCTACGGAGATCTTTATGAAATATCGGAAAAGGAAAGGACGGCAGAGGAAGAGAGGCTTCTCGGCTTCAGTAACCTTACGCCATTCAAAAACAGGAAAGCCAGGGACCTGTCAGGCGGGATGAAACAAAAACTGGGGCTGGCCTGTTCACTGGTGCACAGGCCCAGTGTGCTTCTGCTGGATGAACCGACAAATGGAGTCGATCCGGTCTCCAGAAGGGATTTCTGGAAGATTCTACACGAGATGGTCAAAGAGGGAGTGACCGTTTTCGTTTCGACATCATATCTGGATGAAGCGGAAAGATGCGGGCGCGTAGGAATGATTCAGGAGGGGCGGCTGACAATGTGTGACAACCCCCGGGCGCTTAAAAAAACTATATCAGGAACTATTTTGGAGATCCTCTCCGCAGATTCTGTGAAAACACTTCGTGAATTGAGGGAGAGATACGGAAAATTAAGTTCTGATCTGGTTTCCGGCGTAATAAGATTCAGGCTTCCTGAGAACTCTTCTGTAGAAAAGATCAAAGACGAAATAAAAATAATGGGTCTTGATGATCTCACGATAAAAGAGGCCCAGCCGACTCTCGAAGATGTCTTCGTTAGCCGGGCGATGAGGGTTGATGTGCAATGAGTGAAATTTTCGCAGTTAACGTAAAGGGACTGACAAGAGTCTTTGGAAACTTCACTGCAGTTGACCATATTGAACTGAAAGTCCTTAAAGGCAGGATCTTCGGTTTTCTCGGACCAAACGGTGCCGGGAAATCGACAACGATAAAAATGCTGTGCGGCCTTCTGCTCCCAACCTCGGGAGAGGGAACGGTCGCGGGATCCGATATCCTGAAAGGCACGGAGGAAATCAAAGAAAAGATAGGCTACATGTCTCAAAAATTCTCTCTTTATGACGACCTGACCGTTGAAGAAAACATAGATTTCTATGCTGGGATTTATAGGGTACCCAAATCCATCAGATCCGAAAGAAAGTCCTGGATACTTGAGATGTCAGATCTTACTGAACACATTTCCCGCATGACCCGCTCTCTTGCCGGAGGATGGAAGCAGCGGCTGGCGCTCGGATGTGCACTTATACATCAGCCTCCCATAGTATTTCTGGATGAACCAACTTCAGGAGTTGACCCTATATCGAGAAGGCGTTTCTGGAATCTTATTTCAGATATAGCAAGCGGAGGGACTACTGTATTTGTTACCACACACTACATGGAAGAGGCGGAATACTGTGACGAGCTTGCCCTCATATACAAAGGGAAGATAATTGCTAAGGGTACCCCGTCTTCGATCAGGGAAGAGTCTATCCCTTCGGGGCTGATCGAGCTTTCTCTGAATGACCCGTTCGAAGCACTGGAAATACTTGAAAATTCCGGACTGGTCAAGGCTGCCGCTATTTTCGGCGACGGGCTTCATTTAACTGTTGAAAAGGGGACTTCTGATGATGAAAAGATCAAAAAATACCTCACTGAAAAAGGTTTTGGGATCTATTCGATGGACCGGGCCAGACCCTCACTCGAAGATGTATTCGTACACCTGATAGAAAAAGAGGACATATCGTCAGGGGGAACAATTAGATGAAGTATGGGAGAAAGGGAAGGGTATCTCCGCGCAGGCTGACGGCGGTCATTAAAAAAGAGTTCATACACATATTCAGGGATACCAGAAGCCTGGCAATGGCGTTCCTAATGCCTGTGATCCTTCTTTTTATTTTCGGTTACGGTATAACCCTGGATATCAAGAGTATCAACATGGGCGTTTATGACCTGGATAAGACAGCCGAAAGCAGGGGACTTGTAGAAAGATTCCGGGCTTCAGGCTATTTTGACATCGTCGGTACAGTTGAAAGCACGAAAGAAACAGACCGCCTTATAGACAGAAATATCGCCCATATGGTACTCGTTGTTCCCGAAGGGTTCGGAGGATCAGTTAAGAGAGGAGAACCTGTTGACATACAGGCCGTTTACGATGGCAGCGATGCCAACACTACCTCAATAGCGATGGGTTATACTGAGGCCATTACTTCCAGATATTCTCAGTCGAAAGGTGCAAAGGATCCCTCGGGGCAGATCGACCTCAGGCTTCGCGTCTGGTACAATCCGGAACTCAAAAGCCGCTGGTTCATCATTCCCGGCCTGATAGCGATCATAATGGGTGTGATAAGCGCGCTTCTGACATCGCTGACTGTTTCCAGAGAATGGGAACAGGGCACTATGGAACAGCTTCTATCCACTCCTATACATCCGGTGGAGCTTTTTCTGGGAAAGATTACGCCATATTTCCTTATCGGAATGATCGATGTTTTGATCTCAGTAGCTGTGGGTGTCTGGATCTTCGGAGTACCGCTCAGGGGCAGCTTCATTTTCCTGCTTGTTGTATCGTCGCTGTTTCTGGTCGGTGGGCTCAGTCTCGGGATCCTCATTTCAACGGCCGCCAAATCACAGCTTGTAGCAAGCCAGGCGGCATTCGTACTCACCCTTCTGCCGGCATTTATGCTGTCGGGATTCCTCTATTCCATTGAAAACATGCCGGTATTCATACAGAAAATTACATATGCAGTTCAGTCCCGTTATTTTGTCACCATTCTGAAAGATATTTTTCTCAAAGGGAACCATCCTTTGGTTTTGATAAAAGAAATACTTTTTCTCTGTGCATTTGCAGCGATCGTACTTACTGCAGCAATAAAAAAATTCAAAAAGAACATGGGGTAGGCCGGTCATGGGAGAAAGGATTTTACGCCTTATGATAAAAGAATTTATACAGGTCCTGAGGGATCCGCGCATGAAGGCGATGATCTTTGTGCTTCCCGTGATCCAGCTTCTGATATTCGGATACGCTGTTACGACAGATGTCAACCTTATCAAGACGGCCGTAACAGACAGCGACAGAAGCGTGCAAAGCCGGCAGCTTATCGAGAGCTTTACCTCGTCAGGAATATTCAGGGTAATTTCATACCCTGACAATGACGGAACTATGACGGAATATCTTGATCAAGGAAAAGCTGTCGTCGGAATCAACATAAAAGAGGGTTTTGCCAAGGATCTGCTCAATGGGAAAAAACCCGTTGTTCAGATACTCGTTGACGGAACAAATTCCAATGACGGAACACTTGCCATGAACTATGCGCAACGCATAATATCCGACTTCGGAATAGGAAAAAAGAGCCGGGATCTCGTTAATGTTCAGGGCAGAGCATGGTACAACCCGGACCTGAAAAGCAGAAACTACAATGTTCCGGGGGTCATAGCGATCATACTCCTGATGACATCGCTGCTTTTGACATCAATGGCAATAGTGAGGGAAAAGGAAATCGGAACGATGGAACAGCTCATGGTTACCCCAATGCGGTCAATTGAGTTTATACTGGGCAAATCCCTCCCCTTCGCTGCCATCTGCTTTATTGATGTCATCGTCGTAAGCTTTGTCGGCATGAAGTGGTTCGATATCCCCATCAGGGGAAGCATGCCGCTGCTGCTCATTTCTGCAGCTCTCTTCCTGATGTCCTGCATAGGCATAGGCCTTTTGATCTCCACGATATCGAAAACCCAACAGGAAGCCCTGATGTCATCCTTCTTTTTCTACTTCCCGGCTGTCCTCCTCTCAGGGTTTATGTTTCCGATTTCCAATATGCCCGAACCGGTCCAGTGGATCACTACAATTAATCCGCTAAGGTACTTTCTCGTGATAATAAGGGGAATATTCCTTAAGGGAACAGGATTGGCTGAACTTTGGCAGCAAATGGCCGCCCTTGCAGCACTGGGGATACTCTTTCTGACCTTCAGCGTATCAAGGTTCAAGAAAACGATAGACTGAAACATTTAGGTTAATTATTGGTCAGTAAAAAACAATCTCGCCGAACACAATTTATCGCTTAAAAGATCGGTTCTTCAGAAGCTTTGAATTAAATACGGGGCCTCGAAACAAAAGACAGTATTTCCCACATGACACTTAAGTGGAATTTAAGTGAAAATATGGGCACAACCTTGCCCAAATATGGATTAGGGTGTAGTTTATGGATCGAAAGCGGCCTGATCGTCTCTTATATGCTAAAAAGACGATTTGATTCAAGTATTTATAGAAAGACGAGGATAAAACAAATGAAAAACGTTGGAATTTATTTGTTTAACAAAGTCGAGCTTCTGGACTTCGCCGGCCCCTACGAGGTCTTTTCAACCACGGCGGAACTTAACGACCACAAGCCCTTCAAGGTATTCACCATTTCCGAGGATGGAGGCGCGATCAAATCCGTCAACGGGCTTATCGTCATCCCCGATTACAGCTTCAGCAACCATCCTAAGATAGACATTCTGATCATCCCGGGCGGAGAGGGTACAAAGGCTGAGATAAAGAAGAAAAAGGTCATGGAATGGATAGAAAGGACACAGGCATCGGCAGATGTAATGGCCACAGTCTGTTCGGGGGCGAGGATCCCGGCTGTACTTGGGCTCCTTGACGGACTTGAGGCCACGACTCACCACTCGGTCATAGACGACGTTAAGAAGCTGGCTACGGGGGTCACCATCGACCACACGAAACGTTTCGTCGACAACGGAAAGATAATGACCTCGGGCGGGATCTCCGCGGGGATCGATCTCTCGCTCCACATAGTGAAAAAACTCTACGGAGAAAAGGTCGCCGAAAAGACGATGGAATATATGGAGTACGGAAAGGCAGCGCCTAAAAACCATTAGCTTAGCGATTGCTGAGCAGTAGCTGAGCGATCGTAAGATATATTGCGAAAACCAACTGCTTAAAACGAGGGTGAAACAGTTATGAAAACCGGCGGTGTTAACTCCCGCCGGTCACCTTTTCTTATTTTCTTTTACCTCCCGCATCAGCCTTTTCATCTCTCCCTTGCTGCCAAACATCCTGTTGATCTTTTCCTTTTCAAGTTGGCGTGAATTGAGACCTTCATAAGCTACTTCCCTCTGAAGCTTGAGGTAATTTTGGAAGCGTTCCTCAGAAAGCTCGTTTTCCTCTATCGCTTTTCTTACAGCGCAGGCCGGTTCCGTAGTGTGGGTACAGTCCTTGTATCTGCATTTTTGAGCCAGTTCAATGATATCTTCAAAAGACTTTTCAAGGTTCCCACCGTAGAGGTGCAGCTCCCTCATCCCTGGCGTATCGATAACTATCCCGCCCCCAGGCAGCAAAAGCAGCTGGCGGTGTGTCGTAGTATGCCTTCCCCTGTCATCGGACTCCCGGATCTCTTTTGTGGCAAGGACATCCCTTCCCATCAAGCGGTTGATGAGCGTCGATTTTCCTACCCCCGAAGAGCCTATGAAGGCAATTGTCTTTCCCTCTTCAATGTAAGGATATACCGCATCGATCCCTCTTTCTTCAGCACAAGAGCATATTATGATGTCAGCACCGGTACTTACTGAGGAGACCTCCCGTATCTTATCTTCAAGGTCATCGCAGAGGTCAGATTTAGTGAGGACTATAACAGGAGTGGCCATGCTGTCCCAAGCGATGGACATGTACCTCTCAAGGCGCCGCAGGTTAAAGTCTGTATTGAGCGACATACAGATAAATATCGTGTCTACGTTTGCCGCAACGATCTGTACATCCTCTTTGGTCCCTGCCGCCCTGCGGGCAAAATAACTCCTGCGCTTGAGAATATTTCTGATCACTGCGTTCCCCGAACATTTTTCAGTCCTGTCTATCATTACCCAGTCGCCCACGGCAGGGAAATCCATCGTACCTTCAGCAGCATAGTGGAGTTTTCCCGATACTTCCGCCTGAAGTTCCCCATCTTCGCTTATGACTTTATAGATGTAGCGGTGCTGTTCGGAGATCCGGGAAGGATAAAGCCCCTCATAAAACGAGGCCTCCTGTTGAAAACGCTCACTAAATCCATACTTTTTCAAATTTGGGTAATGCATCTCATTCTCACTGGCTTTCCTCAAGTCTATGTGACATGTGCAATTATATAACTTATTGAAAATCATGAATCGGGGATCAATGGGTGATCGATTGGGAATCGATAGCAAATCCGTTGGAAATAATAGGATCCGCCTGTCCCGTCATCCCGGTATGGGCCTTGATCGGGAGAGCACCGTTTTCCGTGAGGAAAACCTTTTAAATTGACCTTAGTGTTCGAACCATTTCGAGTGCGTTCCGAGATCGGGAGAGCACCGTTTTCCGTGAGGGAAACCCTTTAAATTGACCTTAGTGCTCGAACCATTTCGAGTGCATTCCGAGATCGGGGATCCATGGTCTGGGTTAGTTTTTCGTCATTTTTCTTGTAAATCCAAATGCTAAAAGTCGGTTTATGAAAAATTTAACTGATCTTTAGTGATAATAATGTGTTAAATGCGGCCTAATTTATATTGATTTTCGAATAAATCCTGTATAATGTTCGTGATATAATTCACAGTCTATAGTCTGCTGCTTCGGAACCATCCGGCGCAGGGGAAAGGGACAGTGATGGAAACCATCTGTCTCCCTGATGATTCGGGGAGGAGGAGAGGGCCGCTTTGGGTTTTCGGTATTTTCCTGACGGGCCTTTCGTGATTTTCGCGAAGGCTTTTTTATTGTCAGCCTCTTTTCCTGCACCCTCCCGCATATAGGCTGTGACAAAAAAGGAGGAAATCGAAATGTACGACCCAAAGGAGTTCCACGACGCATCATTTATCGATGATGCGGAAATACTTGCAACACTTGAAGAGGCAAAAGAACTTGTGAAGGACAAGAACTATGTCCGCTCTATCCTCGAAAAGGCGGGGACATGCAAAGGCCTTACCCACAGGGAAGCAGCGGTGCTTCTTGAGATAACAGACCCCGAACTTGAAGCGGAGCTCTATTCTCTGGCAAAAGAGATCAAGGAAAAGATATACGGCAGGCGCATAGTTCTCTTTGCCCCCCTCTATGTTTCAAACTTCTGTATCAACGGATGCGAATACTGCGGCTTCCACAAGGACAACCCCTTCATGCACAGGAAAAAACTGACAATGGAGGAGATCGATCAGGAGGCCGATGCCATCCTCGCCCTCGGTCACAAGAGAATAGCCATGGAATCCGGAGAGGATCCGGTCAACTCGCCCCTTGACTATATAATCGAATGCATGAAGCGCGTCTATGCATACAAGAACAGCAGGGGCGAGTCCATCCGCAGGATAAACGTAAATATTGCAGCAACAACTGTTGAGGAATACCGGAAACTCAAGGCTGCAGACATAGGCACCTTCATCCTCTTCCAGGAGACTTTCCACAGACCGACCTATGCTAAAATGCATCCCGTAGGCCCAAAAAGCAATTATGACTGGCACACTACAGCACTGCACAGAGCTCAGCAGGGCGGTATCGACGATGTCGGCACCGGAGTACTTTACGGACTGTATGACTATAAGTATGAAGTAACAGCACAGCTCATGATGGCCGAACATATGGAAAAGATGTTCGGTGTCGGTCCTCACACTATCTCAGTCCCCAGGATGAGAGAGGCTGAGGGCGTTGATCTTGAGAAATTCCCCTATCTCCCCACCGATGAACAATTCCTCAGGATAATTGCCGTCATCAGGGTCTCGACCCCATATACGGGAATGATCCTCTCAACCAGAGAAACAGCTGAAACCCGCAGAAGGGCCCTTGAACTGGGAATATCGCAGGTCAGCGCCGGTTCATGCACAGGCATAGGCGGATACCACAAGGACATCGCCCACCCCAAATGTGAAAATACGGCGCAGTTCAAAGTTTCAGACGAAAGGACCCCTGACGAGGTGCTTACCTGGCTCTGCGAGGACGGATACATCCCGAGCTACTGCACCGCATGCTACAGACAGGGCCGCACCGGAGACCGATTCATGTCCCTTGCAAAATCGGGACAGATAAAAAACATATGCCAGCCCAACGCCCTCCTTACTTTCAAGGAGTACCTCATCGGTTACGGTTCGGATAAGCTGAAAGAGGTCGGGGAAGCCGTAATAGAAAAAGAGATAGAGGAGATCCCAAGCGACAAGGTAAAAGAGCTGACAAAGGAGCGCCTTAAGAAACTGGAACAGGGCGAGCAGGACCTCTTCTTCTAGCCTTTCCCGACTCCCCGTTTTCAGCCGCAGTGGGAAAGGGTGCCCGCGACAACGTATTGGAAATATGTTGAAGCGCGGGTCCGCAAGCCTTGCTAAGTCAAGTCTGTTTTAATGTTTTAACATTAATTCTCGTAATTGGGGCAGATCGTGGATGATGACGACGCAACATGCAGCGGACCCTCGCGAAGGCGTATATCAATACGTCGAAGCGAGGGTCCGCAAATGTTGCTAAGTCAGCGCCGCGAGATGCCCCAATTACACCAGCTTAGCGGGGGGCTTGAGTATACCCAGAATAACCACTGATATTGCCAGGACCGCTGCAGAGACGATGAATGGTACAAAGAATGAACCGGTCATGGCCTGGAGTTTGCCGCCGAAGTAGGGACCACAGAAGCCGGCGATGCCCCATGCGGTAAAGAGCAGTCCGTAATTGGAGCCCTGGTTAGTCGGACCGTAGTACTGGAGCAAAGTCGCCGGGAAGAGCGTGAACATCGCGCCGTAGTTCCAGCCGATCAGGCCTGCACATGCGGCAAGTAGAGCCGCTGTTTTGCCCGCCGGGAAAAGCATAAGCATCGCAACTGTCTGGAGCGCAAAGAGAACGGTGAATATCTTCTTGGTCCCCATCCTGTCGGCGAGCGGGCCTACCATAATACGGACTGCAGCGTTGAAAACAGCAAGAGTACTGGGAGCCAGCGAGGCAGACATCGCTATGCCTTTTGCGATATCTTCGGGTATGACGGTTGCCGCGTCAAGGCCCTCTTTTGCCTTGTAAACAAGGGTCATGGCATCTATGCCGTGCTTGGCGATCAGGCCGATGACCATGAGGCCGGCAAATGATCCGCAGAAGTAAGCTACCCAGAGAAGCCAGAACTGCGGTGTCTTTTTTGTCTCTTCATAGGTGTAGTCCCTGCAGCACTGGATCGTTCCTCCGGAAGAAGAGGGCATGGGAGGAGTCCAGCCCGCCGGCCTGTAGCCTTTCGGGGGTTCTTTGAGACATAGGGCTGCCATCACTACCATTATTCCCATCGCTATTCCAACATATTTGAATACGGGCAGCGCGCTTCCAAAATGGTTTATCATACCCGTAGCCATCGGAGCCATTATAAAAGAACCCAGGCCCAGTCCCACGACAGTGAAACCTGTTGCAAGCGCCCTCCTGTCAGGCCACCACTTTGGAGCCGTGGCAATGGGAGGAAGGTAGACGCATCCGCCTCCGAAGCCCGCGATGACCCCGTAGTAAAGGTAGAGGAGGTAGAGCGGCTTCTTGCCTGCAGCTTTTGCCGCCTCACCGCCTGCGGCTATCAGAGCAGGATCCGGAGGAGTTATCGTAGAGACCATGAAAAAGCCGAAAGCCATAATAACTCCCCCCACAAGGACGACGTTCCTCGATCCGTATTTGTCGCTGAGGCGTCCGGCAGGAAAGGTCATCAGGCCAAATATCAGGCATATAAGAGCGTAGGCCATCGCAACGTCGGGTACGCTCCATCCGAATTGTGCCTGGAGGGGACGGATGAATACGCTGAAGGCATAAAGAAGCAATCCGCAGGTGGTACTGCCGAGAAGTCCTCCCAGCAGCGGGATCCATCGTGGAAATGTTTTTTCTGTCTGAGGCATCAAGTTCTCTCCCTTTATCTCTTTTTAAGAGTAATGAGAGATATTGTACAGAAATTTTGGAATTACACAATAAAAATATTCAAATCATCGATTTGATCTGCCGCACGAAATACAGAAAAATGCGCGAAATTGTTTATAACCAGAGCAAACAACTCACGCATCTATTTTTGATCACAGCTAATAAAGGATCGGTCAGTATCTGGTCACATACTCGAACTTATCCCGGAATTCCTCGGGGGACATATGCGCTGCGACCGCAAGCTGTACAAACTCAAGCCCGGGCTCAAAATCCTTCTTCTCGAGCCTTATCATGTACTGTCTTGCTATCCTGTACTGGATGGATTTCGTGTTGACCCTTCTAACAAGGGTCTTGCCCGTTTCCGGGTCTTTTATGTCGTCGAAAGGTATCGGGACTATCATGTTATTCTGTATTGAAACCATGGCATTTGTGCCGCCCTCCTTGAGGAACTCTATCGCCGCAAATCCAAGGTTTCTGGTGTACTCGATGTCGAAGGCATTCGGCGGGGCGCAGCGTACTTCGTACCCTATCTCCTTGTTGGTTATGTCCATCTTTATTCCCAGCGTTGCAAGGTTTGCCTGGACTTCCCGCTTGAGCACGCTTGAAAAGCTGATCTCTGCATAGCGGACATGTCCGTGGTCATCATGCTCTATGCAGCTGAGAGCCTCAAGATCTTCTTCCCTTATCCTCTCAAGCAATCCCTCCGCAACTACTGCAACTCCGTATTTCCTTTCTGAGGCAAGCCTTTTTATGATCGCCCCTGTAAGGATATCAACTATCAGCGACATGGGGATATGCTCCTTGCCCAAGAACTCTTCCGGTATGACAGTGACTGTTGCGCCGGCGCTCTTGCCGATGCCAAGCGCAAGATGTCCGGCCGTTCTGCCCATTGCTACTGCTATGAACCAGCGTCCGGTCGTCTTGGCATCTTCCATGAGGTTGGATACTAGCTGTGTGCCCAGCGACCTTGCTGTCTCAAAGCCAAATGTCGGGATACCTTCAGGCAGCGGCAGGTCATTGTCTATTGTTTTCGGTATGTGGACAAAGCTTATGGTAAGCCCCCGCTTGTTCATTGCGTAATCCGCAACACATGAAGCCGTGTAGGCCGTATCGTCACCGCCTATAGTTATAAGATGAGTGACACTGAGCTCTATCAGCGCATCGACCACCCTGCGGAGGTCTTCCTCTTTTTTGGTCGGGTTGTACCTTGAGGTGCGTATCACGCTGCCGCCGTCCGAGTGTATACGGCTGACCATTTCTATCGTGAGCGGTACGACATTTTTCTCTCCCTTTGCAAGACCCGAGAAACCGTCATAGACTCCATAAACATCCCAGCCTGATTTTTTTGCTTCGATGACTGCGGAACTTATAACGCTGTTTATCCCCGGAGCTGGTCCGCCCCCGCATACTATAGCAAGCGTTTTCTGTGTGATCTCGGTCATATGGCAACTCCCCTTCCTCTTTCCTGCCTGTTTCCTGTCTGAGCGGCAAAACGAGTCAATCTCATTCTGATCTCTATATATGACGAGACGATTTACACAAGGCAGGGGGATAATTTCTCCTCCACCCTGATGATCGGGGCATTGTGTTTTAAGTAATATTTTACACGATGACGAGATAAATCGATAATACAAATCTTGCTGTTTAGTTACCGGGACTGAGTTTGAGTCTGTTTTGGGGATCAATGCCGCAAGCCCTTCATCAGGAAGCAAAGTCTTCGGAATGGTTCTGGAAACGGAGGCCATCTGGCAGCGGAGAATCTTTTTTGCTTTCTCCCCCCGACTTGAACTCTGATCTGGGGGCCCACTTTTTTTCATGTTCCGGCGCTTCGAAGAGGGCAGCAGGTTTTATTATGCCCTGTTTGAATTCCCTGTTGATGGAGTCCACGGCCGAGGCTACCCTGAGTTTCTTTTCATCTCCCCCGTTTTCTTCTTCGAAGAGAGCTGCCTGCCTTCCTGCGGAAATATCTGAAAAATTAGAAAGTATGACACCGCACTTTTTATATTTGTATCCCGGGATGAAGATCTCCTTCAACATCTTTTCAGCGCTGCTCATGAGGTCTGCGTCGAGGGATACGGGCCTTATAAAAGTTGTCTCGCGGCCGTTGGCATAAAATTTTTCCGGATCAAACCTGCTTGTCGATATGAAAACAGACATTTTCCCCGTCGTCTGCCTGGCCTTGCGCAGCTGTTTCGCCGCTGAGACCGTAAAACAGAGAAGTGGATCCAGCATCTCTTCGTATGTAGTTATGGGATTTCCGAACGAACGGGAGACCATTATAGACTTTGGAGGCCTGCCGCCGGTATCCAGTGCATATGCCTGATGGCTCTTGAGTTCCCATGACGTGTAGAGACTCATTATGCCAAAAGTCTTTTTAACCCACATCTCATCTTTTTTGATAAAATCCGCAGCTGTTTTTATTCCCGACTTATCCAATTTTGTGCTTATCTTACGCCCTATGCCCCATATGTCGGCACATTCAAATTGTGACATGAAACCCATATCCATATATCTCGCCCTGTCCATCCAGAAGACTCCCCCCGTCTCATCGTTTTTTTTGGCATATTCAGTTGCCAGCTTGGAAAGGGTCTTTGTAGGCGCTATGCCTATGGATACGGGAATACGGCATTTGTCCCATATGTCTTTCTTTATCATACGGCAGTAGGATAAAGGGTCTTTTACGTTTGATATCCCCATGTTGAAAAAGGATTCATCTATAGAGTATATTTCGACTGCATCTGTATAGAGTTTGATCCGGGACATAATTTCGGCAGATATCTCCTGGTATAAAGACATGTTTGTGGACCTGATGGCAACGCCGTTGAAAGCAAGCATGTTCCTTATCTTGAAATAGGGATCCCCCATTTTTACTCCCATTTTTTTGACTTCGTTGGAACGGGAGATCACACAGCCGTCATTGGAAGAAAGAACTACGACCGGCCGGCTGTCGAGGTCATTGTCGACCCGGCGTTCGCATGAAACAAAGAAGTTGTTGCAGTCAGCAAGGGCTATAGATCTTTCATGTATAAGATCAGAAGTTTTCATATTGTCATCTCCCGCTTTATATATGACCTGACAGTATATATAACATGCAGCAATCTGTCTGTCAACATTTAGTATAAACTGACAATTAAAATGTTCTATTCTGAATACTATTGCAATAAAAATTTATAATGGTCTTCGTTTTTCTCTCTCCTCCAATATGGGGCCGGAAGTGATAATATTAAAAGACTGTGACACATGACCAAGGAGGCATCTCATGGGCAGCACAAGGCTTGAGTTTCTTATCGTTGACCCGCAGAACGATTTCTGCGATCCAAAAGGCGCCCTCTACGTGCCCGGAGCGCGTGAGGACTCCGTCAGGCTTGCTGATACAATAAAGAGACTCAGGGATAAGGTCAGCCATATAAGCGTTACTCTGGACACACATCGTCTTATAGACATCGCCCACCCCATCTTCTGGATGGACCCTGAAGGCAGACATCCAAATCCTTTTACTCTGATCACAAAGGAAGACCTCAAAAAGGGACTTTGGCACACAACAGTGCCGGGGCACATGGAGAGGGCTGTAAGCTACGTGGAAGAGCTGGAAAAAAACGATCGCTACGTGCTCTGCATCTGGCCTCCCCACTGCCTTATAGGATCATGGGGACACAACATTGCAAAGCCTGTCTATGAAGCCTTGCTTGAGTGGGAAGAGCGCTTTTCTTTTGTCGACTACACCTTGAAAGGACTTAATATGTGGACCGAACATTATTCGGCACTCAAAGCCGATGTCGAGGATCCGGAAGATCCGTCCACCAAGCTCAATGAAAAACTTATAAAGCGGCTTCATGAAACAGACATCCTGGCCATATCGGGACAGGCTCTTTCGCACTGTGTCGCAAACAGCGTCAGGGATCTGGCAGACAACTCGAACGGGGAAGACATCAAAAAACTGGTGCTGCTGACAGACACTACAAGCTCGGTAAAAGGATTTGAAAAATTAGGCGAAGATTTCGTTCTTGAGATGACCGGGCGCGGAATGCAGGTCTGCACATCAGATGAATTTGGGAGGAGCTTCTAATGGGGAAATTTTTTCGTGAGCCGGCAAGCGGGCTCAGCCATCTTGCAGGAGCACTGCTGTCGGTAGCAGGGCTGATCTTACTGCTCTATGCGGCCATAACTAACAGGG
Source organism: Synergistaceae bacterium DZ-S4 (assembly GCA_025943965.1). Classification (NCBI taxonomy): domain Bacteria; kingdom Thermotogati; phylum Synergistota; class Synergistia; order Synergistales; family Synergistaceae; genus Caenicola; species Caenicola nitritireducens. Next base: position 27,870 of record JAPCWD010000001.1, read on the forward strand.
ACGTCTGGCAGATAGTCTCCTTTTCGATATTCGGGGCAAGCATGATACTCCTGTATTCTGCAAGCGCTGCATATCACCTTGTCAATGCCTCCGAAAAAGCAATACGTATACTTCAGAAGATCGACCACAGCATGATATTCGTCCTCATAGCAGGGACATACACCCCGATATGCCTGACCCTGCTGAGGGGGCGGCTGGGCTACTGGCTTCTAGCCCTTATATGGTCCTGTGCCGCAGCCGGAATAGTTATGAAGATGTTCTTCTTTGATATACCAAGACTGCTTTACACCGGGGTATACCTGATAATGGGATGGATCGCGGTCTTTGTCATAGTACCCCTTTACAGGGCAGGCGGACCTCTTCCTCTGATATGGCTGCTCGCAGGGGGACTTTTCTACACAGCGGGAGGTATCATATATGCCATCAAAAAACCGAACATACTTCCGGGCTGGCTTGGCTTTCACGAACTCTTCCATATTTTTGTAATACTCGGAAGTACCGCTCACTATGTGATGATCCTACGGTTCTGCTGATACGGCATAAAAAGGCCGGGCTTCTGCCCGGCCTTTTTATCTTATCTCTCCATGTTCTTCGGAACTTTTGATCTCCAGGATCTTATTGCCGCTCCCTACAAATACTATTTTGGGAGAATGGAAATCTGCCTCTTTGGAATCGACCTGGCAGTAAGCAAGTATTATCACCTTATCACCGGGCTGTACCAGGCGGGCAGCCGCACCGTTCACGCATATCACGCCGTTTCCGCAGTCCCCCTCAATTGCATATGTATCAAACCTGCTGCCGTTATCTATGTCGACTACGCTGACCTTTTCATATTCAAGTATGCCCGACGCCTCCATAAGATCCCTGTCTATCGTTATGCTGCCAACGTAATGGAGGTTTGATTCTGTTACTGTTGCCCTGTGTATCTTTGCTTTAAGCATAGTGATTATCATTTTGCTGCCCCTTCGAAGGTAAAGTTGTCTATCAGTCTCGTTTTGCCAATATAAACAGCAACTGCCGCAAGCACAGGCTTCTCTATCCTTTGGACAGGCCTTAGGTCAGATGAGTCCACTATTTCTGCATAATCTATCTTTGCGAGAGGCTCTGCAGATATTCCTGCAGTTATGATATCCCTTATCTTCACAGCATCTTTTTCTCCTTTTCTCATAAGCTCCTTTGCTTCACCGAGGCTTCGGGATATGGAGAGTGCGGCTTTTCTTTCCTCAGGCGAAAGGTAGAGGTTTCTCGAACTCATCGCGAGTCCGTCAGGTTCGCGCACTATGGGACATGAAACGATCTCTGTCCCGAAGTTGAGATCCCTGACCATTCTCCTTATTATCGCTAGCTGCTGGGCATCCTTCTCTCCGAAATATGCTCTGTTGGGCAGGACGATGTTGAAAAGCTTTGAGACTACCGTGCATACACCGCGAAAATGGCCCGGCCTTTTTGCTCCGCACAGTCCGTCGCCGAGTTCTTTTATGTCTACGAAGGCAAAGTTGTCAGATGGGTACATCTCCGATGGCTGCGGCGCGAAGATGAGTTCTGCACCGGCTTTTTCACAGACTTCCCTGTCATGCGCCATGTCACGCGGATATTTATCCAGATCCTCGTTGGGACCGAATTGGATCGGGTTTACAAAGATACTGACCACGACCATGTCATTTTCTTTTCTGGCCCTCTCTATAAGGCTCATATGTCCGGGGTGCAGATATCCCATGGTCGGTACCAGACCGACGGAGAAACCTCTTTTTTTCCAGTTCCCTATTAACTCTCTGACTTCCTGAACACTGCCTGATATTATCATTTTATCCTGTTTCACACCTTTCATTGTTCAGTTTTTCAAAATAAAAAAAAGCTGATCTATAGTTTTTCAATTATTTCCGGATCTATCGTGAAGGAGTGCTCCGCTGTCGGGAATGCTCCGTTCCTTACAGCTTCAGCGTATTTTCTTATCCCCTCTTGCATAGACGCCCCTGCGTCGGAGAATACTTTTACGAATTTAGGCCTCATATCCGGGAACATGCCGAGCATGTCGTGAAATACCAGCACCTGGCCATCGCATGAAGCCCCGGCTCCTATGCCTATCGTAGGTATAGACACTGCCTCGGTTATTTTTTGGGCGAGAGCTGCAGGAACGCATTCAAGCGTGATGGAAAATGCTCCAGCATCTTCCAGGCGTTTCGCATCATCGATCAGTTTTTTCGCTGCCTCCAGCTGACGGCCCTGGACTTTAAAACCGCCGAAAATATTTACTGACTGCGGGGTAAGTCCTATGTGTCCCATTACAGGGATCTGTGCCTTAACTATTGCCTTTACCCGGTCTATTACATCTGCTCCGCCTTCAAGTTTTACAGCTTCGGCATACCCCTCCTGGACGAGTCTGCCTGCATTCCTGACGGCTTGTTCTACAGATACCTGATAAGACATGAATGGCATGTCGGAGATCAGGAGAGCCTCGTCCCTTCCCCTTGAAACAGCTTTCGTATGGTGGATCATATCCTCCATGGTCACCCTCAGAGTGTCCCTGTATCCGAGACAGACCATCCCAAGTGAGTCTCCGACCAGTATTGCGTCTACATCGCATGCATCTGCAAGCCTGGACATAGAATAGTCGTAAGCAGTTATTACAACTAGCTTTCTCCCCTTTGACTTTGCTTCAAGAAATGTGGCTGTTGTTTTTTTCATGATCTTAGTCCTTTCATTTTTTCATTCAGGCAAGTGCATGATTTTTATTTTTTAAGAAGTTCCAGCAATTCAGAGTTATCCCTTCCGGGATGCTTTACCCTCGAGAGTTCCGCCAGTCTTTTGGTGAGCAGACTGTAAATCAGCCTCTCCTCTTCTTCCAGAATATCCAGATGTTTCATGATCGTATCTGTGTCATTACGCTCTGCAGGTCCTGTAAGCGAGCCCGGCAAACCCTTTTCAGCTATGTTTTCGATGTTTCTTTTGATAAGGGGCAACATTGCCTCCAGAGCTTCTTCCCCTGAAACTCCGCATCTTCCAAAGGCTTCCGTGCCAATGCTCAGAAGCGCTGTGACCAAGTTTGAGACCATTACGTTCGAAGCATGATAGAGGTGTTTTTGGTTTTTGTCTATGACAAAGGTTTTGTTGCCCATGCAACGGAAGAGATCCCTGACTTCATCCAGCTTATCTTTTGATCCTTCTATGGTAAAGCATGCTTTCTCCACATCTTCGAAATCGCCGTCTCTTCCGCTGAAGGCAAACATCGGATGGACAGAGCAGCCATAAGAGCCTTTTGCCTCTATACCTTCAAAGACTTCAGAGGAGAGCACCCCGCTGAGATGGCATATGATCCTGCCCCTGATATCGTATTTTCGCAGATCTTCCCAGATTTTCCCGATAACTCCGTCAGGAGTCGAAACAATTATCATGTCGGAGGAGGCAGCAAGGTCAGACAGAACAGTAAAGGCATTGGATGATGTTATTTCAGCAGCTGAAATAGCTGAATTCATACTGCGGCTCATGTAACCAGAAATTTCGATCCCCTTGCTGCGAAAATACGCTCCGAGGGAAACACCGGCTTTTCCTGCTCCAATGAACCCAATACGCATTTTCTTTTCTTTATCCAATCGGACCATCCCCCTCTCATTTTCAGAAAATATCTTTTGCCGGGGCTAATTCGGAAACAATAGCACAGACAATGCCGGAGAGGCAACGTTTATGTTAAATGCAGAATGTAAGTATATCAAAGGGGCCGATCCCTGAGGATCCGCCCCTTTGAATAATTAATTATCTGATGTGTCTGATCCTTATGCTCTGCGCTTATCAGGAATGAACCATGCTATCGCCATAAATAATACACCCATTACAAGGAGTCCGGCATATCCTATTTCAGTCACAGAAGGATATTTGTCGGAGATCTTAAAGAGTGTCAATTTTCCGAAGTTGAAGGCTTTGAATATTCCGGTCGCCTCGAAGCTTCCGTACATAAGGGAGAATATCAGCGCTCCGACTATGCCTCCAATCGCGATCATAAGCGCCTGTTTATAGACATTGGTACCTATGGCAGCAAAGGATGTTCCAGGGCATGAGCCCACCATTCCGAATCCTACTCCAAAGATAAGACCACCGATGATCACTCCAAGATGCATCGTCTTGACGCTTAGGTGTGATAGGTTGAGTATCCCCAACATGTTGAAAGCGAAAAGCAGCACATTGGAAAGTCCTATTGCAAAGAGTATGATCTTAAAAATCGTATAGTCTTCGAGTCTCAGCATCTGGCGCATTTTGACAGGACTTGCGGCATCAGCCAGATACAGTGCGGCTCCAAATAAAGCTCCTGTTACAAGACCGATAAAAAGATCCATTCTGATACCCCCTATCCCAGTTTTTTCAACGCTTTGGCTACGGGGATCGCCACAGCAAAGGCACACGCCCCGAATACAAAACCGCTTATGCTTCCCTGCATGATACCGCTCATCATGTGGCCGCTCGTACAGCCGTCCGCAAGTCTGGCACCGAAGACGAAGATAAAGCCACCCAACAACTCACGGATGTAATATTTCTCAAAGGCAGACTTTGGTCCTGGCGCTCTGAGAGCATCCTGCGACATCTTTTTCCTCTTATTGGGATCCATGCTCCAGGCGATGAATCCTCCAAGTGGGATAGCAAGCAGAAATACCATCGGGAAGTTGAGCGGTTCTTTTATCTCTTTTGCAAGAGTCCCTTCACTTTTGTCATAATATGGATTAGTACTGCGGTAGCCGCTCTTGCGTGAACTGTCTTCTGTAATTACCGAGGGATCGATCACGCTGTGGATCATTCCACCTATCATCGAAAACTGGGTCGAAACTCCGACCGGCTTGATAACGAGGACCGAAATCGCGAAGACAAACCCCAGAAATACCGCTTTGAACAGCCAAGCGTGGGAATTTTCATTCATCTCCATTTGCCGCCTCCCTTATAATAGTGTAAATTTTTAGAACATTTATTTACATAGTTATTATATATGACGCTGCTGCCACCGTTTGTGACCAAGTCACACAACTATGTCCTTAATAGGTGAAATGGCCGTTCCGGCGTAATTTTCAGTTTTTGCCGGATGATATTGAAGTTGCCTCTGAAAAACATCTTGCATAAAAAATATGCAGTAAAATTATTTTTGAAAAGTCAGGATAAAAATACTCTTTTGGGGAGTGCTTATATGTTTACGAGGAAAAGGACCTTCGAGATAATCCAGGTCGGAAGTGATAACGACCATGAAAGCAGGATGTTTGATTATGCACTGGTCGCGTTTATTATACTGAATCTATTTATCGCTCTCTTTTCAACATTTGAAGAATCGGTTAAATATCAAAAAATAATGTTTATAACAGAATTTATGACAGTGATATTCTTTACAGTGGAATTCGCTCTGAGGCTTTGGACTGCAGACTTTTTATACCCTGAAAAGGGCAGCCGCCCGGCCGCTGCACTCAAATTTTTCTTTTCTCCGATGGGCATTGTCGACTTCCTGGCTTTCTTCCCTTTCTATCTGCCCAATTTTATGCCCTTCGGTGTGGTAGCTTTTCGGATATTCAGGGTCATTAGGATATTCAAGCTCTTTAGAATTACCAGATACCAGGATTCCCTCAATGTAATAACTGATGTGCTTATCAAGAGGAAAAATCAGCTTCTTTCTTCTGTCTTTCTGGTCCTTATTCTTATGATCTCCGCATCAATACTCATGTACGGGATAGAACATAAAGCACAGCCGGATGTATTCAGGAACGCATTTTCAGGCTTCTGGTGGGCAACGTCGACCCTTCTTACCGTCGGGTATGGTGACATCTATCCTGTCACCCCTCTGGGAAGGGTGGTGGGCATCATACTGACCTTCCTGGGGGTCGGAATGGTAGCTGTACCTACTGGCATACTTTCCGCCGGATTCATCGAACAGATCAGCGAAATAGAGGATCCGGAAAAGAAGACCGCCGGTGAATATTGCTCGAGATGCGGACATAAGCTTCGGCAAGAGTAAATGCACGGCAGGGCTTATTTCGCCAGCCCGAAGACTTTGCTTACCTCCTGAACGAAAATTATTCCCTTCCCCGGTTTTTCTATCTCCATTTTTTCACTGATGGAGGAGGCTATTGCTTCAGAATCTTTTTTCTCGGAAAGGATAAGAACTATTTCCTTCTCAGGCTCGATGTCCATAAAAAAAAGCCTGCTTGTCTCGTGTATGCCCGACCCCCTTCCATTTATTATGGTCCCTCCCTTCGAACCTGCAGCAGTTGCAGCATCGATGACATCTTCCGCCTTGCCCTTGTCGACTACTGCTGTTATCAAGCAGTGCATCGCTTCTTCAGCCCCTTCCTCCATTTCTCTTTCAGCAGCTTTGCATCCTACTGATCCTATCATTTCGTTTACCGGAACAGTAAAAGCTATCCCGTGGTTTGGTCTGTCAAATTCAAACTTTTTATCAAGTGCCTCCAATGCCGATCTGGCAGTCATTTTATTCGCTCCCATCAGCACTATCTCTTTCCGAATATCCGACAGGCCCAAAAAATCAGCTATTGAACTGTTTGCCGTTCCTTTGGCCAAGAATATCGTCCCTCCGGAAATACCGAATTTTTTTGCCGCCTGCATCACCTTGCTGCCCTTTCCGAAATTCACTATCGCCCAGATGAGTTCAAAGCATGCTTTTTCTGTATCATTTATCATCACTTTTCAGACCTTCTTTCTTTGATTTCATCTGAAAGACCGCACCCAGAAGCTGAAGAGCGATTATAGGGGTCATGGCGACCATCGCTATGACCCCGAAACCGTCTGAGAGGATGCTTGCAGTCTCCACAGCATCTGCGACTCCATGGGCAAAAGCAAGAACGAATGTTGCGGTCATAGGTCCCGACGCCACCCCTCCGGAATCAAAGGCGATGCCCACAAACAGTCTCGGTACATAATACGACATTGCGATAGATATTATGTAACCGGGAAGGAGAAAATGCCAGAGACTTATCTGAGGCATTAGGATGTTGATCACAGCAAGGGCCACTGCCGAGCCGACCCCTATGCTCAGTGTCCCCATTACAAGACTCCTTTTGACGTAACCGCTCGTTACATTTTCGATCTGATGTGTCAGTACATAGACGGCCGGTTCAGCAAGCACGGTAACAAGGCCCAGAATGAATCCGACAGATATGACATAAATTTTGTTTTCTATGAGGGTGAGATTTCGCCCTATAAGACTTCCCACTTCCATGAATCCTCCATTGACTCCGACAAGAAATAGGACAAGGCCGACAAATGCAAAAACAAGGCCGTTTACTATTCTTCTTACGGCTTTGTATGACAGTCTGAAGGAGAGCTTCTGGAAAACCGCAAAGATAACAACGACAGGCAACAGCGCCAATAATACTTCCACTGAAACTGTCGGCAGTTTTTCTAAGAAAGGGCTCATTATCGAATGATAGGAAGCATCTTCAGCCGGAAGGCCCCCTGTAAGTTTCTCGGTTTTTGACAGTATACCCATGAGCATGACCCCGATGATCGCTCCCACAGACGCTATGCCTACCATGCCGAAACTGTCTATTTCGGAGGCCTTGCTATCTTTTTTCAGTACCGATACCCCTGCTGCCAGAGCCAGTATGAAAGGCACCGTCACGGCTCCTGTGGTCGCTCCTGAGGCATCAAAGGATATCGCCATAAATTCATTCGGCGTAAAACAGGCAAGGGAAAATACTACAAGATAGAGCACCGTGAATATCTTGTTGACGGCTAGATTGTAGAGTATCCTTATAAAACCCAGGGCCAGCATAAGCGCGATCCCTGCAGATACGACCAGCACTATACCCGCTTTTCCTATGCTGCCGGCGGTCACATTTTCCACCTGTTGAGCCAGTATGTGAAGATCCGGCTCCGCGACGGATATCACAAAACCGAGTATAAGACCGGCCGCTATGACGATAAGGAGCCTGTTTGTCTTAGCGATCGAAGCACCCATGAGATTGCCTATCTGCGTTATCCCGATGTCGACCCCGAGAAGAAACACTGTCAGACCTGCAACGATCAAAAGCGCGCCCACAATAAATCTTATATAAAGGTCAGCGCCAAGGGGAGTGATGGTGAAGTTCAAAATGGTGACTATAATCGTTATCGGCAGGACCGCCAGGAGGACCTCCCTGAGTTTCTCGGTAAGCACATTCAAAAGATAAAACTCCCCTCCGGGCAAGTAGTTCTTTCTGGGTCTGCATAAAGACCTGACTCATAAATAATGCCTTACTGATTATAACAAATAGTTCCGAGTAAAAGGATCCTGCTGCTTTCCGTTATGTGGTAAAATTTGAACATCAAGATCAACTATTCTGTAAATTAAAAAAGAATGTATAATTGCTTTAGATTACAAATTTAACGAGCAGACAGAGAGTAATGATCTTCACCACACTACCCCTGGACTCTTTATGCAGGTGATGAGATGGAAAAGCCGTTTAAATTCACGGAAAGGCAGTGCCGTGAATTTATTGAAAAGGCTTCAGAACTGATTTTCTGTGCCGACATGGATGGCAATCTGATGTATGTCAACAAGTGCTGGAAAGCAAAGCTCGGTTACAGCGAAAAAGAGGCCTGCCTGATGACCTTGTGGGATGTGATACACCCGGATCATCTTGAAAGATGCAGACAGTATTTCGTCCTTATCAAGGAAGGCAAAGCGCCCGATCCTGAAAAAGAGAGCATCGAAACAATATTCATCTCAAAGGCAAGAGAACCTTTAAAGGTTGAAATGAACGCCGGCTGTCTCCTTGAATGCTGCAACGGGCAAAATGTCATAATGTGCTCCTTCAATGACATTTCCGCCAGGCCAAAGGCTGAGGAAAGGATCACATACCTGGCCGGACTCGTCGAACAGAGCGACGATATGATAGCCTTCAAAGACCTGGACCTTAAGGTAGTCGCCGCAAATGATTCGTACGCAAAACTGTCCGGCCATTCTTCGGCCCGGGATATCCTGGGAAAGAACTGTGCCGAAATTTTCGGGTTTTCGCCGGACGCGGATCCCGGGAAATTTTATCTGGAACGGGATATGGAGGCGCAGCAACTCAAACCGGGAGATTACCTGCTCGCAGAAAATATCATCGACCTGCCGAAATTCAAAGACAGGCACATCATCTCAAAAAAATTCCCCGTATATAACTCTGCCGGCAATTTGATTGGGACAGGAGACATAATAAGGGAGACGACAGAGTTCAAAAAGACCCAGACAAGACTCTACGAAAGCCAGCAGCACTTCAAGCTTCTCGTTGACCAGATGCTCCATGGGCTGGCCGTTCATGAAATCATTTGCGACGATAGCGGCAGTCCCTATGATTACAGGTTCATCAGCATAAACAAAAAATTTGAGGAACAGACGGGCCTCAGGGCAGAGGATGTTATAGGAAAGACCGTTCTGGAAGTCCTGCCCAACACAGAGAAGGTCTGGATAGAGAAGTACGGAAGGGTAGCGCTTACAGGTGAACCGATCCAGTTCGACAGCTACTCTGCCCATTTCGACAAGTGGTACCGCGTATCATCATACTCACCCAAATACGGGCAATTCGCAGTCGTGTCAGATGACATCACGGAGAGAAAGAAACTTGAAGAGGCTCTCTATATCGAGAAAGAACAGATCGAAAAGACCCTTCTCTCCGTGGGTGACGGTGTGATCTCCACCGACAAGAACGGAAGGATAACATTAATGAACAAGGCAGCTGAAAACCTTACCGGGAGGAAGCTGAAAAATGTTTTGGGAATGAAGATAAATGAGATTTACGACATAAGGGACGATACGACAAAAGACAAAATGCCGTCACATTTTGAAAAAGTTCTCCAAAAAGGTGAGCAAATAAACGACCGGGACCATAAACTCCTGATATCCAAAAACGGGAATGAACTCCTCATCGAATACTCTGCTGCCCCTGTGAGAGACAAAAGGGGAAATGTGACGGGAATGATCCTTGTCTTCAGGGACAGTACGGAAAAAATAGAAAGGCTGAAGCAGGTGGAGTACCTGAGTCTCCATGACCACATGACCGGCCTGTACAACAGGAGATACATGCATGATTCAATAAAAAGGCTTGACACAAGACGAAACCTTCCCTTTTCAATGATTTATATGGATCTGAACGGACTGAAGCTGATCAACGACTCCCTCGGGCATGAGATGGGAGACAGGCTCATAGTCTCTGTAGCGAATGTGCTCAGAGATATGCTCCGGAGCGACGACATTGTGGGGCGGCTGGGCGGTGATGAATTCCTGATCCTCCTTCCACGGACGGACAACGAGGGTGCCGAAAAAATATCGGAAAGGATACTCAAAGCAATTTCCGAAACTAACGCAGGCTCCCTGGTACCCTCAGTAGCGGTCGGATCTGCAGTTAAAACAGAAGAGGACCAAAATATCTATGATGTACTTAAAAGAGCTGAATCTTCGATGTACAGAAACAAATTGAAGAGCGGAAAAATGATGAGAAACACGATCGTTGAAAATCTGATCAGGCTGACAGAGAGCAAACATGCCGCGGTCCAGGATCATTCAAAACGGGTCATGGGTTTCTGCGAAAGGATCGCCAATGCTATGGATCTCTCTGACAGAGAGACGGCTGATCTCAAAACTACAGCCCTGCTCCACAACATCGGCGAGATCGTTATACCTGCGTCTTTGCTCAACAAACCCGATAAACTGACCGAAGAAGAGTACGAGCAGATAAAGATGCATTCGGAGAAAGGCTATCAGATATTGAAGTCAATAGACGAATACGCAGCGCTTGCGGAATCTGTCCTCCAGCACCATGAAAGGTGGGACGGCAAGGGGTATCCGGAGGGACTGAAAGAAGGCGACATACTGCTCCATTCAAGGATAATCAACGTGGCAGACGCATATGAGGCAATGACTTCTGACAGGCCTTATAAAAGAGCGATAAGCCGGGAAGAGGCTATAGAGGAACTCAAAAAGTGCCGCGGCAAGCAGTTTGACCCGGATATCGTGGATATATTCATTGACAAGGTCCTTTTGAAAAAAGAGAGTCCCGCAGACACAGCCATTTGCTGATCGTGGATCCGCTGCGGGACCTTAAACAATTATGAGATCAAGACCGGGCCGGAACACATTTAGGATGTTCCGGCCCGTCGCTTAGCTTCTTGACCCGGCTTTCAGGCTGATTTTATTTCGTTTTAAGCTGCCTGACTACGTCGATCACCGTTCCGTCGCGCCACTCAACGACTCCTATGATGCGGTCTTCCGTAGCGACGGGGTCTGTCGGGCCGGACATCTTGTGCGCCCTTGAAACGAGTTCGTCCATCGAGACAAGCGGGAGTCCCTTTACTGCTGAGCAGGCATCAAGAAGATCCTTCCTCTTGGGATTGATCGTTATACCGTACTCCGTGACTATCGCATCCACTACCTCACCCGGAGTTGTAACACTGTAGACATTGTCAGTGACACACGGGATGCGTCCGCGGAGGAGAGGCTGGGCTATTATCGTAAGCTTGGCTCCGGCGGCTGTGTCCTGGTGTCCGCCTGTCCCGTGCAGCAACGCTCCGTCGGCCTCGGTGTTTACGTTGGCATTGAAGTTTACATCGACCTCAGTCGCTCCGAGGATAACGACGTCAAGCATGTTGACAGCTGCGCCCGAGTTCCATGGGTTGGCGTACCAGTCGGCCGATATTTCGATGTGCTTCGGGTTTTCCCCTATAGAACGAACGGCTTCAAGGTCAAAGGACTGGACGTCCATCAGCCTTTCTACCAATCCCTCTTTGAGGAGTTCAACGAAGTAGCCCGTGATGCCTCCGAGGCCAAAGCTGCCTTTGATGCCCTTCTTTATCATGGCTTCCTTCATGAATGCCGTGACTGCAAGGGGTATGCCGCCCGCACCGGTCTGGAAGGAGATGCCTTCCTTGAAGTAAGGGCTGGCCTCGATCAGCTCTGAAGCATATTTTGCTATGAGCAGACGGAGGGGGTCCCTTGTCACTTTCGTGGTTCCTGAAACTATCCCCGCGGGGTCACCGATGCTCGGCACTTCGACAACTATGTCGACGTTCAGCTGTGACATCGATATAGGAGCCGCCGGATATGGCTGCAGATTGTCTGTTACTGCAATGACACAGTCGGCATACTGGGCATCCGTGAAGGCGTATCCAAGCGATCCGCATGCGGACTTACCCTGGGTGCCGCAGATATTTCCATACTTGTCGGCTGTCGGAGCGGCTATGAAGGCCACGTCTATGTGGACATCTCCTGAAATGACCGCCCGGGGGCGTCCGCCGTGACTTCTCAATACTACAGGGACATCCATTCCCCCCTCAGATACAAGCTGTCCTATCGGCCCGTTTACAGATCCCATTATTCTGGAAATGACACCGTTTTTGATGTGTTCGATCAGTTTTTTATGTACACCGAAGAGGGCTGTCGGGAAGAGGGTCAGGTTTTTGATCCCCATCTCCGCGCAGGCATCGATGACCATATTGACGACATAGTCGCCGTTACGAAGGTGGTGGTGGAATGATACCGTCATTCCGCTTTTAAGTCCGGAAGCGGCGATCGCAGCCTTGATGTCGCTTACGCGCTTATCGGTGCATGTGCTGTCGATGCAGCGGATCTTTCCGCCTGCCCTGTACCCTTCAGGCTTTAAGGCAAATGCGCCCTGAAAGAGCTTTGTTTTGCCGTATCCTTCAATAAATTCAGGTATCTCTCGGCCCAGTGCGTTCTTCGCCATCTTACCTCACCTCCAAAAGTCCGGCCTTGAGAAGTGTGTATTCCGCTCTCTTGACGACCGGGATATCGACCATTCTTCCGTCGACAGAGACTGCGCCCTGGCCGCGCTCCGCAGCTTCCTTCGCTGCCGCTACTATCTTGAGGGCCTTCTCTATTTCCTGCTCCGTCGGGTTGAAGACATCATGTATGATCGGTATCTGGTTTGGATGGATGACGCTCTTTCCTTCAAAACCAAGCTGTTTTATGAATTCCGTCTCTTTGCGCAGTCCCGCGTCATCTGTGACCCTGGGGAAGACTGTATCGATCGGGTCAACACCGGCTGCTCTGGCAGCGAACACAAGCATGCGGCGGGCCCAGTCAAGCTCGGTCCCTTCGTTTGAACGGCTCGTCTTAAGGTCTGCCGTGAGGTCTTCTCCGCCCGGGATTATCGCTGCAACGCGCGAAGATGCCGAAGCTATGTCAAATGCATTCCAAATCCCCCTTGCAGTTTCAAGCAGACAAAATATCTTTGTTCGTCCGACAGGTATGCCGTTTTTATCCTCAATTATTGAGAGTTCTTCATCGATCATCCTGACTGTATTAGCGTCATCGACCTTGGGCGCCCTTACTCCCTGAAGCGCCGGGAAAGGAACAACGGCCGCGAGGTCGTCCTTCCAGTACTCGGTGTCAACTCCGTTGATGCGGACTGTAACCTCACAGCTGCCGAATTCACCCTGCCTGAGGAAATGCTGGACAAGTATGCGGGCCGTGTCCTTTTCAGCCATTGCTACGGCATCTTCCAAATCGAGTATCAGACCGTCCGAACCGAAGAGATACCCTCTTGTAAGCATGTTTGGATTGTTGCCCGGAAGGTACAGCATCGTACGGCGCATTACCTCTCACCTCCCATAAGCCTCTTTACAGCGGCCTCCACCCTTGCACCCAAAACTATGTCCAGGGCACCGTTGTCCTGGATCGAAATGTCGATATCCTTTACACCCATGGAAGCGATTACCTCAGAGACCTTCTTTTCCATGGCTGATCTGAATCTTGCCGCACTGCTCCCGGCTATCTGTATTTTTACGCCTGCGCCCTGGGCTGTATCAGAGACCGTTACGAGACAGTCCATTGATTCCAGAGTCCCTGCCTGAGCTGTATTCATGGTATTTTACCTCCCTGTTGATGTCATGGAGAAACGGCCTGCCTGCCCCTCTCAACCGAGAGCTGGGAAGGCAGGCCGTTTATTTGTTTAGTTTTTTGATCTTTTAGTTTTGCTGCTTGACTGAAACTGCAAAGCCGACTTAATTTTAGGATTTAATCGTTGAATCCTATGAGGCTGTCCTCGTCCCACGCGCACATCTTGCGGACTTTAGCCTTCGCCGCTTCGAGCTTCTCTCCCTTGAATGCGGGATCGATCTTGCCGGCTATTGCTGCTGCCATGTCGATGGTGCTGGCTGCGTTCTTCTCCCAGTCGGGATCGCCGCGGAAGTCACGGAGAACGTCGTATGTAAGTGTGCCCGGCTTGTTTTCAACCAGGACTTCGCCAAGAGCCTTCTCTATCTTCTGGGCTGCTTCGTCAAGGCCGAGGTACTCGAGCATCATCTTTGATGTCAGCACCATTGCGCTCGGGTTTACCCTGTACTGGTGAGCATATTTCGGCACGGAACCGCTGCTGGGTTCAAAGAGTGCTGCATCTTTGCCTATGTTGCCGCTAGGGGCAAATCCCAGGCCGCCCGTAAGCTGTGAAGCTTCGTCAGAGAGGATGTCTCCGAAGACGTTGCTTGCGACTATTACGCTGTAATCCTGCGGGTTCTTGATCAGCCACATTGCTGTAGCGTCGGCGTTCTCTTCGATGCCTTTGATGCCGTACTGCTCGTATTCCTTTGCGATCTCGAGGAATACCCTCTTCATCATTCCGTCTGTCTCGCGGATGACGTTTGCCTTGTTGCAGCAGTGAACGGTCTTGCGGCCCGTAGCCTTCGCATATTCAAAGGCTGCGCGGATTATGCGCTCGCAGCCGTCTTTGGAGAAGACGCGCCATGAAACTGCCACTTCACGGCCCTTGAATCTCTCCATGCCCTTGTGCAGGTCAAACATAGCTTCCGGAAGCGGGTAGAATTCGACTGCCGCGTAGAGGTCTTCTGTGTTTTCACGGAATAGGACGATGTCGATGTTGGGGTCGTTAGCAAGAGGAGTTCCGATCCCGGGAAGTTTCTTCGCAGGGCGGAGGTTGATGTAAAGGTCAAAGAGCTGGCGCATCTGGAGAATGGCTGACTTGAATCCCTTTACCCCGGCCTTTGATGTGATGGCTGCCATGAGTGTCGCGTCTGTCTCACGGATCGATTTGATGGTTTCGGGCGGGACTGTGTTGCAGCGGGGATCGCCTTCGCCGAATTTCTTGTTTGATTTTTCCCACATGCACCAGCCTAGGTCGGCACGGACCCAGTCGATGGGAAGATTGAGGGATTCGAGGACCAGAAGCGCGCCCTCCATCATGTCGAATCCGGAGTCGTCCCCGGCCATGTAACACACCTTGTAGCGGTCCTTCTGTTCCTTCACTTTCAGAGCATTGCCTGACATATTATTTCCTCCTCTTGATTTTTACTTTTTATTTGATAACCATCCGGTCCATGTTTGCATAAAGCAAGATCCTGCTTAAGATCCCGACCGGACAGCCTAAAACCTGCGATACCTGACTTCTGTCAGGCCTTAGGCGAGTCCCAGTGATTTCTTGACGTGTGGGATAAGTCCGCCGTCTTTGATCAGTCCCTGTACAAACTCAGGGTATGCGGGGAACTTGAATTCTTTGCCGCCTGCCTTGATCACGCCGCTCTCGAAATCGACCTCTACCTCGTCACCCATGCTGATGGCATCAACTGCTTCGGGGCATACGATGATCGGAAGACCTTCGTTGAAACAGTTGCGATAGTAGATACGTGCAAAGCTCTTGGCGATGATGACTGCGATACCGCGTTCTTTGATGCATGATACGGCCTGCTCGCGGCTGGAACCGCAGCCCCAGTTTTTGCCGCCGACGATTATGTCGCCCGGTTTTGCGTTCTTGTTGAATTCCATGTCAAGGTCTTCAAGAGCGACCTTCGCCATGTCGGCGCGTTCCTTGATCGTGTAGGTGTACTTGCCGGGGAAAATAACGTCCGTGTTTACGTCGTCTCCGTATTTCCAAACTTTACCTTTGACAGACATGTTAAAGCGCCTCCCTCGGATCGGAGATCTCGCCCTTTAAGGCGGATGCTGCGACCATCATCGGGCTTGCAAGGTAGATGAAGCTGTCCTTGTCGCCCATGCGGCCCTTAAAGTTACGGTTTGCTGTGCTGATGGCTGCCTCTTCAGGCGCAAGGATGCCTTCGTGGTTACCCATGCATGGTCCGCATCCCGGGTTGCAGATGACGCATCCGGAATCAAGGAATACATCCAGAAGTCCCTCTCTCATTGCCTGGCGGTAGACTATCCAGGAGGCGGGGATGACTATCGTACGGACTGCGACTTTCTTGCCCTTAAGGATCGCTGCAGCCGCGCGGAGGTCTTCAATACGTCCGTTCGTGCAGCTTCCGAGGAACGCCTCGTGGATCTTTGTGCCCTTGACTTCGCTGATCGGGGCATAGTTGTCGACCTTGTGCGGTTTCGCCACGCCGGGTTCGATGTCGCCGAGGTCATAGTGGTACTCAGCTGCGTAGACTGCGTCGTCGTCTGCCCAGAGGGGCTCCCAGCGGTCGCACTTCGCGTTGTCCCTGATCGCGTCGAGGACCTTCTGGTCGGGTCTGCAGACGGCGTTCTTTGCTCCGAACTCTATGCCCATGTTGCAGAGGGTCATCCTCTCAGCGATGCTCATGTTGTCGATGCCTTCGCCGTGGAACTCTACGCTCATGTAGTCGGCTCCGTCAGCCTTTACATCTCCGATGAACTTAAGGATGAAATCCTTTGCGGAAACGCCTGGCTTGAATTTGCCTGTGACTACAACTTTCATGCTTTCGGGGACCTTGAACCAGATCTTGCCTGTCGCCCATGCCGCTGCCATCTCCGAACGCCCGATACCGGTCGAGAATGCGCCGTAGGCTCCGTATGTGCAGGTGTGGCTGTCGCTTCCCACCATGATAAGTCCGGGGAGAGCGAAGCCTTCCTCGCACATCTTCTGATGGCACACTCCGCCGTCGCTGGTCACGTCGTAGAAATGCTTGATGCCCTGCTCTGCGGAGAACTCACGGACTTCCTTGTGGTTCACCGCGTGGTCGCTGGAAGGTGCCGGGACTGCGTGGTCAAGGATAAAGACTATGCGCTCGGGCTTCCATACGTTCTTAACGCCAATTTTCTTGAATGTTCTTGCGATCGGAGCCCCGTTGTCGTGGCTCATGCACCAGTCAGGTTCGACTGTTACGACCTGGTTGGCTACTACGTCGTAGCCGGCCGCCCTGCCAAGTGCCTTTTCGGCAAATGTCTTGCCCATCTTACTTTCACGCTCCCTGTATAAATATATTAAAAGTTTCTGATCGTTTAAGCGAGTTGCCTGTCTTAAGAGTGAAGCGGCTGTCATTTTTTTCTTTGATGCTTAACAGCCGCTTTACTCTTTATCTGCTTATTTCTTCGCAGCTGCCTGGGCCTTGAGGTATTCCATAAGGCCGCCTGCCTGCATTATGTCGTTTTCAAGGTCGCTGACCGCATCGCCGTGGAATTCATGCCCGCTGGTCACATCCTTGATGGTACCCGTTGAAAGTTCAACTTCAAGCTGGTCTCCGTCATTGATCTTTCCCTCTTTGATGGCATCTGAGATGCCCTTTACAAAGAGGACAGGATAGCCGTTGTTGATGGCGTTGCGGTAGTAGATACGTGAGCATGTCTCGGCAAGTACTACAGGAATGCCGGAGTATTCTATGCAGTAGACCGCGTGCTCACGGCTTGAGCCGCATCCGAAGTTCTTTCCGGCGACCACAAAATCTCCTGGTTTTACTTCCTTGGCAAAATGCTCTTTGCCGGGGTAGTACTCGAACGCATACTGAGGCATGTTCTTTGGGTCTGTCTCGGCAAGATACTTGTTGTGGTAGATGAGGTCAGTATCGACGTCGTCACCGAATACCCACGCTCTGCCCTTGAGAATTTCGCTCATGTCAATCTTCCTCCTCTAGCCCAGAATGTCCCTGGGGTCTGTGATGACGCCTTTGACTGCGGTTGCCATTGCAGACATGGGGCTCATAAGGTAAGTGTGGCTTCCTTTGCCTACCTTGCCTATGAAGTTGCGGTTAGTGGTCGAGCATCCGACATCTCCGCTGGGGAGGGCTCCGTAGTGCTCCGCTGTGCAGAGTGCGCATGTCGGGTTGGTGAATACGATGCCTGCTTCGAGGAACTTCTCGATCATTCCAGCCTTTGCGCATGCAAGCTGCACTTCGGTCGTGCTGGGAGTGATTATCGTGCGGACCTTCGGGCTGACCTTGCCGCCGCCTGCCATGAGGACATCGTAGGCTGCCTTGATATCTTCAAAACGTCCGTTAGAGCATGATCCGATATGGACCTGGTCTACTACTGCTCCTGCAACTTCCCTGACCGGCTTCACGTTGTCCGGGGCATCCGGGCATGACGCAAGGGGTTCGAGGTTGGTGACGTCGTATTTGAGGACCTTGCAGTACTCTGCATCGGCGTCTGCCGAAAGCTCTTTCACTCTCTGCTCAACTTCCGGTCCGGCTCGCTCGACGAGCCACTTCAGGACTTCGCCGTTCGGCATGATGATAGGAACTTTTCCGCTCATCTCCGTTACCATTGAACAGAGGGTTATGCGGTCTGCAAGGGTCGAGTTTTCGATCGTCTCGCCTGTGAACTCGACCGCGAGGAAGTCCATGCCGCCGGCACCGAGATCTCCGACGATATGTGTGAGGAGGTCTCTCATGCAGACACCCTTCTGGAACTTTCCCGTAACTTCGATCTTCATCGTTTCTGGAACGCGGAACCAGTTGGTACCATTGATCCAGGAGGCTGCGATGTCTGAGTTGCCGACGCCTGTCGCAAATGCGCCTACTCCGCCAAGGAGGTTCATGTGGCTGTCTGTCCCGAGGACCACATCTCCGGGTTTGATCATTCCGGCTTCAAGCATTACGTGCTGTCCGATGCCGTAGTTGATGTCGAATACGCGTTTGATGCCCTGTTTCTTTGCGAATTCGCGGATTATCTTCTGGTTTGCGGAAACCTTCTCAGAGTGTGAAGGTGCCTGGAGGTCAAAAGTAAATGCGATCTTATCAGGATCCCATACTTTTGCGTCAGCTCCCATTTCCTTCTCGAACTGCAGTACGCAGTTTGCTCCGCCGAAGTCACGTGCGGTCGACCAGTCTATTTTGCACCATACGCGGTCTCCAACTTTTACGGGTTTACCTGCTGCCCGCTCCATGATCTTGACTATTGCTGTCTTGCCCATGTCGGTTATCCCTCCGTTTTTTTGAAGCTGCTTATTTCATTCCAAGGAACGACTTCACGCTCTCAAAGTTCATAAAGTCGGCCTTGTTTACCATTACGCCTTCGGGGCTGCGGAGTGTACCGTCGCCCTCATGTGCGTGGTTTGCGATGATGTGTCCGATCTCATCGGGGCATCCGTTGCGAAGCGCGATAACGGTCCCTGAGAAGGGATGGCGAAGGTTCTTGCCCATTGTTGATTTGACTGTTTCACCTGCTGCGTTCTTCTCGTACTCGACGAGCTTGCCTACGTCATGGAGCAGTGCCCCTGCCACGAGAAGATCGTTGTCCATCATGAACTTGGGATCCTTTGCGGGATAGATGGCATTGAACTCGTCCATTGATTTCTTTGCGATGCGGGTCACGCCTTTGACGTGATCCAGATATGTAAAGGGACAGTTGGGGATAAGAAGGGTGAATGGGATCTTATCCATGTCATCGGGTTCCCAGCCGCCTGTCTTAAGTGCGTCGACATAAGAAGCTACGACCTTGTCCTGCATACCCTTATCCTTGATCCACTCGATTTCAGGGAACAGCTCTCTGATTCTTTTCTCCATGATGATTCCTCCTGTTTTTCTATTGTTTTTCCGAGTTGCCTTTTGCTCTATGTCCGGCCAGCCCGCAGTTACTGGGCCGCAATGCCCTTATGAAGTGTTTTGTATATCCTGTCGATGTGGTTCGACGCCATTTCTCTGGCCAGTTCAACGTTATGGTCGAGAATAGCCTCGTACATCTCACGGTGTTCGGCGAGGAAGGCTTCCTTGTCATCCAGGAGGTTGTAGATCTTGTCGTGAGTAGCCATTATCAGATCAAAATTCATCCTGGTTATGTTTACGAAGACAAAATTATGTGTCGCCTCCGCAAGCGCAAGGTGGAAGTCAAAATCCGACTGAGCCCTCTGGTTTGGATCTCCCAGTCTCTTTTCTGTGGAGGTCAGCACCCGCAGCAGCCTTGTCAGATCAGATGAAGTTGCCCTCATTGCGCTTTCGGCCGCTATTGCGGGGTCGAGGATCCTCCGGGCCTCCATAAGCTCAAGCACTGCAGAGTCCTCAAGGCGAATATTTTTTTCGTCTTCTGCGGGGGGTTTGGGGTGGCGCACAAAACGGCCCTTTCCAGGGACCGATTCGATCAGCCCCAGCAGTTCCATGACTCTGAAGGCCTCCCTCAAGGAACTCCTGCTGACGCCGAAGTCATCCATGAGCTGCCTTTCCGAAGGAAGCGGATCTCCCGGAAGTATTTCTCCCTTTGAAATGGATTCCTTTAATTTTTCTACAACCTTCTCATATATACGGGTCCCCCGTGAGACTTGAGTTTCGATCATGTGAAAAAACTCCTTTCCTGGACCACCCAGTATACCTTATAGCATGCCCAAAAGAAAAATTCAAGGGCAAAACCATAGTCTAAATAGTCTGATTATTCAGCGGCAAAGGGTCCTTTGCTCTATTTGCCGCGCATATTGGCACCGGCGGCGGATCCGCACTGGTTCAGACCAAAGGGGAAATAGTGAGTATCTCTGCCGGAGCAGGAGTAAAATCAGTAACCACTACAATTATTGTTTATTTTAAAAATTTAAATTTGGCGTTCCTGGTGGTCGGACCACTTGTTTAATTGTTTCATAATGATATAGGTCAGGAATGTCGCATAGGTTGACTTGGATATATGAGGCATATAATATCTTGGGGAGTGAAAAGAGCTAAGGGGAGGCTTAAGGGAATGCCACGAGAAAAACTTGGAGTATTTTCAAAAAAGAGGGCCTTTACCCTTGTGGAACTCCTTATAGCAGTGATGATCATAGGAATACTTGCAGGTATGATGCTCATGTCGGCGGGATCTGCGACTGACTCCGCAAAGGCCGCAAGGATCATATCGGACCTCAGGAACATGAAAGCCGCGGCGCTCATGTACTGGGCGGATAACAGGAGCTGGCCAAGATGGTTTTATGCCGGAGAAGCCTACCACGATTCTTATGGTAAAGCTCTACCCTCAAAGTACAGTGATCTCACAAAGCAAGGAGACGGCTATATTTTGGTAGCAATGCAAGGAAAACAAGACTCCACCGTTTATGCAGCTGCCGATGTTTCCAAACTTGATCCGGGGGTAAGAAAAGTACTTGAGAAAAAATCAAAAGAATCGTCTCTTTACGGAGGAGATCTTGCCGATATGCCAAATTTGACTCTGGAAGGTGTAGTCGCTTCACCCTACCAAGCCGGGCATGAAGCAGTTATTACAATAATCAGCAAATAACCTTTTTGCGTACCGCTTCCCGTATGACACTAAACATATGCCTGTGAGAGGTCTTGAGAACGATCACAACTGAGATGGACTTCAAAGAGATATTATCGATGAAAGGGCGAAGGATACTGGGGATCAACCCCCCTGTTGAGGACTTCGCCTTTTTCGATCTGTGGTCAAAGCCCGCCGGTCTCCTCTATCTTCTTGAGAGGATGAGGATAAACGGCAATGAGGTATGTCTGCTCGACTGCATACATGAGGCCGCTGTCGGCAAAAGATCCTTCGGACGCGAGAAGATCGGCTGCGAGGAAATCGAAAAGCCCCCTGTGTACAGCGGTATCAAAAGAAAATACCACCGGTTCGGACTATCCGAAGAGCGTGTAAAAGAAAGACTGGCTGAGATCCCAAGGCCCGATGCAGTATTTCTCACTTCAGCCATGACTTACTGGTACGGCGGACTAAAATGGACCATTTCGATCCTTAAAAAAGAATTGCCGGAGGTCCCGGTAATACTTGGAGGCACTTATTCCAAACTCTGCCCCGAACATGCAAAGGAACTTGGAGCAGACCGCATAGTCACCGGCCACTGGATCCCGGACACTCCATACCCGGCAATGGACCTTTATGATAAGCTCCCTTACGGCGTCACGATGACGTCCTTCGGGTGTCCTCTCTCATGCAGTTACTGCGCCTCCCGCCTCCTTTGGCCAGAATATCTGAGGCGATCTGCTCTTTCCGTTCTCTGTGAGACAGATTATCAGGTCTCCCTTGGGGTCAAAGATTTCGCATTTTACGACGATGCTCTGCTGTTGGATAAGGAGAAGTATTTTTACCCCCTCTGTCGTGAACTGAGGTCAAGATATGAGGATGACCTCTCTTTCCATACTCCCAATGGGCTCCATGTAAGGGAGATAGATGAAGAGTGCGCAATGACGCTTAAGGGGGCCGGATTCAGGACCATCAGACTCTCGCTTGAAAGCATCGACCCCAAAATTGCGGGGGCGGGTTCGGGCAAGGTGGCAAGAGAGGAGTACATAAAAGCTGTGGGGCATCTTCTTGATGCAGGTTATTCACGCAATGACTGCGAGACATATATCCTTCTCGGACTTCCGGGACAGGACATTGTTTCGGTGAAGGATACCATAGACTTTGTACACGCTGCGGGGGGAAAGCCAAAATTGGCCGAATTTTCGCCGATACCAGGGACTCCCTCATTTGAAAAGGCCGCCGAAAAGTTACCTGAGCTCAGAAATGAACCGCTTCTCCAAAACAATTCCGTATACTCGTCATGGATCTCCGGGAATATCTCCCCTGAGGAACTCCAGGAACTGAAAGACCTGGCACGAAAATAAACTGATGTTCGTCGACACCCGGACCTTTATTCCGGTCAACAGATCTCCTCGTTCTCAACTTTTGTCTTCATCATGACCAGATGAGTGCTTACACAAACCCCGACTACAGCCAAAATTATCCGGACAAGCGGCTTATGCACAGCTGCCGCGGACAAACCGAGACCTGCCCAAAGGAAAAGGATCGCCCTGATTTTTACTGACTTGCTGACTCCTGCGTTTGTCCGATAATTCTCTATATACTCTCCGAAAAAGCGCGACCTGCAGAGCCACCTGTGCATATCAGGGCTGCTCCCTGCGAAACATCCGGCTGCAAGCAGCACAAATGGCGTTGTCGGAAGAAGCGGGAGGAAGACTCCGATGCCTCCAAGCACCAGTGAGAAAACTCCTGCAGTGATCAGAAGCGCCTTCTTTATTCTGTCCGATTCTCTGCTATCTGGGATATTTTTCTCTGTCTTTTGCATCCATTGCCACGAAAAATTCTTCTATTTTATCAAGAATGAATTTACGTTTTTCCTTATCATTCAGCTCCTGAGGTATCTGTGAAGGGAAGATGGGATCTCCGTAAACCACATAGAGCTTTCTCGGACGGGGATATTTCATGTGGGGAGACATTGCTCTGAAAGTGCCTCCGGCCCATGCAGGCACAACAGGCGCTCCGGTCTTGAGCGAAAGAATGGCGACCCCGCCTTCAAGGGGCTGGAGCGTACCATCCTCTGTTCTGTGTCCCTCGGGGCAAATGTAGACGCTGTATCCGTCATGTATGAATCCCATGATCATCCTAAGGAGAGCTGCAGAGCTGTTTTTATCCTCAGGCGTGACAGGAACTGCTCCCATTCTCCTCAGATATGCTCCGAAAAGAGGGAACTTGAAAAGCTTTTCCCATGCAACGAATTTGAGCACCCGTGGACAGAAGGTATAGCCGACCAGCGGGGGATCCAGGTAACTTGCATGGTTCGACGCAACTATTACGGGTATGTCTTTGGGTATTTTCTCTTTCCCGCTGACCGAAAGGCGGTGATAAAGGGTAAAATATATTGAGACTATAAACCTTGTCAACTGGTATAACATTTAAGGATTCCTCCCGTTGGCTGCATCTGAGCTAAGGATATCCCAGAAATGAGCAAATTGACAAGTCTTGGAGTGATCACGATGGAGAGCAATAAAGAACCAAAGGACAGAGAGACCGCTGCCGGGTCAAAGCTGGGAAGGGTAGCCAAAGATTTTTTCCTCGGATGTATCGCGTTCATCCCACTGGCAGTATTCGTGTTCATCTTTTATTACCTCATACTGCTTTTCAAGGCCCTTGGCAGAATGATCTTCGGGCTTACGGAGTCGGTGGAGACTACGGTCGCAGCTACGATGATCATAGTGATAATGCTGATCTACACCGGCAGAAAGCTTAGGAGAAAAGAGAAGTGGTTCCTGAATTTTGTCGATCAGGTCATCTCAAAGATCCCGGTAGTCGGCGGCTGGTATTCGACTTTCCAGGATATGGTCCAGACCTTCACGACCGGAGCAGGCGAGAGAGGATATCTCGGAACGGCGAGGGTACCCTGCGGGGAGGGCTACATGATAGGCTTTGTCACGAAAAAGGAGACTGAGGAGGACGGAAGTTCTACTGTCACTGTATTTGTTCCCACCTCTCCCAACCCGACAACAGGCCTTGTCCTGTTTTTCCCCGAGGAAAGGGTCAAATTTGTAGATATGACGCCTGAAAAGGCCTTCACAAAAATAATATCGCTCGGCATGAAATCCTGAAAACAACGTGGCGTACCATTATGGCACACCACGTTGATATTCATCCAGGTACTGCCTTCGCTCAGCTGGCGCAGATGTTCCTGAGGCTCCCGATGCCGTCTATGCTCACCTCGACCAGGTCTCCGACTTTCATCGGCCCCACACCCTGCGGGGTCCCGCTTGCGATCACGTCGCCGGGCTCAAGGGTCGCAAATCTGCTGATGTGTGAGATCAGCTTTGGCAGGGGAAAGATCATCTGTGAGAATGAGGCTTCCTGTACCGTCTTGCCGTTGAGGGTCGTGCGTATCACCGCTTCCTGAGGCATCTCGTCCGCTATCAGGACAGAGGGGCCAAAGGGTGCAAAGGTATCGAAACTCTTGGCCCGTGTCCACTGTCCGTCTGATTTCTGCAGTTCTCTTGCGGTCACGTCGTTCATTATCGAGTAACCAAGAACATGGCTGAAAGCATCCTCTTCACTGATGTTGTGTCCCGCCTTGCCTATGACTACCGCAAGTTCGCCCTCGTAGTCTATCCTTCCCGCCCATTCAGGGATCCTGATAAAATCGTTGGCCCCTATTATGGCTGAGACAGATTTCATGAATATGAGGGGCTCCTTAGGCACGTCATTGTTGAGCTCCTTTACATGCCCCAGATAGTTCCTGCCTACGCACCAGATCTTTTTAGGCATGAAAGGAGGCAGAAACTTCACCCTCTCTATCGGGTAGCTGAGCCTTATGGGAGAAAGACCTGTAAAGGGGTCTCCCTCAACGATATCGACAGAATTGTCACGGATCTTGCCCGAATATGTCCTGCCATCCACCCAGAATCGGCAGTAACGGACGGGCGGCTCTTTTTTTGCCATTAAAATTTTCCTCCCTGTTGATTTATATGTGTCAAATCTTTGTTTATCGTTTAAGACCTTGCCTCAAGCGCTCCTGCGATATTTTCGAGCGCCTCTTTGAGCATAGCTCGGTTTGTCCCAATGTTTATCCTTGCGAATCCGTCGCCCTCGATCCCAAAGTTCCTTCCGTTGTTGAGGGCAACTTTCGCATTGTTCACGAGAAATTCCATCAGGGTCCCGGAGTCGAATCCATATCCCCTGAAATCTATCCAGAAAACGTATGTCCCCTCGGGGTGGTCCATCCTGGCCTTCGGCAGTCTCTCCCTCACAAATTTTTCTGTGAAGTCCCTGTTCCCTTCAAGGTATGCCATTAGCTCATCGAGCCAGCAGGAGCACTTTGAATAGGCCGTCTCCATCGCAGTGAGCCCAAGTATGCTCAGTGATCCGAGGTGCAGTCTGTTCATAACGGATACATAACGGGCCATCAATTTTTCATCGGGTATAAGCGCGACCGATGAATTCATGCCCGCGATGTTGAATGTCTTGCTGGGAGCAACGAACGTGACTGTGCGCGAGGCCATCTCCTCCGAAAGGGATGCTATGCTTATGTGCTTCGCGTCGCTGTAGACCAAGTCCTGGTGGATCTCGTCAGAAATTATGAGCATATCTTTACGGACTGCCAGCTCGGACAGTGCTTCAAGTTCTTTTTTAGTCCAGACCCTCGCTACAGGGTTGTGGGGACTGCACAATATCAGCGTCCTGCATGTGGGGGTGACCAGCTTTTCAAGTCCTTCGAGGTCCATTACATACCGGCCCTCTTCGCGCTTTAGAGGATTTTTGACGACCCTTCTGCCGGCTTCGCTTATTGTTGCATAGAAGGGAGGATAGACCGGGGTCTGTATGATCACCCCGTCACCGGGCTTCGTGTATGCCATAAGGGAAAAGGCAAGGCCGGCTACAACTCCCGGCGCCCAGGTCACAGCATCTTTCCCTACATCCCATCCGTGCCGGATCCTCTGCCATTCAGTGACGGCGTTAACGAGTGAGTCCGGAGCTATCGGGTACCCAAGCGCACCCTCGTCGATCTTTTTATGGAGAGCCTCCAAAACTTCCGGGGGAGCCGGGAAATCCATGTCTGCGACCCAGAGCGCCAGAAGATCTTTCCTGCCGAACTCCTCTTCCAGAAGATCCCATTTCTCGCAGTTGGTACCCCGTCTTTCCATATGAACTCCAAAATCATATTTCAAATACATGACCTCCCGAAGAAACTGAATGATCAGCAAAAGATCTGCCAGGGCAACTCAGAAAGCGTCTTTAAGGCCGGATCTTTGGAAAAGCTGTTATGATGACAAGAGTACCATAATTCTATAGCTTTTAGTACTCTCACGCACGACAGAAAAAGCTTGCATATTATCCTTTTAAACAAGACAATAGTTCAGCAGGAGATAAAGGGGTGGATCTTAATGAGTGACATCAACGATGATAAAAACATTGAAATAGAGCTTGGAGGAGGCTCGCTGCTTCCAAAAAGAGACGAGGTGCCGGACCGTTTTAAATGGAAGCTTGAAGATATATACCCTGACGACTCCAAATGGGAAAAAGACTATAAATCTGTTAAAAAGCGCCTTCCCGAGATCGCGGCCTATAAGGGCAGACTGGATGGATCTGAGAAGATCATGCTTGAATGCTTCAAGCTCAGGGATGAAATTTCCGTGACTCTGGGCAAACTTATCGTCTACGCCAACATGAAAAGCCACGAGGATACCGGGGATTCAAAATATCAGGGGCCGGTAAACAGAGTATCGTCACTGGCCGTTGAAATGTCCGCTGTCTCAAGCTTCATTACTCCAGAGATACTTTCAATGCCGGAAGAGAAGTTAAGAGAATTTATCGCTGAGCCATCCCTCAAAGATTATTCCTTCAGCCTCAAAGAACTTCTTCGTCAGAAAGAACATGTGCTTTCACAGTCGGAGGAGGCTCTCCTTGCCAAGACAGGAGACATGGCAGGGACTTCAGACAACGTATTCTCAATGCTCACGAATGCAGACATGAAATTTGGATCAATAATAAACGAAAAGGGAGAAAAAGTTGAGATGTCCGAAGAGAGGGCCGTCTCTTACCTCCGCTCACGCAATCGCTCAGTGAGGAAATCGGCTTTTGAGTCGCTCTACAAGCCATACTGCGAAATGAAAAACACTCTCGGCGCGACTTTTGACGGAATGCTTAAAGCATCAAAGTTTTACGCCGAGGCACGAAAATATTCCTCACCCCTTGATGCCGCGCTTGACAGCGACAACATTCCTGTCTCCGTATACAGCAAGCTTGTGGAGACCCTTGAATCCAGCCTGGCACCGCTCCACAGATACCTTG
The DNA here is from genome assembly GCA_025943965.1 of Synergistaceae bacterium DZ-S4. Classification (NCBI taxonomy): domain Bacteria; kingdom Thermotogati; phylum Synergistota; class Synergistia; order Synergistales; family Synergistaceae; genus Caenicola; species Caenicola nitritireducens. Next base: position 55,516 of record JAPCWD010000001.1, read on the forward strand.
AAGTGAGAAAAAAGGTGCTGAGGGTCAAAGAGCTGCATATGTACGACTTATATACTCCACTCGTGAAAGACCCTTTTAAAGCGATATCCTGGAGCGAAGCAAAAGAAATGATGTTCAGGGCTCTGAGGCCTCTGGGTGATGAATACCTTTCAATTGTCAAAAAAGGACTGGAAAGCGGCTGGACCGATGTCTTCCCCAACAGGGGCAAACGCAGCGGCGCTTACTCGTGGGGCAGTTACGCAACACATCCATACATAATGATGAACTACACAAACAACCTCAATGATGTCTCGACCCTTGTCCATGAGATGGGGCACTCCATGCACAGCTACTATTCAAGGAAGAAGCAGCCCTATCCGACTTCTGATTACTGCATCTTCACGGCAGAGGTAGCTTCGACTACAAACGAGGTCCTCTTCCTCGACGACCTGATAGCTGAGACGAAGGATAAGAAAAAACGGCTTTATCTGCTCAACCGCCGCCTTGAGAACATCAGGACCACCGTCTACAGGCAGACTATGTTCGCCTCTTTTGAACGCGAGGTGCACAAGCGCGCGGCAGAGGGCGGAGATACCACTCCGGATGGGCTTCAGGCTCTCTGGTATGAGCTTAACAGAAAATATTACGGACCGGATATCGTCATTGATGAGCCACTTAAAATGGAATGGGCAAGGATACCCCATTTTTACAATCCATTCTATGTTTATCAGTACGCGACCGGCTTCTCGGCAGCAACTGCCCTGGCGCAGCTGATACTAAAAAAGGGTGCGCCGGCAAGGGACAGATACCTTGAATTCCTCTCAATGGGAGGCTCGGACTATCCGATCGAACTTTTGAAAAATGCCGGGGTGGATATGAGCTCTCCGAAACCGATAAAAGAGGTAGTGCGGGTATTTACCAAAACCCTGGACGAAATGGAAAAGCTGCTTTAGCAGCTGTCAGTGGTCAGGATATGCAGTGGATCCCATTTCTCTCTTTTGTTTTGGCGGCCTGTTATACGCCCGGGCCCAATATCATTTTAGCGATGAATACGGCCCGCCTCTTTGGATTCAGGAAAACGATACCTCTGATGGCAGGCATGACCGTAGGCCTCTTCGCCGTAATGATACTGAACGCCCTAGGCAACCTCTTTATCGGGGCTTACATCCCCAGGGTACTCCCATGGCTCAGATCGATCGGTGCGGCATACCTCTTCTGGCTTGCCTGGAAGATAGCCTTTCCAAAGGCTGCGGCATCGTCAAAAGGAAACATTGAGCAGGAAAAAGTTCCGGGTATAAGGGACGGGTTCACCCTCCAGTTTATAAACCCGAAAGTCATTCTCTTTGGTTTCACTGCCATGTCGAGCTTCATCGCCCCATGGACCGACTCAAAACTCATATTCCTGCTCTGTGGCCTCTTTCTTACGCTCAACTGCGCCGTGGCTTTCACCATCTGGTCTCTCTTCGGAGACCTTCAGGGACGCTTCTTCTCGAAGCAGGGCCGCCTGATCTCGCTGATAATGGGAGCCCTTCTGGCCTGGTGCGCCTTCTCGGTTTCCGGGATCGCAGAATTTATTAAGTAGGAAAGGGCATAACAAAAAAATATATTGAACTGCCTTGGATGATTAGTTTATAATATTGGGACAAATCTGAAATCCAAGGGGTGTGTTCGATCAATGTCCTCACAATTCACAAAAGTGGTTGTGGCTCTGGGCGGAAACGCTTTGCAGGAAGCAGGGAGCCCTCCTACAGCAGAGGCCCAGCTGGCAGTTGTAAAAAAGACCTGCGAGTATCTTGCTGACATAAGCTGTAAAGGCTATGAGATGGCAGTTGTCCACGGAAACGGCCCCCAAGTGGGCAATATCACACTTTCCCAGGAAACAGCGGAAAAGATAAATCCCAAGCTTCCGGCAATGCCCTTTGACGTCTGCGGCGCAATGAGCCAGGGCTACATAGGCTACCAGATCCAGCAGTGCCTCAGAGATGCACTCAGGAACAGGAACCGCAACGTTCCGGTAGTAACGTTGGTCACACAGGTAATAGTGGATGAACATGACAAGGCTTTCCAGAATCCGACTAAACCGATTGGCCCGTTCTACACAGAAGAAGAAGCAAAAAAGATAGCCAAAGAAAAGGGTTACACTGTGAAAGAGGATGCGGGCAGAGGCTGGCGCAGAGTAGTGGCATCGCCGACTCCAAAGAGGATAGCCGAGATAGATTCCGTCAAACGCCTCTGGGATTCAACAATAGTAATAACAGCCGGAGGCGGCGGTATACCCGTTATCGAGAATATGGACGGATCTCTGACCGGGGTTCCGGCAGTGATAGACAAGGACCTTGCTGCCGAGAGACTCGCCGAAGATATGGAGACAGATATCCTTCTCATTCTTACGGAAGTTGACAAGATAAGCCTCAACTTCAAAAAACCAAACCAGCGGGATTTGTCGCATGTAACTGTCGCAGAGGCGATCAAATACATCGAAGAGGGTCATTTTGCTCCCGGAAGCATGCTTCCGAAAGTAATGGCAGCGATCAAGTTTGCGAGAAGGTTCCCGGGCAAGAAAGCGATCATCACCTCGCTCTACAAAGCAGTAGAAGCACTCGATGGCAAAGAGGGAACTGTCATAACGATGGCATAAGCAAAAGAGTACGTCATTTGCTCCTTCAGTTCAAAAATAACGGCAGATCCTGAGAAACTTAACTTAGGGTCTGCTGTTCTACTTTACGGGAAGGCGCAGGCTGTCGGCTGCCTGCTTTTTCCCCTTCTTTTTAAAATGACAAAAAAATTACCGGGAAGATCCGTTTCTTGATCCTCCGACGGGCTCTCTCAATTTTTTAATTTTTAGTATCCTTATCCTATAAATATATTTACTACAAATAAGCCGTTATTGTGATTTAATAATGATATGGAATAAGATCCTAAAAAGAATACCTTCCGGGGAGGAAATGATATGTACGCCAACGAAAAACTGTGGATAGCAAAGGCAGAGGATCCCATTTATCTTCTTCCGAAAATGGCGAACCGCCACGGCCTCATTTCAGGGGCAACAGGTACGGGAAAGACGATCACCCTGAAGGTCATGGCAGAATCCTTCAGCGACCTCGGAGTCCCGGTCTTCCTCGCGGACATAAAGGGGGACCTGGCGGGAATGTGCCGCCCCGGGATCGACAGCGAAGGGATGCAGAAGCGCATACAGAGATTCGGACTCGCCGAAGCGAACTTCACATACAAGGACTACCCTACGCGTTTCTGGGACGTCTTTGGAAAAAACGGGCACCCGGTCCGGACCACCGTCTCAGAGATGGGACCGCTTCTTCTTGCCCGGCTGCTGGGCCTCAACGATACACAGTCGGGGGTCCTGAATATCGTCTTCCGGGTCGCGGACGACAGGGGCCTTCTCCTGCTCGACCTAAAAGACCTTAAGGCGATGCTCAGTTATGTGGCAAACAACGCAAAGAGCTTTACCATAGATTACGGCAATATCGCCGCCGCAAGCGTGGGCGCAATACAGAGGGCTATCCTCTCACTTGAGGATCAGGGGGGAGACCAGTTCTTCGGAGAGCCGGAACTTGAAATAACAGACTGGATGAGGACCGGACACGACGGAAGAGGATACATAAATATCCTCCACTGCGTGGATCTTTTCCACTCGCCCGCCCTTTATTCCACTTTCTTATTATGGCTGCTTTCAGAACTCTTTGAGACACTGCCTGAAATGGGCGACCTGAAAAAACCGCGGATGGTCTTCTTCTTCGACGAAGCCCACCTTCTTTTCAACGAAGCTCCGAAGGTCCTACTGCAGAAGATAGAGCAGGTCGTGAGGCTGATAAGATCTAAGGGCGTTGGAGTCTACTTCATTACCCAGAGTCCAAAGGACATTCCCGACACCATACTTTCACAGCTTGGCAACAGAGTACAGCATGCCCTCCGCGCATACTCACCCGCGGAACAGAAGGTCGTAAGGGCTGCGGCAGATACTTTCCGTCCGAATCCCGCATTTGACACAGGTGAGGCTATTACCCAGCTTGGGACAGGAGAGGCACTTGTCTCATTTCTCGCCGAGGACGGAAGCCCGAGCGTCGTTGAAAGGGCCTTCATACTTCCTCCGCAAAGCCAGATGGGCATAATAGACGACGGGATAAGGAAAGAAGTGCTCGCGCTGAGTGAGATCGGACCGAAATATGATGTCCTTGTTGACAGGGAATCAGCATATGAATACCTTTCGATGAAAGTTAAGAGGGAACAGGCGGAAAGGGAAGAGGAAGAAGCCCGCATCAGGCAGATAAAGGAAGATAAGGAACACGCTAAGGAAGAGAGGGAACTTCAGGCCCTCGAAGAGAAGGAACGCATCAGGCAGCAGAAGGAATTCGAGCGGACCGAGAAGGAAAGGATAAAGCAGGAGCAGGCAGTAAGGAAGACCTTCTACGGAACGACCACAAAAAGCAAGTACAAGACCCCGATCGAGCACCTGGCAGACACGGCGATGAACACCGTGGGACGCGAGGTAGGACGGCAGTTCATACGGGGGATACTGGGAATGCTCACCAAAAAATAGAGAAGGCATAATTTTGCAGGGGGCCGCCAGCGGCCCCCTGCTTTTTATATTATCTGCAGCAGGTTCGCCCAAATAGGAATGGTAATGATCCCAAGTACAGTCGTAGAGGCCACCAGATCGGCTGCGTAATCGGAGTCCATGTTCATTTCCTTGGCCATTATGAAGCAGTTGACTGCGGATGGCATAGAAGAAAGCATCACCGTCACCTTAAGAAGGGGTCCCGGAACGGAAAGGGCAAGAAGCAGCCCCCAAAGTATAAGGGGATGGACAACAAGCTTTATCAGGCAGTCCTGCCATGTTCTCCTTATCATTTTAAAAATGCTGCTTATTCTGGAGAGATCGAGAGTCCCTCCCAGTGCGAGCAGGGCTATGGCAGTCGCAGCGCTCCCCATGAGCTTCATAGTTTCGTCAATTACCAGCGGGAGTGAGCTCAGTCCTGCCACTGCGAGGCCGATCCCAAGTACGCAGGATATTATCAGGGGGTTTATGACAAGCCTTTTAAGCATTTCACGGATGCCGGACATGTCCGGTTTGCCGTAAAGCGCCATTTCTCCCGACATTATCGACAATATCTGAAAGGTCACGGTGCTGACGGCTATGTATATCGATGCATCCCTGAGGCCGGCCTCTCCCATGGCCAGCATTATTACCGGAAAACCCAGATATATGTTGTTTGCCCTTATCGAAGAAAAAACCGATACCGCAATGCGCTCCCGGTTGTTCCTGTGATATAAAAAGACGGCTCCCGCAGCCGCTGCCGCTATGGTAATGATGTATGCCAGGGTAAGGCCTATCAAAAGATCCAGCTGAGCAAAGACCTCACTGCCTGATGTGAACGTGGTCCTGATCAGGAGCGGAGGGAGTATCACCCAGTAAAGGGTCTTTGTAAGGGTCTTGATGTCGTTTTCGTTATAAAATCCCCGCGATCTCAGAAAATTACCGGTTATAATTATGAGCATAAGGGGCAAAACCAGGACAAAACCAAACATTGCCTGCATCCTTTCACTGAAAGAGCGTCCAGACGATTATAACCTCATCGCACCCTTTGGTAAAATTATGAGAGCTTCAAATAAAATCTGTTGGGAGAGACGATTTGAACTTAGGCATTTTAATGAAAAAACACAAAAAAATATTTATCCTGCTCTTTATTCTCGCCGTGGTCCTGCCTGTCTTGGCATCGTGGGTCGGCAGGCCCGAGACAGAAAGAACTGTCGGCGGTATGCGCTTATACGCGTTCGATGTAGGACAGGGCGATTCTTTCCTCTTCATCCTTCCGGACGGTGAAACTATACTTATCGACGCGGGACCCGAAGAGTCGGGGAAAAAACTGGTCCGGGAGTTAAAAAGACTGAATGTAAAAAAGATAGATCTCCTGGTCGCCACCCATCCTCACTCAGACCATATAGGCGGAATGAGGAAGGTGCTCTCCAATTTTCGCATAGGCAAGGTATGGGATTCGGGATTCATCCACGGATCACCTCTCCAGAAAAATTTTTACAGCACGATACAAAAAAAGAACATCCCCTTCGGGAGACCAAAAAGAGGCCATTCCGAAAAGATGGGCAACGTTCTGATAGAGGTACTGGCCCCTACCCGGCTTATCAGAGGAACCAAGCGGGACGCAAACAACAACTGTCTGGTGCTGAATATTAAATACGGCAGCACAGGTTTTCTGATGTTGGCCGACATGGAGAGGGAACAGCGCTCAACTGTAAGGCCTCTTCCCAGGGCAGCAGTGTTGAAAGCATCTCACCACGGCAGCAGCAACGGAACTGACATGAACCTTCTCAAAGAGGTCAGTCCCCGTTTAATAATACTCAGTTACGGAAGGAACAATTCATACGGTTACCCCCACAGGGAGGTAGTAAGCGCGGTTTCGGCTTTGGGGATAAAAAGGCTGGACACAAAGGGCGGCACCTTCAGGATAGTCTCTGACGGAGAAAGAATAACGTGGCCCCGGGAGAGGGAGGCAGGGAAAAATGGCAGTTAAGAGATCAAGGATCTTCGTAGATGCGGTCGACGGTGATATATGCGCACTCCTGGTCGGAAGAAAGAGGGTCTATGTGACCCTGCCGCTCGGTATTCTGCCAAAAGGAACGTCCGAGGGGGACCTGCTGATCATGACTCTGCAAAGATCGGAAAGGCTCAGGAGATCTTCCGGGAGATCGGTGGCCGGGCTTCTCAAAAAACTTGGAAAACGGGCTGATGCGCCAAATGAGATCACGAGGTATTGAATTCTTTTGATCTTTTGATTAAAGTTTAGGTCAAGTATATACTCAGCGCCAAATAACGACGACTGAAGGAGGGTCACTGTAATGTCATCACTCCGTATAGCCATTGTACAGATGGAAATCGTACCTGGAGACAGAAGGGCCAACTATGAAAAGGTGGAAAAGACGCTGGACTCAAAATGGATCGGATCTGACATCCCCACCGCAGTGATCCTGCCTGAGATCTGGGACGTCGGTTATGTGATCGAAGATTCAGATAAATTTGGGGACAGGGATGCATCACAGGCCGCTGAGTTCCTCGGAAAACTTGCCGTCAGGCACGAATGTTGGTTTACGGGCGGTTCGGTGCTTGCCCTTACAGAAAAGGGAGCTGCAAACAGGGCAATGGTCATAGACCCTTCGGGCAATTACAGGACATATTATGACAAGATCCACCTGATACCGCTGATGGACGAGGAGAAGTACCTGCTTCCGGGAGAGAAGAAGGTCAGGTTCGATATCGGGGACATTCCCGCTTCCCTTGCGATATGTTATGACCTACGTTTCCCCGAGCTGACAAGGCTCTATGCAACAGAGGGCGCCGAACTCCAGCTTTTCTCCGCAGAGTGGCCGGCATCACGTATCGACCACTGGTGCACGCTCATTCAGGCGAGGGCTGTCGAAAACATGATGTTCGTCGCGGCATGCAACAGGGTGGGAACAACAAACGGGACCCTCTTCGGAGGACATTCCATGGTTGTGGACCCATGGGGCGAGGTACTTTATCAGGGGGGCATGACTGAAGAATTCGTCTTCGTTGAGATCGACACTTCAAAGGTGAAAAAGGCAAGGGATTTCCTGCGGGTCTTCGACATGAGAAGACCGGAACTCTATTGACCCTGGAGGCCTTAACGGGCCGTAGACAGCCGGGTGTTATGAATGTACAATCTCCGGCAAATAATTCTATTACAGGGAGAGTAATAAGATGAAAACTTCCGACCGTTACAATAAAAATTACCCGGTATCGTGGGAGCAGCTGCACAGGGACTGCAGAGCCCTCTCCTGGAAACTGCTCGACAAGAGGAAGGACTGGAGCAGGATAATAACCGTAGCAAGGGGGGGTCTTGTTCCCGCTGCCATAATAGCCAGGGAGCTCGACATACACCTTGTTGATACGATATGCATATCAAGTTACACAATAAAGGAGCAGGGCGCGGCAAATATACTGAAACGCCCGGACCTTGCCGGGGTAAACGAGACCTGGCTCCTGATCGACGACCTTGTTGACACCGGCAAAACTGCAAAGATAGTAAGGGACATGTTCATAGGGGCCCATTTTGCAACGGTCTATGCCAAGCCTGAGGGAAGGCCTCTCGTAGATACGTTCATCACGGAAGTCAGCCAGGATACATGGGTGCTCTTCCCTTGGGATACGGAGACATCCGCTGCATTTATACCGCCCATCATAGACATGTAAGAGCTCTTTCCCTCTTGCGCCGCTTATAATGGATTTGACAGATGAGAAACAACCTGTATAATCAACAGGTTGTTTACTTTTTGTAAAAGGAGGTGGGATAATGAGCGACAAATTGGTATACATTTCCGGCATGCCGTACTGGATGACACCGGAAGGACGCTTTGAAGCAGTCAAAATAGAAAACGGACTGCCTGTTGAGCGGGCCATGATCATGAGAAGGTCAGCATAGTTCCAGGAAACGCACCACGTCATCTGAGTTTTTTGACAAACGCATTTGAAAGAAGTTTTTTCAGCACAGGTTCAGAAGGATACAGCCTCTTTAATGAGCATCAAACCTCTGAACCGGTGCCGTGGGGCACAGTCCCCCAAAGATCCAAAACCTTTCTTTTTCCCCTGTATATCTTACTTTAAAAGTATTTTTAGTATCCTTTGTGATGCCTCTTCAAGCATCTCTTCAGACACTGTACATGCTATCCTGACGTAATTCCCGCAGCCGGGTCCGAAAGAGGCCCCGGGTATAGTGACAACTTTTGCTTCCCTAAGTGCCCTGTCGGCAAACTCTTCTCCGTCCATGCCCGCTCCTGAAACGTCAAGGAAGAGATAGAAGCTCCCTTTGGGCTCCGCAGTATTTATTCCGGGCAAGTCCTTGAACTTTTCATATGCGAATTTCACCCGTTTTTTGAAAAGCGATGTTATTTCACCTACCGCGTCATCACAGTTGTTGAGGGCAAATTCCGATGCCTTCTGGACCATCGTGTTCACGCTTATGGTCTGAGGCACCCCGGTCACCTGCATCGCCTTAAGTATGGCCGGTGATCCCATCGCATAGCCTATGCGCCAACCTGTCATGGCATAGCTCTTCGACATGCCGCCTATTGTGATCGTCCTCTCCTTCATTCTTGGAAGCGATGCGAAGGGGACATGAGGGACGCCATATACGAATGCCTCGTAAAGTTCGTCGGATATCACAAGCAGGTCATGCCTTGAGGCTATACCTGCAATATCATCCAGCAGTTCAACTGGGAAGACCGCTCCCGTCGGGTTGCAGGGAGAGTTTATTATGATCGCTTTCGTCTTTTTGCTTATGCCGGCCTCTATCTTTTCGGGGTCTGGAAGAAAGGCGTTTTCGACCCCGCTCATGCAGTATACGGGCACTCCTCCTGCCTGAAGGACCTGCTGTTCATAAAAGGTGAAGAAGGGTTCGAGGATGATCACTTCATCGCCGGGATCAAGGCATGCCTGCATTGCAAGATGTGAAGCCTGGCTTCCGCCGGTCGTAACCAATATCTCTTCGGGGGAATAGTCCATGCCGTATCTTCTCTTCCAGTAACCCGATATGGCAATGCGGAGTCCGGGGATACCCATGCCGGGGACGTAGTGAGTCTCGCCCCTTTTTGCAGCATCATAAAGGGCAAGGCATATAGTTTCGGGAGTGGAGATATCCGGCTCACCCAGGGTCAGGTCTATGCAGCCTTCGATCCCCTCTGCCATAGCTGCCATTTTCATCATCAGAGAGGGCCTGATATCCCTGCACTTCACCGAAAGGAATCTTTTCAATTCACTGGCCTTCGGCTTTTTTCGCCGCGCGTTCGGACCGCATGCTTGTCTTCTTTGCATGGGGGTCGCCGTGTGTAGGGACTATACAGAAAAATTCCAGCGGGATTTCCGCGTCGTTATGGTAGACGTGCTTCTTTCCGCCCGGTATGCGGGTCCAGTATCCCGTCTTCATGTCATACCGTTCGCCCTCGACTTCGACATAGCCGTCCCCGCTTACGGTGTACATAAGGTGGTCCCAGTCATGGGAGTGTTCGGGGATGCTTTTATGGGCCGGGAGTATGAAGTGGCGCATCACCCAGCCTTTCCAGAATCTGTCTCCGGGACCGTACACTGTCCTCTTCTCGATCTCCGGCGCCAGCGCTGAGGCGTTCTGCAGAGGAAGGTCGTATATGCTTCCAAAGTTCTTTTCCTGTCCGGACATAGGGTCATTCCTCCTTTCATAATGTAGTGAGGGGCGAATGGTCAGCCCCTCACGATATTTTAATTGATTTATGGAAGGATGCGCGCTATTTCTTAAGGCCTGCCAGTATCTTGTCGGGTGTAGCCGGTATGGCCTTGATCCTGACTCCGCAGGCGCTCTTTATCGCGTTGCATACCGCGACGTGCGGCGCCGCAAGGGGCATCTCGCCTGTTCCGGAAGCTCCGAAGGGACCAAGGGGACGCGGTGTCTCAACGTGTACCAGCCTGATGTCGTCGGGAACATCCTTGATGTAGGGAAGACCCATAGTCACAAAGTTGTTGTACTTGCTCTCGTCAAGGAAGTCCTCCGTAAGAGCGAGCCCTATGCCCTGGGCTATGCCTCCGTACTGCTGTCCGTCGACTACGAGGTAGTTGTTGATGACTCCTACATCACCCACGAGAACGAACTTTTCGCAGCGGGCCTTGCCTGTCTCTGTGTCTACGGATACCATCGCCAGGTTGACTCCGAACATGTGGAAGCCGAAGGGCTTGCCTATGCCGGTGTCTTTGTCGTTGCCCGAGCAGACTTCAAGCTCGCCCTTTTCGTTGATGACCTGTGCCTGTGTGTAGCCTTCGTAGAAGACGGGGATGTTCTCTGCGATCATTTCATCATATGTCCTGTATGTGCCGTCGGCTTTGCGCATGGCATCGAGAAGCTTTTTACAGCTGTCAACTATTGCGTTTCCTACCATTACCTGGGAACGGCTTGCAGCGGCCGCTCCGCTGTTGGGGGCCTTTGCGGTGTCGCTGAGGACCATCTTGATCTGCTCCGGCCTGAGGTCCAGAGGCTTAAGTGCTTCATGTGCGGTGCCGAGGCATCCGATGTCAGCTCCCTGACCGTGGTCTTCCCATGTGTTGTAGACGATGACTCCGTCTTTCGTGAGCTCGATGTTGCTGGCAGCATCGTCAGCTCCGTCGTCGTTGGAGTTGTATATGCCTATGGAGACTCCGACTCCGAACTTGACCTTACCGCTGCTCTTGGCGGCCGCCTCTTTTTTCATCTCTTCATAGTAGGGGCGGGCCTTTTTCATCATCTCGGGAAGCGGGAAGACTTCGGGAGCATAGCCTGAGGGCATTATGCCGAGTGGGTCAGTCGTGCCCTTTTCCCACTGCATGAGGTTCATCTCTCTGAAATCGAAGGGGTCTATCCCGCATTTTTCAGCAAGCATGTCCATCGCAGTCTCACATCCCCAGTAGGTCTGGGGCGCCCCGTAGGCGCGGAATGCCGCGCTCCAGCGGTGGTTGCTGAAGCAGGTGTAGCCGGTAGCCCTCATGTTGGCGTAGGCGTATGGCGAGAAGAAGAACTGGCCGCCCTTGTTGGTGAGGTCGTTGGATGATTCGCTGTATGGACCGTGATCGACCCACCATGTCTGTTCTGCTCCAAGAAGCTTACCGCTCTTGTCGGCACCGACCCGGATATGCATAAGGAAGGGTGATCTCTTGGGAGTGCGGATGTTGTGTTCCTTCATGTTGATGCGCATGTAGACAGGACGCTGGCACGCAACGAGGGCTATCGCAAGGTAGGGTTCGTTGGTCGGAGCTACCTTGTATCCGAAGGAGGCTCCCATGTTGTTCTGGATGACCCTGATCTTCGACGGAGCAACCCCTACGCCGCGCGCTATCATCATCTGGTGCCTGTATACGCATATTGATTTGGTGGCGAGGGTGACGCGCCCTTCCTCGTCATAGTAGGCGTAGCCGCAGTCGGTCTCAAGGACCATGTGGGGCTGGCGTGAGCTGTAGAATTCGTCCTCAACGACGTAAGGAGCATTGTCGAGGTCTTCTTTGGGATCCGCGCCCTTCGTGAACATGCGCTTGTTGAAGGCGTTGGGCATGCCGTCTATGCCGTCGATCTCATCGTAGACCTTTACTGCGTCCGCTGCTTTCGCCTGGTATATGTCGATGAGTTCAGGAAGAGGCTCATAGTCTACTTTGATCTTGTCGGCCGCAGCGCGGGCATTTGTCTCGGTGTCTGCGCAGACTATGGCGACGCACTCGCCCCACTGGCGGATCTTGTCGCCCTCTTCGACCATTATGCGGCGTTCCCATCCGTCTGTCGTCACAGAGGGACATCCGACCTGGCCCCTGATCCTGTTGGTGCCCTTGTTCGCCCTGACATCCTTGTAGGTGACGACCTTGTATACTCCTGGCATCTTTTCCGCTTCGGATATATCGATCTTGTTGACCTTGGCGTGGCGGACTCCTTCAAGCGCAAAGGGATATGCAAAGAGGAACTCTTCCGGAAGCTTGAGCCTGTCATCGTCGCCGAAGTCCCAGAGTCCGGTCGCTTTGTAGACAGCGCTCGGGCGGGGATATTTTGAATTCCAGATGGAGTCGCCGGGTTTGTACATCTTCGCCAGGTCCTCTATCTTCTCTTCTCCCCTGAGTATCGCGGCCGCCTTCATGACGGCGTCGACGACCTGAACGTAACCTGTGCAGCGGCAGGCCATCCAGTTTTTGCTGTACCAATCGCGGACCTCTTCCCTTGTCGGGGCGGGGTTGCTGTCAAGAAGGGCTTTGCCGGCTGTAATGAATCCGGGGGTGCAGAATCCGCACTGTATGGCTCCGCAGACTATGAATGCCCACTGGAGGGCGTGGAGGTTTTCAGGAGTTCCGATGCCCTCGATGGTCGTTATCTGCGCGTACTCGGGAACGTTCTTCCACTTCGTGATGCAGGAACGAACGACCTTGCCGTCCATTATTACGTTGCAGACCCCGCACTGTCCGTGGTCGCAGCCCCTCTTGGTGCCGGTCATCTTGAGCTGGTCCCGGATGACTGTCAGCAGGGAGACCTCCGGTTTACCGATGATCCTCCTCGGCACACCGTTGATGGTTATGTTCTTTACGTGGTAGTTTGCTTCTGTCACTTGTTACATCTCCTCTCTCCGTTGCCGGAACTTATTTAAAACAGGCATAAACACCAAAAGCGGTATCTTTTCATGACGCCGCATGAAAACAAGAGACGATTTTTTGAAAAGGGGGAGAAAGGATAGTCAAGAAAAGACCGACAGGCAGGCTTCTATCCGTTTTGATGCACCCCTTTCCAAAAAGGACTGTCGTCCGTGGGAGGCCGCCCGGTTTCCCATGCGGCCCTCGGGATCGCTGTTCTGTACAGCAAATCCGCTGGTCTGCGTCCATGGAGGATATCTTTAGGAGCACAGACTCGGGGAATAAATGCAACTAAGTTGCATACATATGGTATATATTGTTATGATGTCAGGATACATTCATCTGAATTGCGCGACAACTTTAAGTGCGGATAAGGAACCTTTTGGTTTATTTTGGTTTATATTTTGTCAATAAAGTTCTTAACGTTTTTCAGATTTGACATCGGCTTATTTTTTATAATAGAATCTGGCTTTGTTATTTATGGAATGGGGACAGTTTAATGGACGCAGTGAAGGAAACGGCAGACAGCAACAATGTTCAGGTCGCCATGGGTTTCGGATACGGACTCAGGACAGGCACTCCGATTGCGGTCGGTTATATTCCAAGTGCCGTCGCATGCGGCATTCTGTGCAAGACTGCCGGGCTTACCGCATTCGAAAGCCTTTTCATGTCGCTCGTCGTATTCGCAGGGGCAAGCCAGTTCGTCGCGCTAAATCTCATTATGATCGGTTCATCCTTTCCTGAAATAGTTCTTGCAACGGCAGTCCTTAATATGAGACATATCATGATGTCTTCCTCTCTTGCCAGAAGGCTTGTTCCTGGGATAGGAGCGCTCAAGAAATCATGGATATGCTTTGAGTTGACAGACGAAAGCTTCAGCATCGCCTCGATGCAGAAGGAACCTCGTTTAGCACCTGAGTTCATGTTCGGCCTCAACATAGTGGGGCACATAAGCTGGGTCTCGGGGACGCTCCTTGGTTTCTACGGCACTTCTGTTATGCCGCAGAACGTCCAGGACAGTATGGGGATCGCCCTTTACGCCTTATTCTTGGGCCTGCTCCTGCCCTCGGTAAGGAAAAGCAGGCCGGCATTTGTCGTTGCGGCGGCAGGCATGGCTCTCAGCGCACTGATAAAGTGGACTCCATATTTTGCCGGCCTGAACCGGGGGATCGCCATTATGACCGCTACAGGAATTGCCGCCCTTATCGGAGCGCTGCTCTTCCCCCTGGATAAAAGAAGGTCAGCCCGATGACAAGGATAATGATCCTGTCTGTCCTGATGATGTGCGTTACAGCCCCCTCAAGGATCCTTCCCGTCTTCTTCCTCGGGGAAAGGAAACTTCCGCCCTTTGCAGAGTCGCTGCTCCACTACATCCCCTATGCTGTCCTCGGGGCGCTGATATTCCCTGACGTACTTACCGCGACAGACAGCATATACAGCTCTGCGGCCGGAGCCATTGTTGCAATAATACTCGGCTGGTTCGGCAGGGGGATCCTGGTCGTACTGGTCGGAGGGATACTTGCAACTTACATCACCGGACATTTTATTGGGATTTAAGGACAGGATCAAAAAACAAAAGGGGCTGCGTGAAATCCCAAGATCCCACACAGCCCCTTTTTTGTATCTGAACTCTTTGATCCTATATCAAAGCCATCCTGTATCTCTTTTCCGGTCTTCCGACCTTACGGTAGGCATACTCAACAATTACCCTCTCATTCATTGTCAGGAACTCGAGGTATCTTCTCGCTGTCGACCTTGATATTCCAAGCGCGTCCCCTACTTCCTGTGCAGAGAATGTGTCGTTGTTGTCCCTCAATAAATTCTCCACTTCATTCAAACATTTGAGCTGAAGCCCCTTTGGTATGGCTCTGTTGTTTGCCCAGGAAGGGTCTCTCGCCCTCAGGGAGACAAGGGTATCGAGGTCTTCCTGCTGCCACGGCCTCGTCCTTCCCGTCAGGCTCTGGTGGTAAATGTGATAGTTGCGCAGTGCAAGCCTGAGCCTTTCAAAGGAGAAGGGTTTGATGAGATACTCAAATACTCCCTGGCAAAGAGCCTTCCTTACAAGGTTGGGATCCTCTCCCGACGATGCGACTATAAAGTCAGTCCTCGGAAATTCCTTGCGAAGTTCGTCAAGTCCCTCCAGTGCGTTAAAATCTTTCAGGTAAAGATCCAAAAGGACCAGATCTGCCTCGACACATCTCAAAGACTCGAACATCTGCGTACCGCTTGAAACACATTTTAGTACGGTAAAAGCAGATTCGGTAGCGATAAGATCTGAATACAACTTCTGCAGCAGCGGATCTGCTTCAGCTATCAGGACTCTTAAAATTCGCAAATCATGTTCCTCCTCTTATTAAGGAATTCACGGGCAGCACATTAAGCTGTTTATTATCCGCTTGTCAGGCACCTGGGAGAGGACAGAACAGGAGGGTACCTTGGTACAGATACCCCAAAGTTTGCTGTTCCCCCTTTCCAAGTGCGGGAGGCGCCTTCGTTTCCGAAAACACCCATTGGTCTTATGCCGTTGGAAAAGTTCCTTTAGGCAATCCGACTCGGGGACGTACAAAACATCAACGGTACTAGACTACATCAAGAAGAGCGATTCCGTCAAGAAAGGGAGAAAATTTAAAAGGTTTATTAAAATCCTATCGTTTAAGTTGCTCGGGAGTGCATTTTCTGACTCTCTCAAATATAATAGGGAAACAAGAATATAAGGAGGCTTTCCGATGTCAAATCAATGCTGGGGTCCGGAGATTTACAAAAAAGGGGCAGATTTTGTCCCTCTGTTTGGCAGGCCGGTCATCGAACTGCTTGATCCAAAAAAAGAAGAAAAGATCCTTGACCTCGGATGCGGAAACGGCACCCTGACCAAAGAGCTTGCTGACATGGGATGTGCGGTGACGGGCATTGATACAAGCCCGGAGATGGTCGAGGCAGCAAGGTCCCTCGGCCTGAAAGCCGAAGTTATGGACGGAGAGCACCTGCATTTCAGAGAGGAGTTTGACGCCGTGATGAGCAATGCGGCGATCCACTGGATGAACGACCAATACGCAGTGGTGCGAGGCGTATGGAAATCTCTGAAACCCGGCGGACGCTTCGCTGCGGAATGCGGGGGAGAAGGCTGCATAAGGGTTATCCGCGAGGGCATGAAGATCGCACTGATCAAACGGGGCATCGACTACAAGGCCAGAAATCCGTGGAAATTCCTCGAACTGGGGGAGTTCTCGAAAATACTGGACAACCAGGGCTTCAAAGTCTCCTACATTGCAAGGGTAGACAGGCCAACCCCGCTTAAAAACGGACTGAGGTGCTGGCTTGAGGTATTTGCGAACCGTCACACCGAGGGATTCTCAAATGAAGAAAAGGAACTTTTCTACAAAGAGGTCGAGGATTACTGCAGGCCGATGCTCTACACCGAAGAGAACGGCTGGGTCGCTGACTACGTGAGACTGCGCTTCCTCGCCCTAAAACCCCGGATCTCCCAATAAGAAGAGAATGATTAAGTAAGAGGGCTCCCTTTCCGCAAAGGGGCCCTCTCTTTGTATGATCTGCACCGGAAACGGAAGGCGGCCTCAATAGTTCCCTTATCTGCTCCTTATCCTTTCCAGGTTCTTCTTGTATTCCGGGAGGGCCTCCCATATCGTATCGCCCAGGTCACATGGAAACTCTTCACAGAAGCCGCAGTGGGGTATGCCGTTCTGAAGCGCGCAAATCCTGACCCTGCATCCGGTGCATGCCACGCTCTTGGCCCCCGGTTCGGTACATCCCGTACACCTCATCCTTGACGGCAGGATGAAAGATCTGCCTCCGCGGATCTCCTCGGCGGCAGCTATTTTTGAGAGTGTTACCATATCGTTCCTCTCGGTTGCCCCGCGCGCCTCGCATGAGCCGCAGTCCATGCCGCAGCAGCCTAATATCTCCATCAAGATATCTCTGAAGACGGATAAGCTGAATTGACCACTCCGCTTTTAAGCACTCTGCACCCGATCTTTTCAAGCTCGTACGAAAGAGCATCAAGGCCTTCGGCTACGCTTTTCCACTCCGTATCGAAGGCCTGGTCAACAAGGAAGAGGGCGCTTTCCGTGCTTTCGGAGAGGGAAGCATCTCTTGTGTCACGGTGGTTCCAGAGCCAGCAGCAGACCTTTTCTTGGTCCGCATAAAGAATGTTTTTCGGAGATACATCGATAACGCTGTCGCCCGCACCAAGCGGGTAGAATTTTTCGCCCTCGAGGCCATAACGAAGCACCAGGTCGCCTCTGAGCTTTGCGGTATCATGAGCTCCCATGGGAAGGAGGCTTAGCGCCGATACGCAGTCGTAGCAGTCTACAACGTTTGATACGCTCCATATGTCTCCCTTGAAAGTCCTCCTGAGAAGCGCTTCCAGCGAAGATCTGTACTTACTGGGCTTTACCCCCATCTTCGAATAGACATCACGCCATCCTGCCACATCAGGATGCAGCATCATCGTATCCTGGGATATCCCTATATCATTCAGCCTTCCGACAAGCCCCCTCTTCATCTTTTCGACATATTCATCAGACGGGGCCACACGGACCTGGGCAAGGAGCCAACCGATCTTTGCACCCGGGAAAAGCTCGAAAATTTCTCTTTCTATCATCAGTTTCATAAGGAATCTTCCTCCTTTGGTTATCTGTGATCTGCATCATTTAGTGATCCTACTCTCCTGCAAAGGACCAGGGCTAGCCATCCGACCGCCCACCCTGCCGCTGTTCCTGCAGCCAAAAGCGGCACTATGTATAGGAGTACCCTGATGTCATTCACCATTGCAGCTGCTACCGATACTTGTGCCGCGTTGAAGGCCCATGCCCCCGCGACGCTTATCCACGGCAGGCTGAAGTCATCCCTGTATTTAATATATATAAAGGACATTACAGATGCCGACATGAGCCCTCCGGCCAGGCTGCAAAGAAGCGCAAACCAGTTTCCTGTCATTACCCAGGCCAGGAAGACCCTGATCAGCGTTACCGCAAAAGCCTCCTTCACGCCGAGAAGAACGAGTGCGACAAGGGAGAATACGTTTGCAGCGCCAAGCTTTATTCCAGGGAGAGGCATAGGGAGGTTTCCTTCGAAGATGTTGAAAACCAGTGCAAAGGCAGCAAGTGAACCGGTAATGATCAAATTTTTGAGCTTCATCACCAGGTCACCCCGTCTACTTCTGTTTTGCCTGAGATCCTGATAACAAGCCTGTTAGGCAGGCATACGGCAGAATCTCCCGGCCTCTGGAGCCACCCGCGCTTCACACAGTCCTTGTCCGGACAATCCGATGCAATAACCGCGATTTTGCCGTCCTCTGTTTTCAGTACGTTTCGGCCGCCTTTGTATTCGACTGCAAATTCCCCGGCGGGGTCTCCCTTTTTCAGCAATACCCTCCGCAAAAGCTTACCGTCCTGTATTATTTCTGCATTTAACACATCAGGGGCTTTTGTCAGAAACCTGATGCCCCAGACAACACATGAAGCCATGAGTATCACTATGAGGATCTTCAGCATTGCCCTGTCTCCTCGCTTCATTCCCATCACTGGACCGCCGGCTCTTTTTTCATATCTGGCGCTTTCAATATAAATTTTTCACTAAGTCCCTTCGTCACATATACAATTGTACCCCCAGTTTTTTTTGCCACGAGGACAGCCTCAATGTTTTTCAATTCATGCAACAGGGAAATGCCTTTTTCAAAACCCATTACAAAAATCGCTGTACTGAGCGCATCCGCATCCGTAGAATCTTCACTTATTATTGTAACTGAGGCCAGGTCTGACTGGGCAGGGTATCCGGTCAAGGTGTCAAAAATGTGATGATATTTCGCCCCCCCTGATTCAAAATATCTCTCATAAGGTCCTGATGTAACGACAGAAACATCAGATACTTCAACTATGCCGAAATATTCTCCTCTACGCATGAACGGATGCTGAAGCCCTATCTTCCACTTTCCGGGCCTGGGAGAGTTCCCAAAGACCGCGATGTTCCCTCCGAGATCGATAAGGCCTGATCGGATGCCCTCTTGTATAAGCAGGGCCCTTACTTTATCTGTGACATATCCCTTTGCTATTCCCCCAAGATCTATCCTCTGTCCTTTGGCTGTCCGAACGAAGGTCCCGTTCCCTTCATGCGCGACAGAGGTCTTTTTGAAATCTGTCAACTTAACGGCCTCTTTAAGCCGCTCAGGGTCAGGGATGGCTGCACCCTCAGTTCCTATCCCCCAGAGTTTGACGACTTTTCCTACAGTAGGGTCAAATGCCCCTCCTGTCCGTTCTGACCATTCAAGCGCCCTTTCCAAAAGGACGGCAGTCTCTTCCGAAACTTTTACAGGGTATTCTCCCGATGCTCTGTTGACGAGCGAGATGTCTGAAGAGGGGATATTTACTGAAAGAAGATTTTCCAGCCTTTCTATCTCTTTCATCGACAGATCAAGGGCATTGTTGAGTTTTTCGGTGTCATCCCCGTAGACGGTGATCCTGACTATCGTGCCAAGTCGGTATGATTCGCCGGAGACTTTTTTCGGAGCCCCCCATCCGAGGCCTCCCATTGCTGCGTACAGCATTATCATCAGCAAAACTGTCACAGCAGCAGCGGCTAGATATAATATTGGCCTTGACGCGCCTGCTTTGATGCTCATATCTTTCTGCCTGCAGCCTCCGGATAACAAAAATTTTTATTATGTGTATATATGCCGGTATTTCATATCAATATCGTGCCTGCACGATATAATTGATCACTTATTGCGAACCTTATGACTAAATTACCCGGGGAAGAGATGATACACCTATCTTCTGAAAAGATTCATCGGCAGAGCGCCGTTCTCGGGAAGGTATTTCATTGGATCAAGGGCTGTTCCTTTGGCGTTTCGGACCTCAAAGTGGAGGTGGTTAGTAGTCGCCCTTCCTGTCCTGCCTACCGTTGCGATCAGATCTCCCCGTCTCACCTTCTGGCCGACCCTTACGTTCATCGTCGCGCAGTGGGAATAGAGTGTCCACAACTGATCGGAGTGGTTGATTATGATGACCCTGCCGTAGCCTCTGAAACCTTTTCCTCCGTTCGAGGCCACCTCGACTATACCGTCAAGTGCAGCATATATTGGGGTCCCCTTAGGAGCTACGATATCTATGCCGAAGTGTTTCCTCCTCCCCTTTGAAGCCGTTCTGCTGAATAGGCTTGAGAGCTCCCCGGAGTTTAGGGGCCACTTCATGTCGCTGATGATAAGGGGAGCGCCTCCGCTGACCATCTCTTCCTCGTCCCATTCGATGTCGCCGGGAGAGGCCAGTTTTCTGTACGCCGTTTCGAGCGGATCTTCCTGAAGGGACTGATAATCTATTTCCTTTGCGTGAAGGTGATCAGGAGTAAAAAGAGTCAAAAGAAGCATCAGACAAAAAAGATAAACTCTCCCGGCCCAAAGACCAAAAAAGTTTTTTATGGGGCTGTATATAATCAAACTGTTACCTGAACAGCTTTCATTAACCTTGGTGATGCGACCCATCAGAGACCTCCCCGTTGTTGGAGGAACGGTCAGATAATTTTACCACAGAGCTATGACCAGGTTCTTGCCAAAAGTCCGACCATCTCCTCCATTACCCCTGGATCAGCTTTCCCGTATCTGCTGCGGAAAGAGTGGTCCGCACCCTCGATCACGAAATAGTGTTTTTCGCTCTCCGGAATGCTTGCTTCTCGCAGTACTCCAAGGCAGCTCTCTTCAGAAAAGATCTCATCGCAGCTCCCTCTGAAGGATATCAGCCCTTTGGCTTTTACATGTGCGAGCATGTCGGTGTCTATTTCTGAACGAAGGGTGGAAAGGACCGGAAGAGACATCATCCGTTCCTCCACTTCCTTGTAGGCCACAAGTCCGGTCCCGCTAAGGATGATCCTTTCGGGGAGCGGAGATCCTTCGCCTGCATTACGTTTTATATTGTCAGCTGCCGCTGAAAGGGCAATGATCCCTCCAAGTGAAAAGCCCCATATCCAGATGGGTCTGTCAGGCATCTCCCCGCTGATTTCGGATATTGCGTTAAAGACGTCCTGCTGCTCCTGTGCGAAGGTTTTTCCGGAAAAGGCTTCCCTTATCCACAGAGGCACATCATTTGAGAAATCATTCCGGTTCCTGACTTTTCTGCTCGTCTCCACCAGCCATGGAGCATACCCCCGTCCGGAGAGAAGCTCTGAAAGAAAACGAAACTTGTTGTTTTCGCCCATGTTGGCGCTGCTGTGGACTCCGTGGAGCAGGACCACCTGGACCTCGTTCGGTTCTTTGGGGGGGAACGATGTCACCCTTACCTCATTATCCCCAAAGGTCCCCGGGACCACGTACTCACGGATATTTGAATGCTCGCGGATCATTTTCATTTTTTTCATACCCGACATAAACTAAAAAGAGGGCGGGATCCCGCCCTCTCTGTTATGTTTGTTTTCCGGTACAGAGCCTTACTTTCCCTGATGAGCTGCAAGGGCAACAGCTGAAGCTATGGAGAGGAGCTTTGTTTCAGCTGAGTCCGCGCGGCTTGTCAAAACTACCGGTGCGGCCGCTCCCAGCACTATACCTGCCGTCTTGTTCTCTGAGAAGTAGACTATCGCCTTTGCAAGCATATTTCCCGACTCAATGTTGGGAACGTGAAGGATATCTGCATATCCGGCAACGTCGCTCTTGATGCCCTTGTGATGTGCAGATTCCGGGGATACTGCATTGTCGAGGGCGAGGGGCCCGTCAATGATGCATCCTTTGATCTGGCCGCGGCGGCTCATCTGCGTAAGAAGGGCCGCATCCATCGTAGGAGGCATATCGGGATTCACCACTTCAACGGCTGCGAGGGCGGCTACCTTGGGGCAGCTTACACCGAACGCATGTGCAAGTTCTACGACGTTCTTAATTATATCGATCTTGATCTTGAGATCCGGATACATGTTGAATGCGGGGTCTGAGATAAAGAAGATCCTGTCATATCCCATTATTTCGTGGATGTATACGTGAGAGAGAGTCTTGCCTGTACGGAGGCCCTTTTCCTTGTTTAGTATGCCTCTAAGGAAGTTGGCTGTCGCCACCATCCCCTTCATGACTATCTGGGCTTGTCCGCCCGATACAAGTTCAACGGCTTTGAGTGCCGCGGCAGCTTCGCCGCCCTTTTCGTCGATTACTTCGTAGTTGGCAAGGTCAATGCCGAGCTTATCTGCAACTTCTTTGATCTTGTCCGCGTTGCCTACCAGGAATGCTTCAGCAACGCCGGCTTTGCGCGCGTTCTCTACCGCTTCCATTACCTCTTCGTCTTCTGCACATGCAACGCTTATCTTCTTGGGGCCTACTTCCTTTGCATACTCAAGCAGCGCACCTAGTGTACGGATCTGTTCCATTTGAGAAATGACCTCCCTGGGATGTATTGTCACAGGCTTGTCGCCTGCATTTTACATAAACTCGTGAATTATTATACATGTTTATTCAAGCAGCGTACAACTGCAGCCAAATTGCAGAATTTTGCGAATATATAAGGTTTTTCTGATAATTCCTGATATCTGAACAATGGCGCATATAAAAAACGTGTGGTACGAACGACGTACCACACGTTTTTTATATAAATATTTTCTTTTGCTTATGCCATAAACATGGCTATGTCATCATCGACATTGCCTACTCCTGCGATACCGAACTTCTCCACAAGGACCTTGGCCACGTTTGGTGAAAGGAAACCTGGCAGTGTCGGGCCAAGGTGGATGTTCTTGACTCCAAGATAGAGCAAGGCAAGGAGAACGATGACTGCTTTTTGCTCATACCATGCGATATTGTAGGCGATAGGGAGCTTGTTGACATCGTCAAGACCAAAAACTTCCTTGAGCTTGAGGGCTATGACCGCAAGCGAATAAGAATCGTTGCACTGGCCTGCGTCAAGGACTCTTGGTATTCCTCCGATGTCTCCCAGATCGAGTTTATTGTAGCGGTACTTAGCGCATCCCGCTGTAAGGATGATCGTGTCCTTAGGAAGTTTATTGGCAAACTCGGTGTAGTATTCTCTTGACTTCATGCGTCCGTCACAGCCGGCCATTACAAAGAATTTTCTGACTGCTCCGGATTTGACTGCATCGACAACCTTGTCGGCAAGGGCAAGGACCTGGTTATGGGCAAAACCTCCCACTATCGATCCCGTTTCTATCTCTTCCGGCGCCGGAAGTTTCTTCGCCATTTCGATGACTGCGGAGAAATCCTTCTTACCTGCTGTGTCAGGCACAATGTGGGCACACCCCGGGAATCCGGCTGAACCGGTAGTGAATATGCGCTGTCTGACTTCTTCGCTCTTCGGCGGGACAATGCAGTTTGTAGTAAAGAGAATGGGGCCTTTGAAGGTCTCGAACTCGCCGGCCTGTTTCCACCACGAACCGCCATAGTTGCCTGCAAAGTTGTCATACTTCTTGAATGCGGGGTAATAATGGGCAGGGAGCATTTCACCGTGAGTATAGACATCGACTCCCGTTCCCTTAGTCTGTTCAAGCAACTGCTCAAGATCGGTAAGGTCATGTCCCGAAATGAGGATAGCAGGATTTTTTCTTACTCCGATATTCACCATCGTTATCTCAGGGTCGCCGTACTTGGATGTATTGCCTGTATCAAGAAGCGCCATTGCCGTGACCCCGTTCTCTCCGGTTCTGAGAGTAAGGGCTACAAGGTCATCAGCCCCGAGGCTGTTGTCCAGGAGTGCGGCCAGTGCTTCATAGATGAACTTGTAAATGTCAGTATCTTCCTTCCCAAGGTTGAGCGCATGTTCCGCATAAGCAGCCATGCCTTTCAGACCATAAGTTATCATTTCCCTGAGGGAGCGGACATCCTCGTTTTCTGTAGCAAGAACTCCGACTGAAGCTGCTTTTTCAAGCATCGCATCCCTGCCATCGGCATTGAAAAGGGCCGCATCGTGAAGTCCGGCTGCCTGGATTTTGGCTTTGAGGCCCTCCCTGACGGAGATCATCTTCGTGATCTGCTTCTGGATGGCATCGGCATCGAAATTTGCGTTCGTGATCGTCATGAAGAGGCTTCTCAGCACTTCGTGGTTCACTTCGGGAATGCCTGCTGCGTCAATTTTGCCCTTTACGACAACATCGGAGATGCCTTTGACTGTGTAAATAAGAAGATCCTGGAGTTTTGCGACGTGTTCTTCCTTGCCGCATACTCCCTTAACCGTACATCCTTTGTTCATTGCAGTTTCCTGACACTGAAAACAGAACATGCTCATATATCCTTCCCCCTTTTGTTATTTATTCCTGCCGAGGTCATTATGCCTTTGCTATCTTCATCCCGAATCTGACGGCTTCTTCTTTGATGCTTTCCGAAGGGTTCCACTGATTGCGGAGTCCCTCTTCGTCTATCAACTCAAAGCCCGCGTTCTTCATCGAGTCCAGGATGACTTTGGTGCCCTCTCCGCTCCATCCGTAACACCCGAATGCCGCAGCCTTTTTGTTTTTGAACTTAAGTCCCTTCATCAGGTGCATGAAGCCGGCAACTGAATGAAGGACGCTGTTTCCTACTGTGGGTGACCCGACAACTACTGTTTTTGACTTGAAGACTTCCGTGATCACATCGTTGTCGTCGTTCTTAGCAAGGTTAAACAGTTTGACGGTGACATCCTTGTCTGCCAGTCCGATCCCCTCTGCGATCCTCTCGGCGAGCTCTTTTGTCCCGTTCCACATAGTGTCGTAGATGACCGATATCTGGTTCTCCTGATAGTCGTCCGCCCATTTGGCATATTTTTCGACTATCTGCATCGGGTTATCACGCCAGATCACTCCGTGGCTCGTTGCGATAATATCGATCTGAAGATTGAGGGAGAGCACCTCGGCAAGCTTCTTTCTCAGTATCGCGCTGAACGGCGTGATTATGTTGGCGTAGTATTTTATGCATTCGTTGAATAGCTCGCACTGGTCCACCAGGTCGTTGAAAAGCTTCTCTGTCGCGTAGTGCTGGCCGAATGCGTCGTTGCTGAAAAGTATATTGTCCTTGGTAAGGTATGCAGCCATGCTGTCCGGCCAGTGGAGCATCGACATCTCGACGAAGATAAGCTCCTTGCCGTTTCCGACATCCAGTTTATCGCCCGTCTTGACCACATGGAAGTCCCAGTCCTGATGGTATTGCCCCTTAAGTGACTTGACCGCATTTGCTGTGCAGTATATCGGTTTGCCGGGGATCAGCTTCATAAGTGCGGGAAGCGATCCACTGTGGTCTACTTCACCATGGTTCACAACGATATAGTCGATCTTGTTCAGGTCGATCTCCTTCTGCAGGTTCGCGACAAATTCTTCCGCGAAGGGCATCCAGACGGTATCAATAAGTACCGTCTTCTCTTCCTCTATTAGATAGGAATTGTAAGTCGAACCCTTATGTGTGGAATAATCGTCCCCATGGAATTTGAGGAGCTCCCAGTCGACCTTGCCTACCCATGAAACGTTGTTTTTTAACAGCTTTTTCAACCGTCATCACACCTTTCTGTCATTATGGAAAAGGAATAACGTACCATCATATAACTGCCATACCAACTAAAATTAACAAATCATCAAATTCTTTGCATCAGTACAAAACACATATGGATATGTTTTTGTTTAAGTCGCTTTCTTTTTTTCTGATATTTTGATCCGGTGAACAAAAGACCATATCTGTCCGCTTTGCCGTTCTTCATTCTCCTGCTTGCAACATGGCTTAAAAAAGGAGGGAGAAAACATTATCTGCAATAATTAAGGAGTTTTAAATACCTTAATTATTTATACTTACTAGATACCAAACAATAATATCACATAGTCATATGTATAAATCAATAATATTAATTCTTTCTTATCTGATGAATTATTTTGACAGGTCCGACAAATCACGGTCCGCTTGCAGGCTTCAATGACCCTGCGTTAGTGAGAGGTCCGGACAACGAGACAGGCCCCTGAGCAACCTCAGGGGCCTGTGATCCGTTGGGATGACCAAATTAATGGCGGGCTCGGCCGGAGTCGAACCGGCGACCTACGGCTTAGGAGGCCGTCGCTCTATCCTACTGAGCTACGAGTCCGCACCGCAAAAGGTAGTCTATCATGGAACATCAGGTTAATGCAACTATCTCAGAGACAAAAACAGAGCGAATTCAGCTTTTTCGCTCAAATGATCCTAAGATGATCCCGAGATCAATGAAAAATCGGTCCCTGATCTACAAACTCAGGGAGCTGAGATATCCGCCTAGCTCGTGGAGCCCGTCCTGCAAAAGCTTCGTGTCACCGAATCCATAACCAAGCCTGAAGCACTTTTTCTCTTCGAAACAGTCTCCGTGGCAGAGAAGGACCCCGGTCTTTTCGTATATGTCCGTACAAAGCTCCACTTCATCGATATCATAGTCGTAGTGGACAAGCATAGTCGTAGTGAAACTCTCACCATAAACTGAGAGGCGGGGCTGGTTCATGATCCAGTCCTCCGCGATCTTTTTGTTGGGCCTGACTATGGCACGGGCCCTTTCAAGCATTTTATCGCTGTTCTCAAGGGCTATGGCGGATATCAGCTCATCGAAGACCCCGTTGCAGATCGAATCGTATGACCGTCTGTTCTCAAGGATGTCATAGGCCTTTTTGTCGCGTGTGACAGCCCAGCCGACCCTTGTCCCTGCCATCGAGTAGATCTTGGACATGCTGCTTGTGGCGATCCCCTTCTCGTAAAGATCAACTATCGATGGCATGTATGCGTCCGCAAGTCCTCTGTATATTTCATCACAGAGGATGTATGATCCGTTCTTTTCGGCAACTGTAATAATTTCTCCCAGTTCATCGGCATCCATATAGGCACCGGTAGGGTTATTGGGGTTGGTCAGTGTTATCATTTTCGTTCTGCTGTCTGTAAGCGAGTCCATTTTTTTTGGATCGACCTTATAGCCCTCCTCCTTTTTCAGGCGAAGGGGACGGACTTCTATCCCTAGGGCTTCAGGGATGGAGTAGTGCTGCTGGTAGTTGGGCATCACCGCTACCACATTATCTCCCTTTTCAAGCATCCCGGTAAGCACGGCCGAGTTTGCCCCGGTACCTCCATGGAAGGTAAGCACCATACCCGGCTCCGCCATTTTATAGGTCGAAGCGGCCGCATCAAGAAAGCGGGGCAGGCCAAAGAAGGCTCCGTAATGTAGGTGGGTCTCGAAGAAGAATTTTGTAAGTTCATCCTTGTTCTCTCCGCTCAGTTCCGCGAGTTCATCCAGGGAGATAGCCTTTACGCAGCTTGCCCCAAGGTTGTACCTGCATTGAGCGTCACGGGGATTCAGCCATTTTTCAACTTTAAAATCTTTGATAGGCACAGCTCTTTCCTCCTTTTGCGTTTAAGAGACATTCCGATGCAAAGCAGTAAGGCATCTTTGAACTCTATTCTCAAAGCTGGATATCTATGCTTTTCTGCTCCCCTTTTTGGGAAACCGTCACCCTTACTTTCGCCTTTGCGGCAGCCCTGCTTTCAAGGTAAGAATCAACGCGGGCAATGTCAAAATTTTTGGTGTCGTATGTATCGATCATGACCAGAGAATCTCCCGGCAGGATCCCGGCATAGAATGCCGCGGTACCTTTTACAACATCTTTAATGAGAAGCCTGCCGCCTGGATCCCTGAAAAGCTCCTCAAGCTCAAGACCGAGATAACTTTTGGAAGGGGGGAGGGGCTGGGGTTCCTTATAGTATGCTCCTGACTCCTCGGAGACCGAATAGTCGGGAGCGGTCACCCTTACAGATATCTTTTTGCTCTCCTGCCGGATCGTGTATTCAAGCCTTATATTCTCTTCGAAACCGCTGACCTTAATGACGGTGACCCCGCTTCTGTCATCGAGGAACGTCTTTTTGCCCTCTCCCTCCCATGACTTTACCAGCAGCTCAACTGTGCCGGGGACCCCTCTTTCAAAAATAAGATCTGCCGCGTGTTCCATCTCTTTTCTCGAACTTTCCTTCGCGTGCTCCCTTATTTCCCTGACCTTCTGCTCGTATGCGGCCTGCTGTTTGGCTGCCTCCGCCTGGTTGTTGGTGTTTCCCGCAGCGAGAGTGCCCAGGAGGACTGCCAGACCAGTCGCGTCCACCCAGACCTCGGTATGGCTCGAGCTGTAACTGTGATGTTCCGAATAGGCAAATGCAGTTCGGACAGGGGCGATCAATAAAATCAGAAAAAAAGCTGTGGACCTGACGTATTTTTTCATCTGCATCTTTTCCTCCCGATCTCTTTTGTCTTATCTCGCTGTTTTGAACGTTTCCGCTGTATTATGGAACAAATCGAGGTTTTCGGGGATAGCGGATCTTGCTATGCCGACCATAACATGGCTGTTTTTGCCGTCAAAAAGCATCGTCTGGTATATAAGCTTCTTTTCTTCACCTGAAGTATATCCAACTATCTCTATCCCGTTCAGTCCGTCGATCATTACCTCTTTTTCAGATATGATGTCGACCTTTTCTCCCTTTTCTATCATCTGCAGTTTTTCCTTTGCAAAACCCGGCTGTTTATCCGGAGTTACAAAGGTGTTTGAGATGCGTGATACGACAAATAAAGAACCGTCCTCTTTTTTTGTGGGGAGGAAACCATCCTTTGTATATACGACCGCACCGTCAAGCAGGCCGGCAAGTTTAAGGGGCGTCCCGTGCACATCGATATTGCCCTGCGGGATCTCTGCAGGGGGAGAACTTTTTACACTTTCCCAGTATGCGCTCCTGATCGTTTTAAGTACAGCCTCTCCACGCAGCTGGTCTTTTGCAGGGTAAAGGCCGTTTATCATCCAGCACTCTTTGCCCCTGTCGACGACCAGAGTCCATTTGCCGACCATGCCGGATCCTTTTTTCTGAAATATCTTCATCAGCATCGCAGATGAGCCATTCCAGACAAACTCATTTTTCATCTTAAGTTCCATATTTGCCTTTTTCAGATTATCCTCGGTGAACTCTTCCAAAAGGGCAGCGTATGGAAGGCGTATGACAGATGACTCCAGTGAAACTTTTTTTGTTTTGTCCACACATCCTGCCTGTGATTCTACAAAAGTGCAGCCTTCAGGCAAAATAACATAGACCGGCATGGCAAATACAGATTTGTGCAGGGGACTCTTTTCCGTATTGATTTCTTTGGGACCGTCGGCAGCGGCATTGCCCGCGATAAAGAAGAAAAGCAAAAGGACGGGCAGGAGCTTCGCATTTTTTAGAAGAAGCTTCATCACTCAGTTACAGCATCGCCCGAATCCGGCAGACCACGGAAGATCTCCGCTGATCCGTCTTCATCCCCGGAAAGAGGCTCGCCCTCCTGCTCTCCGGTATCGGGCATGATCGGTCCGTCCTCGGTGATGCCCGGGATCTCCGGCAGACCAGGGGCGACCTTTTTCAGCAGATCCCTGAAAAACCCCTTGACCTTGCCTGAAGAGAGATTTTCGGCAAGTGCTTCAGCTCCCTGTATGGCGCTTTCGCTGCCTATCTCTCTCAATGCTTCGACTTCTTTCTCAGCGGCCCCGTAATCCTTTGCCCTGATGTAGAGAAGACCCAGCTTGTATCTTGCCTCCACATTGTCCGGCTCCAGCTTGACGAGCTTTTCATAATAGAGTGCAGCCGTCTCGTAATCCTCCATCCCAAGGCTGCTTTCCGCAATGCCCTTTACGACCCTGGATTCAGGCCTGAGACTGAATTTTTCGGCCTTCATGAAGAGCTCTGAAGCCCCGTAGTGATCACCGGAACGCAGAAGGGACTCCGCCTTTGTTATATTCCTCTCCCTCATTGCCGCAACGGCAAGGAGTGCCGTGGCAAAAAGCAGTATTATGACCAGCATAACAACGAAACCGGAAAATAAACCTCCTCTTTGTCTACTCATATCATATTCCTCCAATCGATCCAGATATATTCCGCACCGGTTCGCAGCAGGACCATGCCGCTGCCATGAACGTTCTCAGGAGAGATTCCTGCTCCAGTTATATTTTATCAGTTTCATCAGGCCGTCGGACCGTTCGATCAGATGTATGCCGCAAAAATCCATCGGATAGAAAAAAATGTCGTTCAGCTTAAATCCGAAATAATTACACATCAGCGTCCATATGACTCCTCCATGGGCAAAAAGCATTATGTTCCCGCACGGATTATCCCTGAGTATTTCATCAAATACAGGAACGGTACGTTTCTGAAGATCCTTAAAGCTCTCCCCTCCGGGAGGCCCCACCGAATCAAAAGAGACGCCCCTCTTTTCGTATATCTCGTTCCAGGTCAATCTTACCTCGTCGAAACTCCTGCCCTCCCAGTCTCCCAGATGTATCTCACGGAGCCCTCTCACGGGGCGTATCTCGCATGTCCGGCCGGCAAGGGCTATCTCCGCAGTCTCCCTCGCTCTCCTTAGGTCACTTGAGAAGACCATGTTCGCCTCAACGCCCCTCAGCACTTCGGCCAGCCTCTTTGCCATCATTACACCCTCCTCGGAAAGAGGATAGTCGGTGGATCCGTAATATAGTTTCCCTCCGTGGGGAAGATCAGGCTTGGCATGGCGGATCAGATATATTTTCTGCTTTTCTCCGTTATTCAAATGGCTGCAGCTCCTGACATAAATGATCAAGGTAAAATGGTGAAACTGTCAAAGACTTACATTATATTTTTATTTTATCCGCATAGTCTTGACCCTGCCTCGGCATAAACCCAGGCTCAGATGGTCTCTTCGTCGGAACTTTCCCATGGCGGAGAGACGATGCAAAGGAACTCCAGCTTGTGATCACATTCGTTCACCACATACTGTACTGCAGAGGGCGGAACAAGGACGGCTCTCCCCTTTTTCAGCTCTATCGGTCTTTCGTCAATAAAAAGAATCCCTCTCCCTGCTATTATCCAGTAAACTTCTGAAGACTTGACCAAACGGTGGGGAACCGTACGTCCCTTCGGAAGGACCACCGCATGGGAGAGGGAAAAACCGCAGAATGGCAGCCTTTCATTTCCCGGATGGAATATCTCCGCAAGGGAACATAGGTCACCGGCAGTGAAGTGTTCTGCGGTGTCCGCGTCTTTTAAAATGAAGGTACCATCCATTCGTATCCCCCCTTATATATGTCGCCGAACTTACATTCTGTTTATATTTTCACCGTGAACTTTTTAGTTCCTCGTTTTCGTATCAGGCATTATGTTGATTTCTTATGTACCTCTTGCGATGAATGGCGGCCTTCTTTATAAAAACATGGAGAAAGTTTTGTATGTTACATTATACAGAGAATTCGGATTTTTATGCCGTAATTTTGGGTCTGCACCTTGGCACAGCCCGGGAAATCAAAAGGCAGAGCCGCTCGGGCCCTGCCTTTTGAGGTGTCTTGCTGTACATGACGGTTAAATTTCCATTTTCGTATATCCCTTGGGGATCTTGAAGAGATTCTCGTCAACCTTGCTTCCGTACTCGATTATCTCCATAAGCGCCTCTGAAGTTTTCCAATATCTCCACTTGTTGGTCCCCTCATCAAAATAGTATATCTGCTCTTCTCCTTCGCTGACTTTGATCTTGTCATAATCGTATGTCCTGCCAGCGATCTTGTCTTTTCCGGAGGATACGACCAGCTTGGTTTTTTCAGCTTCAGACAGGTCCTTGTCGTCATTCAGCGTAGGGCCATCAAATGACTGATGAGGCATTTTCATGTACATCTTCTCTTCATGCATCAGGATCGTGGTGGTCTTTGCCGCGTTGTCCGTGATGGTGCTCATGTGACTCATGTCGCTCAATACATCTACGTACATAAAGTGGCCTTTGACAGCCATGGTGGTAGTATTCTCCTCACGCCCGTCGCCGGTCTCGACTGACGCTTTGAATTTAAGGAATATCGCATGCTTTGAAGGGTTCAGATCATCATGCCATATTTTCATAGCCCTTTCACCAGGTCTGTAGGCCGCTTCGGCCGACAACGTACCGATAAGGGAAAAGGCGGCAGCTGCTGCAATAAAGCCGAGACTCTTAAAAAAAGTGTTTTTCCTAGCCATTAAAGATTCCTCCCGTATGTAGTAATTTGTTTGCCGGTAGTTCCGGAACGCTTTAGTAATACATATAATTTATCATATTATTGCACGAAAACAATATCGTTCCACAAAATCTGATCGATCTGTCTCTCCCTGACGCCGCCCCAAAAAAGGGGGAGCCGGAAGGCTCCCCCTTTGCTGCTTTTGTCCTTGTCCGAAAAACTATACTTCTCTTGGCTGTGCCTTGTAGTGTGTGTGGAGAAGGTGGTGCGACTTCTCTCCGAGGGGCTTGCCGAGCCAGTTCTCGTATAGTGCGACGATATCGGGGTTTTTGTGCGACTGGCGGATGGTCATCACTTCGTCGACCTTGTAGACTGCCGCAGTCCTCGCCGCCCTTACATCGGCGTTTACAGGCTGGGGCTGTCCGCCTCCGCCTATGCAGCCGCCTGGGCACGCCATGACTTCAATGAAGTGGTAGTCGGCTTCTCCGGCACGAACCTTGTCCATGAGGATCCTTGCATTTTTAAGGGTGTGAGCGACCGCAAGCTTGACTGTTACGTTCTGGCCGTTTACGGGAACATCGACAGTGGCTTCCTTGATGCCTTCCATCCCGCGCACAGGCATAAAGCTGACTCCCGGAAGGTCCTTGCCATCGTTCAGAACAGCGTAGACCGTGCGCAGAGCCGCTTCCATGACGCCGCCCGTGACTCCGAAGATAACAGCTGCTCCGGTCGACATGCCAAGAGGGCTGTCATACTCTTCTTCAGGAAGGTTCTTGAAATCGATCCCCGCATTCTTGATCATCCTTGCAAGTTCCCTGGTCGTGAGGACCGCGTCAACATCCGGGATCCCGGGGTTGCTCTGTAGCTGCGGCCTGACGCGCTCTGCCTTTTTAGCTGTACAGGGCATTACCGATACGCTGAATATCTTTTCGACAGGGATGCCCTGTGTTTCCGGCCAGTATGTCTTTGTAAGTGCCCCGAACATTCCCTGGGGCGATTTGGCTGAGGAAAGGTGCGGAAGGAGATCGGGATACTTCATCTCAATGAAGTTGATCCAACCCGGGGAGCAGGACGTGATCATCGGGAGCGTACCGCCGTTGACCACTCTGTCAAGGAACTCATGTCCTTCTTCCATTATCGTGAGGTCTGCACTGAAGTCCGTGTCGAATATTTTGTTGAAGCCCAGCCTGCGGAGCGCGGCTACCATCTTGCCGGTGACTATCTCCCCCGCAGGGAGGCCAAGCGCCTCTCCGAGGGCAACGCGCGTTGCGGGAGCAGTCTGTACGATGACATATTTGCCGGGATCCCCAAGGGCGTCAAAGACCTTCTCCGTATCATCCTTTTCGCAGATCGCGGCTGTCGGGCACACCGCGACACACTGGCCGCAGTATGTGCATGTGACCTGGTCAAGGCCGTAGCTGAATGCGGGCTCGACAAGAGTCTTGAATCCGCGGTTGACAAATGCGTAGACATCCAGCCCCTGATGCTCATGGCATGCCCTGATGCATCTGCCGCAAAGTATGCACTTGTTAGGTTCGCGTACTATACTGGGGTTGGACTCGTCCTTCACCGCATCGCGCTTTTCGCCTGTATAGGGTATTTCGCGGATGCCGAGGTCTGCCGCTATCGTCTGGAGCTCGCAGTTGTTGTTCTTTTGGCAGATAAGGCATTCCTGGGGGTGATTTGCCAGAAGCAGTTCTACAACAGTCTTCCTCGTCTCTCTTACCAAAGGCGTGTTCGTATGCACGACCATGCCGTCAGAGACAGGGTATACGCATGCCGCTCCAAGACCGCGGGCCCCTTCTATTTCTACAATACAGACCCTGCATGCGCCTTCCTTAGTCAGTTCCGAGTGGTAGCAGAGCTGCGGGATGTGTATGCCGGCGACCTGGGCAGCCTCGATCACTGTATAGCTGCTCGGTACGGATACCGTCTTATTATCTATAGTTACCTTTACCAGTTCCATCTGTTCTCTCTCCTCTCAACCAGAATCAACCGCGGATGATCGCCTTGAACGGGCATTTTTCCATACAGGCTCCGCACTTGATGCACTTATCAGGATCGATCGTGTGCTTGCCTTTGGGTTCTCCGGATATCGCGTCTACGGGGCATACCTTTTTGCAAAGGCCGCAGCCGACACACTTATCGGTGATCTTGTATCCGATAAGGGCTGTGCAGACTCCCGCCGGACATTTCTTATCGTAAATGTGGGCCTCGTACTCGTCCCTGAAGTAGCGCAGCGTCGAAAGGATCGGGTTCGGCGCGGTCTGTCCGAGGGCGCAGAGGGCTCCTGCCTTGATAGATTTGGCAAGTCTCTCCAGCTTCTCTATGTCGCCGTCTTTTCCCTTACCTTCTGTAATGGCGGTAAGCATTTCGAGCATGCGTTTGGTGCCTTCGCGGCAGGGGGTGCATTTGCCGCAGGATTCGGACTGTGTGAAGTTGAGGAAGAACTTGGCGACGTCCACCATGCAGGTGTCCTCGTCCATAACGACGAGTCCGCCGGAGCCCATCATCGCTCCTGCAGCGATCAGTGAGTCATAGTCGATCGGCGTGTCAAGCAGTTTCTCCGGTATGCATCCGCCGGAGGGGCCGCCTATCTGTACGGCCTTGAATTTCTTGCCGCCCATGATGCCGCCGCCGATTTCAAAGATGATCTCGCGCATCGTGATACCCATCGGCACTTCGGCAAGTCCTGTGTTGTTGATCTTTCCTGTAAGGGCGAATACCTTCGTTCCCTTTGATTTCTCGGTCCCAAGCTTCGCGTACTCCTCGGCTCCGACCCTGAAGATGTAGGGAACATTTGCAAATGTCTCTACGTTGTTGATGTTTGAAGGCTTCTCCCAGAGTCCCTTTACAGCAGGGAAGGGAGGACGGGGGCGCGGCATTCCGCGTCTGCCCTCGATCGAAGCCATGAGAGCTGTCTCTTCACCGCAGACAAATGCTCCTGCTCCTTCCTTGATATGCAGCGTGAAGCTGAAATCGGTGCCGAGTATCTTTTCGCCGAGGAGTCCCGCCTCTTCAGCCTGTGCGATGGCCTTCTTCAGGCGTTTGATCGCAAGCGGGTACTCCGCGCGGCAATAGATGTAGCCCTCGTCAGCCCCTATCGCATAGGCGCAGATCGCCATACCCTCAAGGATCGCGTGGGGGTCGCCCTCCAGAAGGGAACGGTCCATGAATGCGCCGGGGTCGCCTTCGTCGGCGTTGCATATGACATACTTTTTGGGACCCGGAGACTTTGAGCAGAACATCCACTTCATTCCTGTGGGGAATCCGCCGCCGCCGCGTCCGCGAAGGCCGGTCTTTTTCATCTCTTCGACGACCTGTTCCGGTGTCATGGTGAGGATCGCTTTTGCAAGGCCTTCATATCCGTCGGCTCCGATGTATTCTTCGATCGAATCGGGGTTGATGTGTCCGCAGTTTCTGAGGACGAGACGGTGCTGTTTTTTGTAGAATGCGATTTCGTCGTAGCTCGGGACCTTCTCAGCCGTGAGCGGTTCCTTGAAGAGGAGACGCGAGACGATCCTTCCCTTGAGAATGTGTTCTTCAACTATCTCGGCAACATCTTCGGGCTTTACTCTTGTATAGAAGGTGCCTTCCGGATAAATGATCACAAGGGGACCGCCCTCACAGAATCCGTGACACCCTGTTTCAACGAGACTTACTTCTTCGCGCAGTTTTTTTGCCTTAAGTTCTTCATCAAATTTGGCAAGCACATCCTTAGCTCCGGATGCGGTGCAGCCTGTACCGGTACAGATCAATATATGAGCTCTGACAAGAGCCATCGTAAACTCCTCCCCCAGATCCTATTCTTTATTAGGGATCTTAGCCACGACAAGATCCTCAACGATATTTCCGTTTACAAGGTGCTCAGCGATGATGCGGGGAACGTCTGTAGGATATACGGGCCCGTATGTGACTCTGTCTTCACCGGGCCGGACTATATCCATCAGGGGTTCCTTCTGGCACATCCCGATGCATCCGGTCTGAAGGACAGAGACATTGTTAAGATTGCGCTTCGCAAGTTCTTCAAGGACCGCGGTCATAACTTCGCGCGCGCCCGCGGCAATGCCGCAGGTCCCCATCCCTATGATGACCTGGGTGTCGTTGCTTTTGCGGGCTTTTGTCTGAAGCTGTGATTCCGCTTTTATTTTCCTGAGATCTTCAAGGCTTTTTATTGACATCGATATTCCCTGCCTTCCTTACTTATTGTGGTACTTATCGATCATCGGCCCTACCGCTTCGGCGGTCAGCCGTCCGTGCGTGTCGTCATTGATCATGAGGCACGGCGCAAGCCCGCATGCCCCGATGCATGCGACAGTCTCAAGCGTGAATTCAAGGTCGGGGGTAGTTACCTGGCCGTCATTAAGGCCGAGCTTTTCCCTGATCGCATTGAGGACTGCCTTTGCTCCTCGGACGTGGCATGCCGTTCCCTGACAGGACCTGATTATGTTCTTTCCTCGGGGCTCCAGGTGGAACTGGGCGTAGAATGTCACTACGCCAAATATCTGGCTGATGGGAACGTTGATCTCCTTGCTGATCTTGATCAGGACATCTTTCGGGAGGTACCCGAAAATCTCCTGAGCCTGCTGCAGCACTGGTATAACGCTGCCCTTAGTGCCCCGGTACCTGTTCAGAAGCTGGTCCAGCTGCTCCCAGGACTTCTCTGACGTTTTCTCTACCATAAACGCACCCTCCTTATGATCTTTCT
Source organism: Synergistaceae bacterium DZ-S4 (assembly GCA_025943965.1). Taxonomy (NCBI): domain Bacteria; kingdom Thermotogati; phylum Synergistota; class Synergistia; order Synergistales; family Synergistaceae; genus Caenicola; species Caenicola nitritireducens. Next base: position 92,262 of record JAPCWD010000001.1, read on the forward strand.
GGGCCCTCCAGCCCAGGAAGTCTGTTTCTCCTTTATATTTACCCCCGAAACCTTTCGGGGATCTGAGCGCAAGACAAATCACACAGCAGCGTTGTAACTGCTTTGTCATTTGGATATCTTGTGAGAAACACTTTGAGAAAAAAAACACAAAGCATAATAATTATATACTCCGCCGGGAAAATATGGCAAGTTCTATCGATACGCAAAGTATATTTTGGTTTAATTTAAGTAATTTTACTTGCATTAAATCACAGCCTAAACAAAACTAAACCGAACAATATCCATCCGATAAACTTCCTGAAAATATTTTCTAATATTTATCCTTGATTATAGTTCACTTTACAAATCCTTGATTTTACGTATAAATGCTCATTTTTGCCTATTTCTAATCATTATTTTTTTTGAAAGCTTTAGTTTGTTAAGAGCAAGTCTCTTTTCTTGGCTGTTTCCCGGTTTTCCGTATCTTATAGCTCTTCTGTTCGGCTTGTAATTTGCATTAATTACTGATAAACTTCTCCGCATAGATTGTGTTTCATTTCGCAAACTTGTCCGATAATTGTTTTTGGGGAACATGGGCAGGCTCGCTGATTCCGGAACTTAAATTCATTTTCTGGTTTTTCTCCCTGTGGATTTGTCCGCAGGGATGTTTGTGCGCGCATAGGATCGTATCTTATCTTTCAGGAAAGACTTTTATGATCTATGCGCTTACAGTATACGTTTAAAGGGGGAAACGAGATGTCCACAGCAACAAAAGATGTTGCACAGGTGACGAAAGATATCGTCGCTCCATGGAAGGGTAAGAGGGGCGGGATCATTCCTATCCTTCAGAAGGTGCAGCATGAATTCGGCTACCTGCCTGATGAAGCAATGGTTACCATTTCCGAGGAAACCAAAGTCGCTCTTGCAGAGCTGTACGGAGTAGCAACGTTTTACGCGCAGTTCCACCTTAAACCGCGCGGACGGCACATCATCAGGGTCTGCCGCGGAACGGCATGCCATGTAAGAGGAAGCCTCGGGATCCTCGAAAGGGTAATTTCCGAGCTGAAGCTCCACGAAGGCGAGGTAACGACTCCCGACCTCAGGTTCACGATAGAGCCTGTTGCATGCATAGGAGCATGCGGACTTGCGCCTTGCGTAATGGTGGACGATGAAACTCACGGCCGTCTTACCAAGGACAAGGTACCCGACATGCTTTCAAAATACGAATAGGGCGGGAGGTGACAGAATATGCCTAAGATCAGCAATCTGGAAGAACTAAAAAAACTTAGAGATAAATCTATCGCTGAAACTGCCGCCCGAAAGGAAGGCAGATTCAGGGTGATAATAGGGCTTGGGACGTGCGGGATCGCCGCAGGCGGAAGAAAGATAATGGAAGCCGCCATGGAAGAGATCGCAAAGCGCGGCCTCAAAGATGTTTCTGTTGAAACGACCGGCTGCATCGGCATGTGCCAGAATGAGCCGCTTATGGATATAGTCCGTCCGGGCGAACCGAGAGTCACGTACGGCAACCTGAAACCCGAAGATGTTCCCCGCATAATCGCTGACCACCTCGTAAACGGAAACGTAGTCGAGGAAAAAGTCATCGGAAGACCTGAATAGGAGGCGTAAGGATATGGCAACTTTCAGAAGCCACGTGCTCGTCTGCGGAGGAACAGGATGCACCTCAGGAGGATCCGACAAGGTCCTTGAGACCCTTCGCGAAGGGATCAAGGCCAACGGACTCGACAAGGAGATCACTGTCGTACAGACGGGCTGTCATGGGATGTGCGAGGCCGGCCCCATCGTGATCGTATACCCGGAAGGAACTTTCTACACCCACATAAAGCCACAGGATGCGAAAGAGATTGTAGCTGAACACCTCCTCAAGGGAAGGGTCGTTGAACGCCTGCTCTATAAGGAAGCTATGCACTCAGAGGCAGTCCCCCATTACAAAGAACTCCCGTTCTACAGCAAGCAGGTAAGGCTGACGCTGCGCAACTGCGGATACATCGATCCCGATTCACTTGAAGAATATGTGGCACGCGACGGATACCAGGCCCTTGCGAAGGTGCTTACCGAAAAAACGCCTGAACAGGTAGTCGAAGACATGAAGGCTTCCGGCCTTCGCGGGCGCGGCGGCGGCGGATTTTCCACAGGGATGAAGTGGATGTTCTGCGCCAAATCACCCGGACCCAAAAAATATGTAATATGCAACGCCGACGAAGGCGACCCCGGTGCATTCATGGACCGTTCCCTCCTTGAGGGCGACCCCCACGCGATCCTTGAGGGTATGGCGATCGGAGCTTACGCAATGGGCGCTGACGAAGGCTACATTTACTGCCGCGCCGAGTACCCGCTCGCGATAAAGAGGCTCCTAAAGTCGATAACCGATGCCGAAGAGGCCGGACTCCTTGGTGAAAACATCCTCGGCACAGGCTTCAACTTCACCCTCCACGTAAAGGAAGGCGCGGGAGCATTCGTATGCGGAGAAGAAACCGCTCTGATGAACTCCATCGAAGGCAAACGCGGCATGCCGCGTCCACGCCCCCCATTCCCGGCAATAAAGGGTCTCTGGGAAAAGCCCTCCAATATAAATAACGTTGAAACCTGGGCAAACGTGGCACAGATAATGTTCCACGGCCCGGAATGGTACGCAAACTACGGTTACGATAAATCCCGCGGCACAAAGGTCTTCGCCCTTACAGGCAAGGTCAACAACACCGGACTTGTGGAAGTCCCTATGGGAACCACGATCCGTGAAGTCGTCTTCGACATAGGCGGCGGCATAATCGGAGGCAAGAAGTTTAAGGCGGTACAGATTGGCGGACCTTCCGGCGGATGCCTCACAGAACAGCACCTCGACCTCCCGATCAGCTATGAATCACTTACAGCTGCGGGAGCGATCATGGGTTCGGGCGGACTGGTCGTTGTCGACGAAGATACATGCATGGTCGACATGGCCAGGTTCTTCCTTGAATTCACACAGCGCGAATCCTGCGGAAAATGCATCCCCTGCCGCGAAGGCACCAAAAAGATGCTCGACATCCTCATCCGAATCACCGAAGGCAAGGGACGCGAAGAAGACATCGAAAACCTCATTTACCTTGGGACGCAGATCAAGACTGCTTCCCTCTGCGGCCTTGGCCAGACAGCTCCCAACCCGGTGCTTACGACCCTGCGCTACTTCAGGCACGAATATGAGGCGCACATAAGGGAGAAGAGATGCCCTGCAGGAGCATGCAAGGCGCTTATTACCATTAAGATCGATCCTGCCAAGTGCGTCGGCTGCACAAAGTGCACAAAGGCCTGCCCGGTAAACGCGATAGCAGGGACCGTGAAGCAGCCGCATGTCATCGACCAGGACAAGTGCATCAAGTGCGGAGCATGCGTCGAAGTCTGCCCCTTCAAGGCTATAGACAAGAAATAGGAATGAGGTGAGATAATATGGCCAACGCAATAATAAATGGGAAAAAAGTAGAGTTCCAGCCCGGCATGACCATCCTTCAGGCTGCCAGGGCGGCGAATATTTACATTCCGGTCCTCTGCGAGCATCCCGCTCTTGAAATAGCGGGTGCATGCAGAGTCTGTCTGGTGGAGGTCGAAAACAACCCGAAGCTTCAGACGGCATGCTCGACTCCAATAATGGACGGAATGGTTATAGATTCCAATACCGAAAAAGTCCGTGCCGCCCGCAAGGCAGTAATTGAGCTTCTGCTCATCCGTCACCCCCTGGACTGCTTCAGCTGCAGCAGCAACGGAAAGTGTGAGCTCCAGGCGATAGCATATGATCTCGGAATAGAGAGATCACCCTTCTGGGATGAGGGCGACACCTGCAAGGACCATAAGCTCGACGACAGCAATCCCTTCTACATCCGGGACCTTAACAAGTGCATCCTTTGCGGACGCTGCATCAGGGTCTGTGACAAGCACTCCCAGTATCATGCGATAGACTTCCAGAACCGCGGTATCAAGACTGCTGTTCAGCCGCCTGTCGGCAGGGGTCTGGAAGAATCCGACTGCACCTTCTGCGGCCAGTGCGTCGCCGTTTGCCCGGTCGGAGCCCTTTATGAAAAACCTGCCGTCGGCAAGGGACGCCCCTGGGAGCTCAAGACCACCAAGACGATCTGCACATACTGCGGCGTCGGATGTGAGCTTCTCGTCCAGGTAAACGAAAGGACAGGCAAGATCGCTAACGTTACGTCAGACCATACCGATATGGATTCCCTCAACAAGGGCCGTACCTGTGTAAAGGGCCGCTTCTCGTGGGAGTTCGTTAACCATCCTGACAGGCTTACAACACCTCTCATCAAAGAAAACGGAGAGTTCCGCAAGGCAACCTGGGATGAGGCTCTCGACAAGATAGCCGAAGGTCTCAAGGCAAACATGGGCAAGACCGGATTCTTCTCCTCAGCCCGCTGCACCAATGAAGACAACTATCTCATGCAGAGATTCGCAAGGGAGGTGATGGGCACCAATAACGTAGACCACTGTGCCCATCTCTGACACTCCGCAACAGTTGCAGGTCTCGGTGAGACCTTCGGAAGCGGAGCAATGACAAACGATTTTGAATCCATCAAACATGCCGATACCATAATGGTGATCGGTTCCAACACGACTGAAGCGCACCCTGTCGTTGGCATGATGCTAAAAGAGCAGGTCCGAAAGGGCGCAAAGCTCATCGTCTGTGACCCGCGCAGGATCGAACTTCACGATCTCGCTGCAGTCAAGATCCAGCAGAGAAGCGGATCTGACGTAGCGCTCCTCAACGGCATGATGAACGTCATCCTTGCCGAAAACCTCCACGACCCCAAGTTTATCGAAGAGAGAGTGGAGAAATTTGAGGAACTTAAGGCCATGGTCCAGAAGTATACACCTGAGTATGTAGAGGGCATTACAGGCGTCCCTGCAGGGACGATCCGTGAAGCCGCCCGCCTCTATGCTTCGGGACCAAACTCAGCGCTTTACTACACTATGGGCATCACACAGCATACGACCGGCACCAACAACGTCCGCAGCTGCTGTAACCTGGCGCTTCTCTGCGGAATGCTGGGCCGTCCCGGGACAGGAGTGAACCCGCTCCGCGGACAGAACAACGTCCAGGGCGCATGCGACATGGGATGCCTCCCCGCGACGCTCCCGGGCTACCTGAAGGTGGGTCTGCCCGCCGCTGCGGAAAAGATCGAAGCTCTCTGGGGATGCAAGATACCTGAAGAGGGAAAAGTCGGACTCTCTGTCGCAACAATGATGGAAGCTGCATCGAAGGGCGAACTTAAGGCACTATACATCATGGGTGAAAACCCAATGGTAACTGACGCGGACACGAACCACGTCTCTCACGCCCTTGACAAGCTGGATTTCCTCGTAGTACAGGATATATTCCTTACGGAGACCGCTCAGAAGGCGGATGTAGTTCTCCCTGCAGCCTGCTGGCCCGAAAAACCCGGCACATGCACCAATACGACCCGCGCGGTACAGCTTCTCCGCAAAGCGGTGGAAGCACCGGGCGAGGCAAGGGAAGACTGGACTGTATTCGTGGAACTTGCAAAGCGCTTCGGACACGAATGGGGCTTCGAAACAGCATCTGACGTCTTTGACGACATTGCGAAGTTCAACCCGGCTTACGCAGGCATGAGCCACGAGCGTCTTGACAAGGGATATCTGCAGTGGCCCTGCCCGACACCGGAGCATCCCGGAACGCCCAACCTTCACACGGCTAAATTCGCAAGACCCAACGGAATGGCGACATTCTCTCCCTGCGAGTGGGCGGCACCGCACGAATGGCCGGATGAGGAATATCCCTTCATCGCAACAACGGGGCGCAACCTCTTCCACTACCATTCAGGCTCAATGAGCCGCAGAGGGGCATCGGGCAAATATGTCAAAGAACTCTACATCGAGGTCAATCCAGTTGATGCGGCTGCAATGGGTGTAAGCGAGGGTGAAAAAGTGACAGTGGCATCGCGCCGCGGTGAAGTAACAGGAGCAGCGAAAATAACCGACAGAGTACCGGAGAAGATGGTATTCCTTCCCTTCCACTTCGGAGAAGCTTCAGCCAACCTGCTGACAGCATCGGTATGGGATCCCACTTCTGAGACCCCCGCATTTAAGGTCAGTGCAGTAAAAGTATCAAAGGCATAAAAAGCCTTAGCAATAAAACATAGGGGCGGGTAATATATTCCGCCCCATAACAATAATAACGGAGGCGTTTTAAGAAATGAATTTCAAACCACCTGTAGAAATAGCAAAGACTGCCTGTACAGTAGCTAAAGCTAAGACAAGCATGTCAGTAAAAGCGATGCTGGTAATGGGCTTCCTTGCCGGAGCTTATATAGCTTTCGGCGGCTTTTTGATGACGACTGTTACTCAGGACGTAGCCCAGTATGCCGGCGTAGGGATCTCAAAGATGCTGGGTGGGATGGTGTTTGCCCTTGGACTTATGCTCGTCATCGTTGGCGGAGCAGAACTCTTTACGGGAAACTGTCTTATGCCGCTTGGTATGCTGAACGGATGCGCATCTTTCCAGGGTGTGCTTAAAAACTGGACCGTAGTCTACATCGCAAACCTCCTCGGATCTATCTTCCTTGCGTGGATGATCTACAACACAGGACTTGCCACAGGAGCAACGGGTGCCAACGCTCTCAAGATCGCTGTTGCGAAGGTAAATCTTCCAATGAGCCAGATGTTGTTCAGGGGAGTCCTCTGCAACTGGCTGGTCGTCATGGCTGTCTGGATGTCCTTCTCAGCAATGGATGTAATAAGCAAATACATCTGCTGCCTCATCCCGATCTCAGGATTCGTTACGATGGGATTTGAACACAGCGTTGCAAACATGTACTTCATAGCACTTGGCATGTTCATAAAGGGCGGGGATGCCGCAACAGTCGAACTTGCAGCGGTCGCGCCGGACAAGCTTGCGGCCCTCACAATGGGCGGCTACTGGGGGAACATCATCCCTGTGACCATAGGAAATATGGTCGGCGGCATCCTGTTTGTGGCAGTTCTTTACTACATGGTGTTCTCAGGAGCTCTTGACGAACCCAAAGCATAGAGCAGCTGATCATGAAACCACTCCTTCATAACAAGACCCCGGAATTTACCCCGGCCGGCAGCACAGCACACAAGGAGCGCCTCCACGCTTCGCTGCTTCTGCTGGCCGGCGGACGGGGCTCAAGAATGGGTGGCAGAAATAAGCTTTACCTTGAGCTCGAGGGTTCCCTCCTTATAGAGGGAACCCTCGAGATAGTTGCACCCCTCTTCAGAGAGGTCATCATGCTAGTTGCTCCGGGAGAATCATCGGTGGTAAACGAGGCACTTTCACCCCTTATCAAAAGATGGGAAATTTCCGTAGTTGAGGACAGGGTACCCTCAAGGGGGCCGCTGGAAGGCCTTTATAACGGCCTTTCAGGGATGAAAGAGGAGTGGGGGTTCCTTCTGGGATGTGATATGCCCACCCCGGATCCGGAGGTAATAATTGGAATGAGCTGCTTCTGCAGCATAAACAATGACGCTGTCGTTGCAGAGAGGCTTGGATTCCTGGAGCCCCTGCACGCATTCTACCGCAAAAGCTGTATCGGACCGGTCTCTGATGCAATAAGCCGAGGAGACAGAAAGATCAAGCACTTTTACAGAGACATAAGGCTTACCGTGATAAACGAAAATAAACTGAAAGAGTTTGGAGATGACGGAAGCTCATTTTTCAACCTCAACACACCGCACGATGTGGAAAAAATGATACTCAGCCAGGAAGTGAGATAACAATGAAAGAACTTGCAGACGGTTTCAGGCGTTTCGCGGCAAAAGCAGACTCAAAATTTTACAGCAGCCTCATTGCAGGACAGCATCCGCATACCATGATGATCTCCTGCAGCGACAGCAGGATAATTCCGGAACATATATTCGATGCAAAACCAGGTGAGATCTTCGTCCTCAGGAACGTCGGAAACCTTGCCAGAACAGAGGAATCTTCCGTACGGGCATGCATTGATTACGCTGTAAAACACCTCAAGGTAGAAAGGATCGCCGTTCTTGCCCACAACCAGTGCGGAGCAGTAAAGGCGACGGAAGACAAAGAACATCTGGACACAGAGGGACTGAGAAAATGGCTTGAACAGGAAGAATATACCGGATCTGACCTTGAGGAAGCCGAGAAGGCACAGGCAGTTCGTCAGCTTGCAAAGTTAAGAGAGTACCCGACCGTCAGGGAAGCGACGGAGGCAGGCAGGCTTGAACTTTGCGCATTCTACTTCCATCTCGAACCTATCTCGATGGAAACATACCGGGACGGAGAATGGCATCTCATCTGATCTGAAAATCCCTGCCCCTTCTGCAATTTTAATATGTATTGACTATCCCTGTCCTCCCTGTACCGACAGGGTAAAAAGAGAGGAGAGCAAAAATGAAAAATTACAAAGAAATATTGAAAATGGCAGTTGGAAACGAAGTCGAGGCATACGAGTTCTACCGGGATGCCGCGGCAAAAATGAAAGATCCCGCAATGAAAAAAACCTTTCAGGAGCTTGCGGACGAGGAATCCGGCCACAAGGTCCTTCTTGAGGGTTACCTCAGCAATGAAATGAAAGATATGAAGTTCAGCGAAGAGAAGGATTACAAAGTCGCTGAGACTGTCGAAGCCCCCCAGGCACTTTCCACCGATATGGCATTTAAGGATGCTATCGCCCTTGCAATGAAAAAGGAACAGGAAGCTATGGAGATGTACCAGCAATTCGCAGATGCCAGCGAAGGAGCCAAACAGAAGGAGACCTTCCTTGAACTCGCGAAGATGGAAAAGGGACACAAGGTACGCCTCGAAGGTATCTACACCGACATAGCGTTTACCGAAGTCTGGTAAGATACCCCTCTCCGCAAAAAGCATTTATATAGAAGAAAAGCGCTCTGCCTGATATCCGGGCAGAGTGCTTTTGTTTGACTTTGAACTTTGATATGATACGGATCGCCGCTATGATTACGATGTTCAAGATTTATTTCTTGATTATTCCATCGGCTTTATCATCGACTCGATAAAGCTGATCTCATCATCGGTCAAATCATACTTGGCATATAGCTCCATGTCTGTCCACGGCTTTGAGAAATCCTGCTTTGGAACAAAACGATAGGCTTTGCTTGGCGCGTCCTGTGATATTTTGCAAGCGGAGACAAGGGCACGGAAAAACTTCGTCTTCATGTAGGTGATAAAGTTTTTTGCCTCGCTTTGGCTGTCAAAGGCGGCATAAAGGAATGTCTGCGAACAGACTGATTTTGGGGAGCTGTACTCCGGCTTGCCGATCACATACGGGTCAGTTCCGGAGCCGCCAGCTTTTGGCACGAACACTTTGTCTTTATAAATATCGGCTGAATTTTTCGTAATCCTGCTTCCGTCAATATAAGCGATTTTTCGTTCCATTTTTTCAAGGTAGAGCAGTTTTGTGTCGTGACCCTTTCCTTCCGATGGAAACACCTTCGTAGGGTTCTTTTTACTTGATTGAGGGTTTGTGGGAATACCAAATGGCGTATCGGTCGAAATAAGGGATGAGACGGTTTCTTCATTCGGTCCGATTTGTTCTGAGATCTTTTTGACGATTGCAGCAAGTTTTGGCTCTCTTATCAAAATATCGAAATCGCCCAAACGCCTCTTTAATGCATTTCTCTGCCCATCCTGAACAAGTGTGTAGAGACAATCGCCTGAGTAAGTTGTGTCATAGAGATAGTAACAAAGCCCACCCTTGATCTCGACTGATGGGAATACATCCCTGGAGTTTGTAAAAGTAAACAGCATCCTTATTCCGGGATTGTTCAACATTTTTGTTCTGAAATCGCCGAGCAGATTCTCGCGTCCTGTCGTAAACCAGCGGGATGGAATTATGAGAGAGACATATTTTGACGTTACCTTTTGTGAGGATTCTACAAAATGCTGATATATCGGCGCGTCATTTGTTCCGCCGGAACCATCTGTCAATTGATAGGGAGGGTTTCCCACTACTGCGTCAAACTTCATCTTTCCACCACCGTTCTTATTCCAGTATGAGCCTTTTAGAACACTCTTTTTAAAGTTCTCCGGTTTGTTTTTAAGCATATTGATCAGGTCGTCAAAGTAATGGGCTTTGACCGCTGCATCTCTGTAGCCAACCAAGGTCCGTTTCGTTATTGACTTAGCCATGGGCGTTTTGCAGATGACAAAAACATTATTATTCACAGTATCATCCCACAGCTTTTCTTGAAGCTCTGCGTCAAGCTCTTTCTCTGAGTATGCTGCGCACTTGGCGCGGAAAATGCTGTAGGTCACATACAGGGGATACAATCCTGTCTTTGAATTTATCTCTAATACCACGGCATTCGGATTTCCAAAGGTCTCCGCTGTGACATCTCCCCGGTCAACGAACCGTGGCGCTTCAACAAGCTCGCTGTGGGCTTCGTTAAAGAAATCATAACCGCCCAGACAGTCGCTCATGTGCATATTAACGACACGCCAAGGTGTAAGGACGGTTTCCTTATCCGGATTTTTAAAGCAGGAGAACAATGCCGTGATTTTCCTCACCCGCTCAAGCGGGGGAAGCGAGTCGGCATTAAACGCTTCAGCTCGAATTTTTCGCCCGGCGGCGATGAAAACCTCTGGATCATAAAACTTGATAAATTCTTCGAAAAGAGCCTTTGTCACGTCTTTGGGCATGAACTCGACCCATGATTTATCATCAACAAGTGACGGCAACTGATCAATTGTAATGTCCTCCGTGATGTTTACATCTGCACCGTATATGAGCAGAGGCATACGTATGGAGATAGCCCGCAGAATGGAGATCGCATCGTTTTTCAGCTTGTTCCTTTTTTTCAGCTCCTCCAGCCGGGCCTCCTCCTCTGGGGAACGTTCCTTTTTTTTCTTCTTTTCGATGCGCTCTATTTCTTCATATTCCTCATCTGTAAAGCCCTGACGGTTGATATCGATCTCGTTGGTTTTTGGAGCAGCCTTAGAAGATCCAACTATAGCTTTCAGTTTCTTGAATTTCTCAAGGTCGAGTTCGTTAAGTTTGAGAAGTTCATCATTGTAAAGGTTGACATCATCAAAACCGTTTTGGACAACTCTTTCGGCATAAGCACGTTTAAGCTGCTGTAAAAGGTTGTTGGTGTCGTACTGCTTCATCTCAGTACCGCTGACAGAAATAACAGGGCAATAATTGAGGAACTCGCCCATGATCACCTTGTCGGATTCCGTAGCTTTTCCGGCTTTTGTGGAAAGTGCAGCTGCCTCCGCAATCATTTTGAGTGTGCGGTCGGGCGCAAAATCGAACACAAAACAGCTTTGCTTTACCTGCCCGTTCTTTTTGCATGGAGACTGGACACGGAAGATCGTTTGCAGATAACTTGAAGCAGAGGTCGAGAAGGAGCCGGACAGCATAAAGACAGCAGTCCATTCCGGCACAGTCACGCCTGTTGTCAGTTTGCCGCAGGAGAGAGTTATTGTATACCCGTCATCACCGGCGGCTGCGATGGAGTCCTTAACCTTTTTCAATGCGTCTTCAGATTTTTCTTCCTCATCGCCGTCTCCGGCAACATTGACAATTTTAAAAGCCCCGCTGCCGAAAACAGGATGCCTTTTCAAGAGTTTGCTTAGCGCCAGCGCTTCACGGACGCCGGGGACCATCCAGAGAGAATGACGAAACAAGCTGCGGTAAGCGTCGTTGGAATATGGGTAACTGCTGTTGTCATCGTCTTTGGTAATTAGATTCAGGAAGCTCCATACATCTGCTTCATGATAAAAGTCACCAACGCACTGTCCTTCGGGAATTCCAGCCCGGTCAACGTGCAGGCTGCCGGTCCATGTGCGGAAAAACTCGCGGAAGTTGAAGGCTTTGTCCTCAAGCTCTACATAGCCGGGTTCGGAGATGATCTTTCCTAAGTCATAAGTATAAATTCTAAGTTCCGGCAGCTCGTCATAAGGGTTTGAATCACCGAAATGTTCAGCGTCCCAATTGCGCTTGCTGCGCTGTTCCATTACGTAATCCCAGGTGTAAACATTGTCCTCATAGTCCTTGAGAATATTGAACGGTGTGCCGGACAGGGCGAGTAACCTCGCATCGCGTTTGCTTCCGCCCTTTACGATCGTCTTAATGACATCGTCGCCCAATACTGTGGTCGTACCCTCGTGAGCCTCATCCACGATCACCAGATCCCAATCCAGCGAGAACACGGCATCGTTCTTTTCAAATTTGCCCCCTATAGTTGCAGAGCCTCGCAAGTCCTGTATGGATGCGAAATAGACAAATTTCTTGCCGCTGGAAATCAGATAGCCGATGTCTGTACCGGTGCTTTTGGAACCAAAAATATATTCGTTGCTCTCATAAAAAATTTTCCCGAAATCTTCATACCAACCCTTGTCAACAACAGGGCGATGCGTGATGATGACAGTCTTCGAATATCCGGCCTCTTTGACTACCTGCAAGGCCGACAATGTTTTTCCAAAACGCATTTTTGCGTTCCAAAGCATACGGTCACCGGTCTTGAACTGTTTGAGCGTTTTGGCGATCGCGTCTTCCTGTTCGGGTCTGAATACTATAGGGACAAATCGCTCACCTGTCGCGTTTATGAAATTATGTTGTCCCTTTTTCACAGCTTCTATAGCTTTCTTTACGGTATCCAAATCAACGTCAAACCACTCTTTGCCGGTTGAGTTTTTCATCTGTTTCTTTGGTACACCTGAATTTACAAGCACTCGGTGAACATCATGATCGCGGAACGGCTTAACTTCAAATAAATTGTCGGGATCCTTCATGGTGCGAACGGCAAGTTCAGTGTGCAGTAACTTCGGAGTCAGGCCAACCGTATTTGTATATTGCTTGATTCTTTGCATGGCCGCCTGATTTAACTCTTTACTGTTAGGGGGAAGGCTGTCGATGGGACTCTCAGTGTAGAGTGAGGCATCACCCACTTTTAAAAGCCCTTTGTGCGTTTCTGCGTTGATTTCAAAAACATAGATCACTTTATAACAGAAAGACGCGCCAAATTTTCCCTTCATCGCTTTGCCTCCCTAACCAAAGATTTGTATTCCAGGATCACTTTAGAGCGCCAGTCCTTTATACGGCATAGCTTTGAAAACGCTTTGTCCTGTGATTCGGGTCGATCATCAAAATCATCAATGCCATCAAATAGGCTAGCCTGATTTGACTTTTCTCTTGCTTTACCATAGGGGATCGTATAGGTCATCCCGTCCATTTGCCACAGATTCCACGAAATGATCGTAGCAATTGTTTTTAATTCATGCAAGGTCGGCTCCCTTTGCAGCTTAAAACTAATGTTGTCAATAAATGCATAAAGCATGTTTTCACGCGCCAACAAAAGATTGTCCCCTTGGAACTCGTAGGCATATATGCTTTGAAAGGCTCTCTTTGTCCATTTAAACCATTCAGTTTCATCAACAGCATTTTCATTGACAATACGCAGCTTGCGGTCTAACAGACCAATTCTGTCTTGCAGAGGGATCAAACTCCCGGTGGCGGCATCATAGCGGCTCACCAAGTACGGAGCTTCACCACAAGATATTTCCATACGGTTAGAGTCGATATATTTCTGCCAAGTCCGGTCCTTTTGATCCGGGAACACTATTGGATCGGCGGTCGTTCTCCATACAACTCCATCCGGAACATTGAACACGTTCTTTCTGCCAAACCAGGCTTCGTCTATTAAGTTGTTCTGTGCATTGCAGACCCAGGACGGAGTGAACACTTCTGCTTTATCCCGCGTCCTGTTTATTTGACTGGTCTGTGTCTTTGCCGTGCGCGGCTGAATCAACCGCGTATTGTTGCCTATTATCAAGTCAGGCATTATCTGTTTTCGAGCTTGATACAATTCTCCCAAATGAGAGTAGTCATCGGATGCCCAGATAATATTTCTTCCGGCCGTTCTGTCGAGCAAGAGGATCTTCAGAATTGGATAGCTGTAGTTAGCAATATCCTGCTCTAGAACATCAATATCGTTGATGGGCTGCAATTTTTCACCTCCCATGAACGAACTTTTCAGCTAAGGCATTTTTCTTATTGTCATCAGAGATGAACTCTAAAATATCGTCGACGCTACAATTCAAAGCTACGCATATTTTTTCAATGCTCTCAAGCGATATGTACTCATCCTTGCCAAGGCGAGCCATGACATTGGCACTTACACCCGCTGCACTTTTCAATGCGGTCTTTTTCATTTTCATGTCAATCAGTAATTTCCAAAGCCGATTGTATTGTACAGCCATAACTTGTCCTCCTGGGTGATTTTAATCACATATTAGAGTTATTATATCACTAATCAGGGATAAAATTTTACTGTCGATTACAAGTCAATTATGATAAACACCCTCTTTGCACACAAGATATGTTGCAGCGGGTGGATAGAAGATTTTAAGATAGGTTTTGCTTAGTGTGGGCAGTGATCAATGATGGCGTATTAGCCAAATGGCGAGGTCGTGTAACCCTTTTCTCAATATACATAGTACTTCCTTTTACAATCATCAGCCCCAGGGCCAGGAGATCCTTCTCCCGTCTTCTCCTTTAATGGCCTTTTTGATCTCATCGAAGGTCGGAGTTTCAAGCATCATCTTTGTGCAGTTAGCCCGTGAGAGGGTATCAAGTGTGTGGGAATCGGAAGACCTTATGAAGATCCTTCCGGGGTAATCTTCCCTCCACTTTGCTGCCTGTTCCGAATCTGTCCTCCGCGAGAGCTCAAAGGCGTCGGCAGGGTAGTCCTGCGGCATGGGACCAAGGGCGACAGGATAGGAAAAAGAGGGCCTGTCGACGTGGGCAAGTATTGCGATTCCGCCTAGTTCCTGAACTTTGGATACTATCTGGTCGACTTCATACCCCGAACCCTGAATCAGAAGGGTCTCTTCCTCTCTCAGGATGTTGTTGCAATGGTCCAGTACCACCTGATAACCAAAATAATCAACGTCGTTTTTTATCGGCATGATTTTCTGCCACAGCCATTCCTTGTAATCCATTGCTGTTTTGAGGTCCGGAAAAACAGAGAGTATGTGGATATCCTCCGCGCTTTGGGTCTCGATGCAGGGAAGGACGACAGGATCTCCCTCCGCGGCTTCATAGACTGCCTGGCAATTGTCGCAGGTGTTGTGGTCGGCAATGCCGATCACATCAATTCCGGCCTTCCTGGCGGCCGAGACTATCTCAGGGGCGCCCATTTCCAGGCTTCCGCATGGAGAGAGGGCCGTATGTATATGGAGATCGACCCAGAAAGGCTTAAGCATTTTATGTTAACCCTCTATACCCAGCTCAGAGAGTCTCCTGCAGGTCCCGAAGATCGACTCGGCAACGCAGGCTACGCAGATATTTTCCGCGGCACACCTTTCTTCAAGGTCCCGGGGCGCTTTTCTGCCCGAGGCAAGAATGATCAGCGGTATTTCCTTCAGTACGGCCACAGCGGCAACGTTGAGATGCGCCTGTATCGTTACCCAGGCAGATCCCTCTGCGGTGGTCCCCATTATGAAACTGAGCAGGTCCCCTGCGGCAGCCTGAGTTACTTCTCTTTCCGGGTCGCCCGTCACCTGTACTTCAGCATTGAGCTTTTCACAAATTTCCTTTATCTTCAACACTTTCCTCCCTTTCTTTTCAGCGTGTGCGGCTGAGATTCCGAGAGCTTTACTATCTGATTTGCAAGTGCGGAGATACCCTCTCTGAGTTTAAATATGCAGTCCGTTACGGATCCGTGTCCTCTTACGATCTCTTCCGCCATGGCCTGGCATGAGGGTCTTCCACATGAACCGCAGTCGATATGGGGAAGTCCGTTGTAGATCTCCTTCATCTGCTGAAGCTTGACCATCGCATCTGCAAGGTTGTCTGAGAGCGGCAGCCTCGGACGCGGCTGATATTCATTCTTGACAGGCCAGATTCCCATAGTGAAAAGTTCCTCGGCCCTTGATAGTTCCCTGGGCGAAATGTTCCAGTCCGTCTCAATGCTTCCCATGCGAAGATTTGCCAGAAAACGGGAATCGGCAGTGCCTACGCCCCCGACACATCCCGTATCACAAACACGGCACTCGATAAAGTCAACACCCCGCAGTCTTCCAAGCTCAAGTTCCTGAAGGGTGTCAAGGGTGTTCCTCATCCCCGAGACCGCAAGGATCGTAAGTTTCCTGTCAGAGAATGCCTGGACATGCCTTGACTCTCCTCCCCGCCTTGCCCACTGTATCCACCTGTTGTTCCTTTTTCTGGGCGCAGATCCCTTCTCGACGTTTATGTCTCCCTCTGCCATTATGCTTCTTGCCACTTTCCTGACAGTTACTGCGCTGGTAAGAGGGGAAGCCCCCTTGCCGAACGGCTCCCTTACCATCGTTATCTTGGCAGGGCAGGGTGCAAGAAGAGTAAGGGGCGCATCGCTGTTCGTCCTCATTCTCCACAGTGTTGCAGCGATCTCAAGCGGAGAGAGTACGGGAACGACCCTTGAAAGCAGCTCCGGAAATTTTGTCTGGATAAGCCTGAGGACCGACGGGCAGTAGACCGATATTATCGGCAGTGCCGTCTTTGATGATCTGTTTATAAGCTGGGCGACGGCATAGGCTGAGAGGTCAAAAGCATCCTCAGCCTCATCTATCAGGGTTTTAAAATCAAGTGAAATAAGAACTTCTTCAAGGTCGTCCGGTTTTCCGTAATGGCTGAACTGTGAAAAGAAGACCGGGTCAGGGACTATCATTGCTCTTGACGATTCCTTGATCCTGTTCCAGTCGTCTTCGTAAATGCCCAAAGCCGAACGGCAGCATGAGCGCAGACATTCTCCGCAGTCGATGCAGAGCTCCTCGATAATGTCTATCTCTCCGTCTACGACACGTATCGCTTCCGTAGGACAGACTCTTATGCAGTTTACGCATCCCTGACATGCGTCTTTTGATACTTTTATACTATGTTCCATGCGGTTCGCTCCTCCGTAACAGCCGGCGTTTAGCTGGATATCTGGTAACGGCTGGATTCAATAGCTGCATTTCACAGATCCCCGGGTCCGGCCGATGGCCATTTCGCGGATCTGATGCGATGGGCATCTTGTATGCGTCAGGCCAGGTCTTTGGGCAGGGGACCCTTAAATTTTCTATTTGTTGAAAAATACCGTTGATCTGAGTACGGTCCCTGCTCCGGGGACCGACTCTATCTCAAACAGATCGGAGTTCCGCTTAATGTTCGGAAGGCCCATGCCTGCACCGAAACCCATCTCCCGAGCCTGGTTGGAGGCAGTCGTATATCCCTCTGTCATGGCCTGTTCTATGTCGGGGATGCCGGGCCCCTCGTCCTTGGCTGTTATTTCGAGCCTGTCCTCTGAAATTACGGCTTTAAGTGTACCGCCATCTGCGTGGATGACCAAGTTTATCTCTGCTTCGTATGCGATCACAGCAGCTCTTCGGCATACATCGGACTGTATGCCGAGCATCTTGAGGGTATTTTTTATATTGTTTGAGGCAGTTCCCGCCGTCATAAAATTGTTACCCTCGATCCTGTATTCCATACATACAGGAGCAGCCATATTGCTATGCCTCCCGCGGCTGTGGCACGTAACTGGGTTTTACACCTGCTGCGTAAAGTCTTCCGCAGACCTCATAAAGGCTGTATTTGGTCAAAAGCACAGGTATGCCGCTCTCCCTGGCAAGGCTCACGGTCTCTTCAAGGGGTATCTTGCCCCTTACGAAGACTACCGCAGGCAGGTCAAGCATCTGCGCTGTCCTTACTATCTGAATGTTTGTGAGTCCCGTTAGAAGGAGCGATCCTGGCGAGCAGAAGGCGAGCACATCGCTCATGAGGTCACAGGCATATGCATAGGGTACGTTTATCTCGCCCAGGTCTACGTCAGAAATTACCTCCGCGTTGATGATCCCAGCCAATTCTTTTAAATTCATTTTTTTGACATCCTCCTATAGATACTCTCTTTGTATTTTTTGTTTTGATATGACCATATTAATTTTACAGTTTTGCGCAAAAAATAACAAGCTTTACAAAATAAGACTGTTTAGCCTCTTTTGTGATGTTTTTTTACTATGAATTTTAAGTATGATGGCCTATTCTTATCTAAGAATATATTTTTATTGGTATTTATCTACTTATCAGACGAGATTCCGGGGGCTCCTTCCCATTTTATCTCATCAAGGTTTTCTTTGATATGTTTTCTCAGCCAGAGTCCCACCTCAGGGGAACGGAGCATCTCCCTGTCACCGTCCAGGGCTTCGATTATCTCATCAGTGTCCAGAAGGAATTCCCCATGGTCAGTTTTGTGGCGGTATACCCAGTGGATCTCGGGAGAACCCATTATAAGGGCCATCAGCGTGGCGGGGATGTCTCCGAGAGGGGGCCTGTCTATACTGCTCATCATGAAGGAAGCGGTAGTTTTTGTTCCCTTCCCGGGTTCCGAAACGATATCAAGTCTTCCTCCGCACAGTTCAGCGGATTGTTTGAGAAAGGGCAGTCCCATGCCCACCCTTCTTGTAGTCCTCGTTGTTGTGAAGGGATCGGTCACTTTTGATATAAATTCTTTGCTCATGCCCCTTCCGTTATCTTCTACCGAAAAAGACAGCCTGTCTGCCGCCTTCTCCTCAAGGACCTCGACCCTGACTTCCGTGCCCTCTGCCATTACGCTGTTTTCTGCTATATCAAGCACATGTGCCGAAAGATCTTCAAGCAAATCTACTCAACCTCCGATATCTGTTCTTTCCCGACCGTTGAATTTTATCCGTTCCGGAGCACTGTATACGTTGAACCTTCCGTTCCTTGCAAAGCCTATAAGCGTCATGTTGCAGCGCCTCGCAGCATCCGCACCGTCTGCTGTCGCAGCTGAAATACTTGCCATCAGGGGAATTTTGGCCCCCGCTCCCTTGAGGACCATGTCTTCCGGAAGGCGGCCTGATGTGATGAGTCCGACCTCGCTTGTTTTCATATTTTTTTTCAGGATCCATCCTACGGCCTTGTCCACCGCGTTATGCCTGCCAACGTCCTCCGTTCTGAAAAGCAGTTTCTCGTCGGGTGATACAAGAGCAGCGACGTGCACACTTCCCGCTGTTTTGAAGAGCGGGGCTTCTCCTATCCAGTCTATCCCCGACATGATCGTTTCGAAGGATATCTGCCATTCTACGGGAAGTGGATCAGGCTGAATGCCGGCGTCCCTTTTTTCTTCGAGAAAGGCTCCGGAAGCTGTATGGAGAAATCTTGCTTCAAGTTTCCAGCCTTCACGCCTCCTTGCTCTTTCAACAACTATTCTGCCGTTCTCTGTTCTGACAGATGCGATATCCTCCATGCTTTCTATCATACGTCGGCAGTAAAGGTTGCCAAGCGCCCAAAGCTCTTCCTCGCCAGGCGTGAAGATCACCACTGCTTCACGTGAACCATCTACCTCCAGGATCATCCGTTTTTCGACTATCATGTCATCATTGACCGCTTTTATGGTCCCGTCACTGAACATCCTTAGAATCTCTCTTTTCTCTGTTCGATGGTCCATCGCTGACCCACCTCTTTCAATCTTTGTACGGATAAATACTGCCGCTTACATTTTACTACACCTGAGCTGTAAATTTCCCCACACATGGTCTATGTTTTAGACTATACTACTTCTTGTTTCAAACTTATCTGTCAACGATCCGTCCGTCCCAAACAAGGATCTGGAGAAAGAAGAGATATTCTGATGCCCGAAAAGAGCGAACTCCCCGTCAATACAGCGAGGCCCCGGGATTACATCGTTATCCTCGCCGCAATTACGATATGGAGCGCAAGTTTCGCGGGAATGAAGGTAGCTGTGGAACAGGCCCATCCATTGATCGTGCTTTGGATGAGGCTTGGCATTTCTATCCCCTTCCTCTTCGCGGGTTCGTATATACAGAATACGTTCCGTCTCCCTTCACGGCAGGAGCTCCTGCCGCTCCTGATAATGAGCTTCCAGGGCATCTTCCTGGTCCTCGGCCTGCAAAACTTCGCTATGAAGACAGCAAGTGCATCGACCGCGAACTGGATAATAATTTGTTCTCCCGCTTTTGTGGCCCTTTTGGGATGGCTGTTCCTGAAGGAAAAGATATCTCTCATGGGTTTTGCAGGTCTGGTCATCTCAGCGATAGGGGTAATGGTAGTTTTACGCCTTGGAACGGCTTCGGGGCCAAAGGGATCGGGATCTTTCGGCACCGTCGGTGACCTGTTGATCCTGTTTTCTTCTCTAAACTGGTCCATATTTCTTGTATTTTCAAGGAAAGTACTGAGGGAGGACCTTCACTACAGCTTCGTCCTCTTCTGGGAGATGTTTTTCTCCTTCATTTATGCGACCTTAGCGCTGCCTCTTCTCGGATGCGATATTTCCGTGATCTGGTCATTCACCCACAGGACCTGGACTGCTGTAGCTTTCCTGGGAGCAGGCGCTTCGGCGGCTGCTTACTTCTGCTGGTTCCACGGCCTCTCCGTTCTGCCTGTTTCAAGGATCGTGGCTTTCCAGTTCCTGCAGCCGTTCGCCGGGGCGATGATCGCATTTCTTCTGCTCGGAGAACGGTTCACTCTATGGCTTTTCGCCGGAGGGATAACGATAATGTACGGCGTATACCTGGTTAACAGAAAATGACAGGACGACCGGCAACAACAGGAGGAGCAAACCGTAGCAATGCCTGATACAGTAATGGAAGATATACAGACGAAAGAAGCATCATTTTACCATTACGCAATGATACTTGCGACAGTTACGATATGGGGCGGCAGCTTCGCCTCGACAAAATACGCCCTTGCACAGGCCGAACCCCTGGTCATAATGTGCCTCAGGCTCCTTATCGGCATGCCGGTGCTCCTTGCAGGCTCTCTCATGGAGGGGTCTCTGAGGCTCCCCACAAAAGGAGAGGCCCCAGCACTATTCCTGATGGGGTTCCAGGGAATATTCTTCCATCAGACCATCCAGAGCTATGCAATGAAAACGGCGGGGGCGGCGAATGCGAACTGGATGATGATAGCGACGCCCGCACTTGTTGCCATACTTGGCAGGGTATTCCTGAAAGAGAGGATATCCTCAAAGGGGGTATGCGGGATGATACTTGCAGCGGTCGGTGTGGGTCTGGTCATAGGACGCGGTACGGTCGTCACGTCGAATTCCGGCAGTTTCGGAAGCCTAGGCGATGTGATAATGCTTCTGTCAGTTCTCAACTGGGCAATCTTCCTCGTTCTCTCGAGGCGAATCCTCAAAAAAGATCTCCCTCCGGCATTTGTCATATTCTGGGAGATGCTCTTCGCCCTTCTGTCAGCGATCCCCTTCACATACATCATAGGGAGCGATTTTTCGGTGATCCCCTCTTTCACATCCGGTACCTGGGGCGCACTGATCTTTCTGGGGGCATTTTCCTCCGCTCTTGCATACATCTTCTGGTTCAGGGCCCTCGCGATATTTACAGTGGCCAAGGTAGCCGTGTTCCAGTTCCTTCAGCCGATGGCAGGAGTCGTTATAGCATATTTTCTTGTCGGGGAAAGGTTCACTCCATGGCTTTTTGCAGGAGGGGCAATGATACTCAGCGGAGTCTGGCTCGTTAACAGAAAATAACTGATCCTTTTCAGGTATTAATGATAAGCCCACAGTCATTTCATCTCAAGGTCAGCTAAAGTCATCGTTTTCTATCTCTTTCCGACTGTTCCATAGCGCCCACATTATAATATCACCCGCCCGCTGATAAGAGCAGACGGGCCTCTGACTCTCAGTTGCCGGACACTACATCTTTCACACCATTTTTTAGAAGCCATTCGGCTGCCCTGTCGCATATATCTCCCTGAAGGATCACATTGCCCTCTTCCACAAAAGACCCGCAGCCCAGCCCTTTTCTCATCTCTTTGGCAAGTTTTTCCCTGTCGACTGTGGATTTTCCTGGTATGATCACAGCAGTGACGGTCTTTCCCTTCCTGCCTGCAGTCTGCCTTTGGAGCGAGACCCTTGAAAGGCCTGAAATACCGCTCTCTCCGTTGTTTTTGACCAAAATTTTTTGCTGAGGGCATTTTTCTTCTTCAGGTTGGGGTATATGTTCTTTCCGCTCGGCTCCTTCTTTTCCGAGTATGGATCCCAGCGAGAGGCTCAGGCTTTCGTCGCCGCCAAGGGTAAAGCCTTCTCCGGAGTTAAGTTTTTTATTCTTTTTTCCTGACGACATTTTCTGCTCCTTCTTTTTTGGCTTAAAATAGGAAAAGATATCCTGCTTCACCTGTTATGATTATATACTTTGGAGGTCCGCTGAATGTCAAAGTCGGAGACCGCGGTTTTTTTGGATAATTTTAATTCGGCACTGAGGATGCTCGGGAGAAATCCCGGGGGAGGTGCGCTTGAGCTGCGTTCAGGTGCCGGTGTTTTTTCAACGGGACTGCCCTTCGCAGGTGAGAATTACGCCCTCTTCGATCCTTCCTCTTCTGCTGAAGAACTATGCGGGGTACTGGATTTCTATGAAGAGAGAAACTTGCCCTTCATCGCGCTGCAGCTGCCGAAACTCCAAGGGAAGCTGGCATTGGAACTGGAAAGAAGAAGGATCTTTCATAGGGCGACATATCTTGCGATGTCGATCGGAAATCTTCCAGCAAAAATGGACGGGGATCCCCTGGTAAAGAAAATTTACGTCAACAATGAGGCGGAAAAGTGGGCTGAAGCGGCATGGACGGGATTCGAAGGAGAGCTTCCGGTGCCACGGGCCTATGTGGAATTTTCGCAATATTTGCTTCGCTGTCCCGACAACAGCCTCTTCGTCCTTGAAAAGGAGGGCATTCCGCTTTGCTCCGCCCTGCTCCATTCGACGGAAAAGAGCTGCGGCCTTTACTATTTTGCCACAAGGCCCAAGGCAAGGAGACAGGGCCTGGCGGCAAGGTTTATGGGTTCATTGAGAGAGTACGCTTCACGTTATTCTGAGGAGATGGTCCTTCTTGCGACTGAAATGGGAGCCAAAATGTATAAAAGATATGGTTTCAGGAAGCTGCTGGAGGTACCGGTCTTTTCAGCTTCAGACGAATTCTGATCCATTAATGAGACTGAAAATTGAAAGGGGATAAATGATGGATAAGCTCGAAAAATTTTGGAGGGACGCTCCTGCCGGATATACCGTCTGCGCGGAGACAGGCGTAACAAAAAATATGGTGCTTAACGCGATCATAGACGGCGCAAAGGACCTCGATGCACTCAGGAAGGCTGTCCATCTCTGCCGGGATGATTCCTGCTCCGCAAAAAATCCTTCAGGCAGGGGATGCTCTGAAAATGCAGAGGTCCTTCTCTCCATTTATGCGCCGATATTTGAGCTCATGAAGGAGGGGCACTCTCACGACCATGGCTCAGACTGCGGCAGCAAGTCTTCCGGCAGCTGCGGCAGCTGCAAACTCTGCGAGTAAGCCGATAATCCGCCTTAACCTTAAGATAAAGATGATGGGGCTGCCCTTAAGCGGCCCCATCCGGTTTAAAGCTTCTCTATTTTTTCGGCGGCCTCTTTAAGCCATCCCGATCTTTCGTTCTCTATCTCTCCCGCATCACAAAGGGAAGCTATCACAGGATCAATGGGTATGCTTGCCAGGAAGTCTATGCCGTGCCTCTCTGCGGTCTCTTTTACACAGCTGTTTCCGAAGATCTTTATCTCTTTTCCGCAGTCAGGACATATCACCGAGCTCATGTTCTCAACTATGCCAAGAATCGGTACATTCATCTGCTCTGCCATGCGTACAGCCTTCTCAACTATCATCGAGACGAGTTCCTGCGGTGAGGAGACGATTATTATGCCGTCCACCGGAAGGGACTGGAATACCGTCAGGGGTACGTCCCCGGTTCCGGGAGGCATGTCGACGAACATATAATCGACTCCCGTCCAGATAACATCGCTCCAGAACTGCTTTACCACTTCAGCGACCGCCGGTCCTCTCCATATGACCGGCGTAGTCTTGTCCTCGACCAGAAGGTTTATCGACATTATGTCTATGCCGGTCTTTGTAGTAACCGGGAGGATCCCTGATTCGTTGGCCTTAGCCATTGAGGAGAGTCCGAACATCTTCGGTATTGAAGGACCCGTTATGTCAGCATCAAGTATGGCAGACTGACGGCCCATCTTTTGCATCTGCACTGCCAGAAGGGAAGTTACAAGAGACTTGCCGACCCCTCCCTTCCCGCTCACGATCCCGATAACTTTGTCAACACTGCTGAGAGGGTTGGGTTTAGCCCTGAAGTCCATCGACTCTGTCCTTGACGCACAGTCTTCTCCACAGCTTCCGCATTCATGCGTGCAATTCTCATATCCGGTCATATTCTGCATCTCCTTATTTCGGATCGGTCTCTCCATGCCTGAAGCGGCAGCGGCTGCATCCCTTTTTACCCTTGCAGCGCGCCTCAGACAATTCGAAATGTCCCCCGTCTATATGGATCTCCCTGCCCAGGCAGAGAGCTTCCGCTGCCTTTTTGTGTGCAGAGTAGAGTATCCTCTGGAACGTTCCCCTTGATATGTTCATCAGCTCCGCCGCCATGTCCTGTTCCATAGACTCCAGGTCACAGAGACGCAATGATTCCACTTCCTCGACCGTCAGGACGATCACATCCTCTGCGCTGCCTTCGGGGATGAAGCGCAGGTTTTCGGGTATCGAGCACACTCTCCTGCTTTTTGTCTCTCTGGGCAATTTGATCCTCCCTTTGTGTGCATATGCACACTTGGAAAATATATTCTTCTATTTGGGATACGTCAAGGATCAATTTAAAATTTGCGGTTTTCCAATTTATCTCGATATCTAGGTAATATGATGATGTAAACATAAATATTACACCCGGACAGCATTGCATTCAGTAGCCCGGGTCTCGTTACTGATGACAGATTTTAATTTTCTGTGTATTCTGATAATCAGAAAACGCCCCGTCCGCTATAGCAATTGATTATACGATCTACAGAAATCAAGGTACAAGGCAACAAGTTCCAGATTCCCGTATCGCAGTTTCAGTTACAAGGCGGCGTAAGTCCGGATCATCTGCAGGGACCGGAGCGGGGCGTTATAAGATAGGAAGAGTGGGGTTCTCGTAAGAGAGTCCCACTCATTATTTGCATGAAATTGGAGCATCTAGGAGCGCTGGCTTAGCACAACTATGGTGAAGCTGCGACATCGTTCTTTAATACGTTGACGCGCAGGACCGCAAATGTTGCTAAGCTAGCGCTCCGATATGCCCCAATTGCCGCAATTGGGGCAGAGAACGGATGATGATGACGCAATGCGAAGCGGGCACTCGTGAAGGCGTATTCCAATACGTCGAAGCGAGTGCCCGCAAGCCTTGCTAAGTTAGCGCCGTGCTTTTAGTTTTTAGCGATAGCCAACGGCAATATAGCAATTGCGATTTAGAGCGAGTGATAACGACGCAACATGTGATGTTCCGAACCGAGGCGTATATTGATACGTTGAGGTGAAGGATCATCGCATGTTGCTAAGTTAGCGCTGCTATAAATCCCAATTGCCGCTACTTGGGAGCCTTCTTGACCAAAGCATTAAGGCTGTCAATAAGGTTTTTTATCCTCTTATCATTAGCCGGTTTCTTAAGTGCCGATGCCGCAGACATATCCCTGCCCCAGTATGCCCTGTTGGCATCCCTGTTCTGGTTGAGAACGGATCCCTCAAACGACATTCCGGCAAAGAGCCCCTTGGACATCGAGTAGCTGTAGATCGAGGCTTTGGCACGCGTGTCTGTAGCAGCGGATGCATCCCTCCCGACAGGGCCTGCGGCTATCGCAACGTCAGCTCCAAGTTTGAAGCTGTTTCCCCCTGTGAAAGCCCTGAGGCCATCCTCATTGGTTATGACAAGAACAAGGCCTACAGACTGTGCACCGATCTGTATACCTATCGATGCGCCCGACAGACTCATGAAGGAGGGTCCGTTCCAGGTGCCGTTTGGGTTCCTGAGAAGGACCAGGCCCTCCCCCACCTGACCGCCTATCATGAGGCCAGCCTTTGTGACGGCAGGGAAAATGGCGACACCCTTTCCTGATTTGATCACATCTGCCATGCTGGATGAGTCATCCTGCGCCGTCATCTCCCGCACAAGTTCGGCAGAGAGCCTGATCCTTCTCTCATGGGCTTTCTCTTCCGCAAAGGCGGATATGCCTGAAGAAAAGATGACTGCTGCTGCCAGGATAAGTATAACCATTTGAGATCTTGGAATTTTCACCATATATATTCCCCCTGTTCATAGTTTTCCATAGAGACACTTACTTTTATACCACAAGTAATGGCATTTGCTATGTAAAAAGCACTATAATATGAGAAGATCAGCGGAGACAAGGCGGTGGCTCAATTATGGAGAACAAGATATTCGCTCCCTGGAGGATGGCATATATCCTCTCAAACTCGGACGACAACGAACAAAAGGAACCCGGATGCATCTTCTGTGAATTTCCAAGAATGAACGACGACGAAAAGAACCTTATCATCCACCGTGGAAAAGAATGTTTTGTCATATTGAATGCCTTCCCCTACAACCCGGGACACTTGATGGTCGTACCCTACCGCCACACCGCAGACATGCCGGGCCTGACAGCAATCGAACTGGCAGAGATGATGTCGCTTTGCCAGACATCGCACAGAGTACTGACAGAGGTGATGAATCCTCATGGGTTCAACCTTGGTATGAACCTCGGAAAAGTTGCTGGTGCCGGGATAGATCAGCACCTTCACATGCATGTCGTGCCCCGCTGGAACGGCGACACCAACTTCATGCCCGTACTTGGAGAAGTCAGGGTCGTATCCGAGGCTCTCAACTCAACATGGAAAAGGCTGAAGGAAAAGTGGCCGAAGTAGATCAGAACCTCATCTTCGTAGCTCCCGCAAAGGAGGTCGACGTTGAGATGACGGTCAAAAGATCCCGTTTTATCGGATCTGTGCGTATCGCTTTAGACCCGGACGGGGCTTCAGAAATGATAAAGAGATTTCCGGAAATATTTCCCAGGGCAAACCACCATTGCTGGGCTTACAGGATCGGGACAGAAAACATCCTGGAACACTGCTCGGATGCAGGAGAACCTGCCGGCACTGCGGGGCGCCCGATTTTAGGCATGTTAAAGAGACATTCTCTCCGGAATACCTTGCTTGTTGTGACCCGATACTTCGGGGGGGTCAAACTCGGGGTGAGGGGACTGATCGACGCTTACGGAGAGACTGCCGAACTTGCGATAAAAGAGGCCGGAACCGTTGAGATGGAATTCAGTCTTTCGCTTGACCTTTCCTGCACCTATGAACACTCAAAAACTCTCATCTCATCACTGAAGAAATGGGGTTTTGGGGAAGACCGGGTCTCTGCCCTGTACGGGGAAAATGTTGAAATGAGCCTCTATGTTCCATGCTCATCGAAAGCAGATATCGCACCCTCTCTTGAAGAGATGCTTTCAAGGGGCCTGCTTCAGAAGCTTGAGTGGGGAAAAGCGCCCTTTCCACGGCCCAGAGTATGACGAGATATCTAACCTGCTGATAAGATCAGAAACTGAACAATTGAAGCAGTGCGATCCCAAAAAGAAGAATATGTCCTTTCCGACCTCTACCTCGCAGCATTTTAAGCCTCTGCCGTATATTTATTAAACAAATCCAAAATAGTCTGGATCAAAAAACTTTCTACTTAAACAGGCAATTTTACCATTGAAACCGAGCGTTCCGGATAACAGAATAACTGATAATGATGAAAGGAGTGATCACATGAAAAAGATACCGGCCATTGCGGTGATCATATCGCTTTTTCTTGCCCTGCCGGCTTTTGCGGAGGTCTGCGCCGCCACACCTCCGGCAGAAGAGCAGAAGGAGGAAAATGGCATTCCCCTTGAATTCAGAAACAACTCAGGGGCTGAGATAAAAGAGATCTTCATATCTGAAACCGCAAGAAATGCCTGGTCCCAAAATCTCCTGAAGGATACTCCTCTCAAAAACGGAGAAGATACGAGCCTTTACATCAGAAGAGAGAATATCCTCGGACTAACGGACATTAAGATAATATACTCCTCGGGCAAAGAGAGGATATGGAAAAAACTCCCGATACTTGAGATATTTGAGATAACTCACAAGAATAATGGAGAACCGGCTTACGAGCGAATAAAACTCGGTGCCTGATAGCAAAAAAGCCCCGCGGCGCGGGGCTTCATCTTTCTTCATTTGCAGATCAGAAAGACACATACCGGGTCCTTACTCTGCGGATCCGGCTTTTTCATAGTACTGCCCCATCAGCTTTTTCCAGTCAACGTCTTCGTCGAGCAGGTTCGGACATGTGCTGTCCGGGTAAAACCATTTCCTGCCCAGTCCCATAAGGATCTGCCACCAGTCGTGCACATCGGGTATCAGGATCTCTCCTTCAGGCCCTATCCTTCTCAGTTCACGGTAGACAAGCGCCACTATTTGGCTTTCATCCATCGCGGCAGTCGTCTTGGCGTAGAACTCGATCGTATAGAAGTACGAGCATGCTCCAAGCTGGTAAAGTATCTCCGTCCACTTTGGCGATATCCTGCCGGTCCTGGCAAGGACCATTTGCTTTTTGCTCCCCGAGCTTTTGTGGTTCACTAAGAAAAGTATCTTATCCGGATCTATATGGCGCAATTCCTCATATTTTGCTATGAGAGCTTCTGCTATAGGTCTGATCCTGTTGTTGCATATTTCGTAATCAAACTCTGGACCGGCTTTTTCCGTCATTTAAACTCCTCCTGTATCGGACCATAGTCCGGCTGAAAAAATAAAACCCGTCAAATTATATCACCTGATAATTTAAGATCATCCTAAAAAAGCCGATTTGGGAATTGATTTGTATTAAAAATGTGTTTTAAGTAATTGACTAAATTTGACCTATAATATTTTCGGGATCTTTTGCAAGGCTTAAGGATCCTGTCGTCTCCCATTTATAACTTCTGAAAAATCAGCCCGCAAAAAGAACGGGACGCTTACCTCCGTAAGGGGTAAGCGTCCCGCGCATCTTTCCTTATGCAGCAGACAATAAGGTTCAGTCTGTGTCAGGCCTGCTTTGAGCCTTACCCTTCCTCAGGAAGGTAGGTTCGTCGAGCTCATCCGCGGCTGCCCTGGAAAAAGCTTCTGTTTCCTGCACCACATCTTCCTTCTGTTCCAGCCATGAGGGGCCTCTTCTTATCTCAGCCGCTGGAGCTGTTTCAGTTTCTTTTTTTTCTTCTGCAGCATTTGTAACGGATCCTTGCCGGACAGGCCTTTGCTGTTCATTTTTGAAGATGGGTCTCTGGGATGTTGAGTGTGATCCGCCGCGGGAGCTGCTGTTTTCAAAGTGGTCTTCTTCAAAGCCTGTTGCAACGATGACTATCTCCACGCTGCCCTCCATGTCGCTGTCCTCAGCGCATCCCCAGACAAAGGTAGCATCTTCGGAGATGATCTCTTCGATATATGCGGCAGCCTGCTGGATTTCGAATATCCCAAGATCCTCGCCGCATGTGATGTTCATAAGTACCCCCTTGGCTCCATGCATCGAGCATTCCATCAACGGGCTCTCCAGGGCTTCCCTGAGGGCGTTTTCGATCCTGTTTTCGCCCTTCGCACACCCCACACCCATAACGGCTATGCCGGCGTGCTTCATTACGGCCTTTAGGTCTGCAAAATCCACATTGACCATCCCTGGCCTTGTAACAAGGTCTGTGACACCCTGCACCGCCTGTCTCAGAACTTCGTCTACCATGGAGAAGGATTCGCTCAGCGGAGTCTCTTTACGGCAGATCTGGAGAAGCCTGTCGTTGGGCACTACTATGAGTGCGTCGACACACTTGCGGAGTTTGGCTATACCCTCTTCTGCGTATCGCATCCTCCTGGCTCCCTCAAACATAAAGGGCTTGGTGACCACTGCTACGGTAAGAATGCCCATTTCCTTCGCTGTCTGGGCAATTATCGGAATGGCTCCTGTACCAGTGCCTCCTCCCATGCCGGCAGTCAGGTATACCATGTCAGAGCCTCTGAGATACTCCCTGATCTCAGCGAGTGACTCCTTTGCCGCCTGTTCGCCTATTTGGGGCAGGGCGCCCGCTCCCAGTCCCTTTGTGACCCTCTCGCCGAGAACTATCTTGTTTTGGCTGAGGGACATGTCAAGACTTCTGATGTCCGTGTTGACAGCAAGGATATCCACACCTTCTATTCCCTTGCTTATAATGTGGTTGAGGGCGTTTCCTCCCCCTCCTCCTACAGCTATGACCTTTATGGATTCTCTGCGGGCAGGTTCAGATCTATTTTGTGCAGAAGGAGCATTAGTCTTCGATGTCCCTTCGGATTCATCGGGATACGGATAGCAAAGCTCTTTTGCAGGTATACTCAATTGTCCACCACTCCCGTTTATTGTTGATGTATAATCAGAACATTTCCAACACCATTATACAACAGAGGAGGGAGGGACGGTTGGAATTAAACGAAGGAAAATCTAAAAGAAAGGATATCATTCAGGGCGACCGTGCAGCTTTTATTTTTTTCATGGCGGTTTTTGCTTTCCTTGCATGGCAGGTCACCCATCCGATGATGATGACACTTATATGGGCGGGAATGCTCTCCTTCATCGTTCAACCGGTCTACCGCTATTTAACAGACCTTTCAGACGGGCAATTCAGGAACATTTCTGCCGCTGCGGCACTCTGCCTGATAGCAGTCCTCTTCATAATACCGCTGATATATATAATTGCCTCCCTTGGAGCCGAGATCTCAAAAATCATAGGGACAATGACGGACTTCATGTCCAGAAACGAGATCAGCCAGACAAGGGATCTTGTTGAACTTATCCCGGAGTGGTTCCCCGACTGGTTAAAGGACTACCTCAAAGATTTTCTTCTTGATTCAGGCTCTGTAAGGGATTTTGTTCAGAAAACGGCACAGTGGGTGGGCGGATATCTTACCAACATTTCAAAAAAGCTGATCCACGGTGCCTCTTCGATCCTTATAGAAATGCTGCTGGTCATGATGGTCTCCTTCTTCTTCATCAGGGACGGGGCCGGCATCGTTGAATACATAAAAAGTGTAACGCCCCTTTCTGAAGATGAGAGGACCATGTTCTTCTCCCGGACGAAAAAGCTTCTCAATTCGGTCATCTTCGGCATATTGCTGACAGTAGCCATCCAGGCGGTGCTTGGGGGCATCGGATGGTGGTTCGTAGGGCTGGGCAGCCCGGCCTTCTTCGGCATGCTGATGTTTTTTTTCGGTATGTTTCCTGCCGGGACCTCAGTGGTCTGGATACCCGGAGGGATATACCTGATCCTTTCAGGCGACGTTAAGGGAGGCATCGCCCTTCTGGCATGGGGAGCCGCAGTGGTCGGAACGGTGGACAACCTGCTCCGTCCTTTCCTGATAAGCGGAGGCAAGGGGAAAGGCGAGGAGATCCCGACACTGCTGGTCATACTTGGGCTCTTCGGAGGAGTCATCAAGTGGGGGTTTCTGGGGATCTTTCTCGGACCGCTTATATTAGTGCTCTTTATCCTGATCTTTGATCTATACCGATCTCGCTGCTGCCTGAAAAAAAGTGAGGATACCCTGTCATGACCACAGATATCAGCACTTTGGCAACCGCCGCTTCCATTGCCATGGATGCCTTCTCCGTCTCAGTATGCATGGGCATATGCCACGGAAAACTGGACAGGCGTGACGCACTTACCCTCGGGGGAGCTTTCGGGATCTCGCAGTTTGGGATGCCGCTGCTTGGCGCCCTGATCGCAGCCAACATTACGGGACTTCTCAACAGCTGGGCACCGTGGATAGGAGCGGCACTTATAGTATGGGTCGCATTGAACATGATAAGGGAGGCATACCTCGGTAAGGACAGGACAAAATCCTGCATGAACATAACACCGGCCAACGTCCTTATCCTGGCGTTCGCCACCTCCATCGATGCACTGATAGTTGGATTCTCGATAAAAAGCTCCGGCGGGTCGGCGCTGCTTCTTGCCGTCGCTGCCGGAGCCATAACTTTCCTGCTCTCCTTCTACGGAGCGCTCGGAGGGAAAAAACTCGGTGAAAAAATCGGCTCCTACGCCGAATATTCCGGCGGTGCCGTGCTTATCCTCGTAGCCATAAACATCCTTTTCAAAGGCTAAGAACGGAGAACGGCTTATACTTCTATAAGCTCGTAGATCCTTGTGCCTATCCCAAGCTTCTCACAGTGCTCAAGCGTAGTCTGCCAGTGGGTGTCGGGATGGATAGTATGGAAATGATCCTCTTTTTTGCACCCTTTGATCTTTTCTTCCAAAATACTCCCCGAAACAACAGGCGCTTTCATAACAGCTTCAGCACAGGCCTGGTCCAGAGCTACAGGGTCCTTCGAAGCGAATATCCCGACATCGGAGACCACTGGAAGATCGTTTTCAACATGGCAGTCGCAGAAAGGAGAGACATCTATGACAAAGCTTATATGGAACTGCGGTCTGCCGTTAAGCACGGCCTTTGCATATTCAGCCATCTTTCTGCACATGGTCTCGTTTGATTCATAATCTGTCGGACTTATGGCATCAAAAGGGCAAAGTGACAGGCAGCGTCCACACCCTACACATTTCAGCTTTTCTATCACGGCCTTACCGTTGCCGTCAAAGGTTATAGCATCGTGGGCGCAACCGCTTATACACTTCCTGCATGATCTGCATCTGGATGGCTTGACTTTCAATTTGCCTGTACTGTGCATCTCCATCTTCCCGGCTCTTGAGCCCGAACCCATGCCGATATTTTTGATAGACCCTCCGAAGCCGCTCTGTTCATGTCCCTTGAAGTGCGTCATTGATATGATGATATCAGCATCCATGACGGCTCTGCCGATCCTGGCCTCTTTTACGAATTCCCCGCCCGGTACAGGCACAATAGATTCGTCAGACCCCTTAAGCCCGTCGGCTATTATCACCTGACACCCTGTGCAGAAAGGATTGTAGCCATTCTCATAAGCAGAATCGAGGTGTTCAAGAGCATCCTTCCTCCGCCCTGCATATAGTGTATTGCAGTCCGTAAGAAAGGGCTTTCCCCCAAACTCTTTGATCATATCTGCCACTACTTTCGAAAAATTGGGCCTCAGATAAGCCAGGTTTCCGGGTTCACCAAGGTGGAGCTTGATCGCGGCGTACTGCTTTATGAAGTCGATATCCCCGATTCCCGCACATCTGACAAGTTTGTCCAGTTTTTGAAGGATATTCCTGTCTGGTGTAGTTCTGAGATTTGTAAAATAGACCCTCGATCTTTCCATGTTTATCAGTGTTCCTTTCCATTCTGATTCTTTCTGTCTTTCATTTTGCCGGCTCGCTGAAGACAGAGACGGATATACCATATGTCTGTCTGACATTGCATAGTATACCAATTTATATATAGACATAGGTCCTTTTTTTGCGCGATTACCCGACCGTGCTCCCGATCATGGATCAGACAGATATTGGAATTATTTGGTCAAAATTAGTCTATTCTTATATACTCATTTTTAAGCCCCCTGGTCCTTTTTTCATCAATTCTTCCTTAACAACATTATGATGGAAACACGAGCCGACCGATTTTAAAAACCCCCATTCTGACATCTTAACAGAGAAAAAGGGAGAAAATTGATATAGAATAGATCAAAGAGATAATAAAGGAGGCAGAGATCCATGGTCTTGAAAAACACTGCAGAACCTCTGAGACGCGAGAGACTCGGCGGATGCGGCGCAGGAGCCGCCGATACTTTCCCCGTTGCGATCCCGGACCAGGAAGGTGCTTTTATTATGTCAACGAGACTGGAGCTCGACCCCGGAGCTTCTGTAGGCTATCACAGGCACGAAGGGACTGAGGAAGTATATTTCATCATGTCCGGGAAGGGACTTTACACTGAAGAGGGAAAAGCGTGTCAGGCCTTTCCGGGGGATGTCTTTCTATGCAGAGAGGGGCTATCTCACGGGATACTGAACACGGGCAGTGAAAAGCTTGTCCTGTGTGCCGCAATAGCAAAATGCGGCAAATAAAATAAAGGAACTGCCGGGATCTTTGTCGGGCGAAATAAAGCTCTGGTCCCGGCCGTTTTTATTTGGCTTTATTGCCAATAAGCTGCCAGCATTTCAGGAGAGAGGAATCGAGTCTGACAATTGAAGGCAGCATCAGGTCGAATTCGTCCATCTCCCATACCATGCCGTTTTTCACTGCCGGGATATCTTTGAACCTTAAGTCTTTTATGATCTCCTCCTTAGAGACGGAGACCACGCCCCTCCTTATATTCCTGAGGGTTATTATGACTTCTGCGTCCTTTCCCTCTGAAGCAAGTTTTTGCGGGCCGTAAAATATATACCACGGAAAATCCTTGATTTTGGTTCCTCCTGCGTCAGTCATGACCCTGGCTCCGGTCGAACCGATAAGCCTGGCTCCCCATGAATCGGCTGCGCATGTTGAAAAGTCGGCGCCGGCAACGACAAAGACCTTCATGCTTTTAGTCTTAGCGGATCTTATCTCACTTTTATACAGGGACTTTTCCGACAGTAAAAGTGTCTGTGCTGCCTCTTTTGATCTTCCGGAAAGAGCGCCGATCTTTTCAAGGTACTGCGCCAGTACGGCCCATTTGGGCCTGTTCAGCGCAGCATACTTAATTCCGGCCTTATCCAGGTCTTTCATAAGGTCCATGTTTTTCCTTGCCCAATCCGCATCTGCTATCACTATATCGGGTTTCAGACCCGCGATCTGCTCTGCTGAGGGGATCCTTGAGAGTCTTGGTATGTTTTTGAGGACCCATCTGCTGTCAGCTGAAAAATTAACTCCGACAAGCTGGCGAACCGCCCTGATCGCGACAAGGTTTTCTGTATGAGCATCGCTTAATGACACTATCCTGACCGCAGGACGGGGAAGCTCAACATTCCTCTGAAGATCATCTATGACTGCAAGCGGTTTTGAGGCCCAGGATATTTCACAGCTGATCAAAATAAAGATAAAGGTCAAAGCAAAGAAAAATATACCTGATTTGTTCTTGGTGGTCTGTGAAATTTGACTTTGAACCACATTTTCACCTCCTTAACAACAATGTTATCCACTTTTTGTGGATATTTTTGTGACCAACTCTGTTTTCTCAGCCTATAATGCCCCTATTTTCATTTTTTGTTTGATAGAAAACGTGGACAACCCAAGAAAATTTATCTACATTTATGTAAATTATCATTAAATGTAAGTATTTATGGGATCAGGAACAATTCCCGGACATATTTTATTCCAAATATATAAAAATAGGGAAGGCGTGTGCCCTCCCTATTTTGTAACTGTTATCCTTCAGGCCGGGAATGTTTTTATCCTACCTCTATATCCGCCGAAGATTCCCAAAGCCCGTGTATGTTGCAGTAGCTCTGGACGATCAGCGTCCCCGACTTCGCAAGCTTGATCACCGCACAGCTGCTTGGTTCCGTCATTGCAGGACCGGGCGCTGCCGGATCCATTGCTGCTGCGTGTGCCGTATAGTCAAACTTTGCAAGCTCGATCACAAATTTACCGTCAGCCGGTTTGTAAAAGAGCTGTATCCAGCTTATGAAGTGCTCTGGCTTATTCGGATGAGGAATCTCTTTTCCGACTGAAACGCAAACTTTGAATGGCTCGCCCGCTTTAACTTTTGCCGGAGCCTCTATTACCGGTACATGTTTTTCTCCTTTGAAGTCTCCGCTCTGGATCAAATCACCGAGTTTCATTAAAAACGCCCCCATTTCTCTTTTTTTTACTTACTTTGATGATATTTTCATATTTTTATATCTTAGTTGATTGTCAGCTACAATCCGCATTTTTACTGCATTCTGCATGACTGTTCAAATCGCTGCCGAAACAACAAAAAACAGATGTGGTCATTTCTTCCTCAAATTCCGTCTTTCAATCACCGTTTTTAATTTCGCCAGGCTTTCTGCAAGTTCTTCGTCTTTGACTTCAGGGCTTATCTCCTGAATGTTTTTTTGGAGGCTGGCTTCTGAGATCAGAACAGGCGGGCGCCTGAGGTGGTCGGGTAGTGGGTCTTTGGCGGAAGACAGTCTTTTCACCTTTCCAACCTTTATCTCCAGCCTGACCTCCTTTACCTCCAAATATCTGCTGACAGACCTTGAAATAATGGGTTTCCTGGACATCAGGGCCGGCAGGACGCCGGGGGAATCCACGTGTACAGAGATGACTGGACCCTCATCAGAGAACTCGCAGGATACCGGAGCGCTTCTTTCCGCAGCAGCCGCCCCAACGACTTCATGCCAGTGGCTTTCAAGCTCAGCTAGTTTCATACAGAGCTTCAGGCTGTAAGGGACGTTGTTTTTGAGGGCCTCTTCGGTATTTTTTATATCAGCCATTCGAAATACTCTCCCCGGACCTTCTCCTGCTCTCGACAGCTACCCACAAAAGCTGTATGTCCGTCGGAGGGATACCTGATATTCTGGATGCCTGTCCCAGGGTGCCGGGCATGAACTTTATCAGCTTCTGCCTCCCTTCGGCAGAGAGGCCGTGTACCTGTGCAAAATCAAAATTCTCAGGAAATTTGAGAATTTCCATCCGTCGGAATTTTTCCACCTGGCGCATCTGCCTGTCGATATAACCCTCATACTTGACGGAGACGGATATCCTCTCTCCCAGTTCCTTTTCAAACGATGATGAGGCAATATTCGAAAAAACTTCCCAACCTATTTCAGGCCTCCTGAGAAGTTCTATTGCGGGCATGGTTTCGTCAATTGGCGAAGACCCTGCACCCCGCAGGATCCGGTTGACCTCTTCCGTTGCATGGATCCTGGTCTTCAGTATCCTTTCAGTCTCTTCTTCAATACGTTTCCATCTGTCCTGAAGTATGTTCCACTCTTCATCTTTCAGAAGGCCTATTTCCCTGCCTGTCTGAGAGAGCCTGGCGTCGGCGTTGTCGTGACGAAGCAGGAGCCTGTACTCGCACCTGCTTGTCAGCATCCTGTAAGGCTCCTTAGTTCCCTTGGTCACAAGGTCATCAATGAGGACCCCAATGTAGGCCTGATCTCTCCTCAGCACCAGGGGCCCAAGGCCTTTTACCTTCAGTGCCGCGTTGATCCCGGCCATAAGCCCCTGGGCTCCGGCTTCTTCGTATCCTGAAGTGCCGTTTATCTGTCCCGCCAGGAAAAGGCCGGAGATCTTTTTGGTTTCAAGCCAGGGATAGAGCTGGGTGGGATCAACGAAATCATACTCTATGGCATATCCGGGCCTCAATATGTGGGCAGATCCGCACCCCCTCAGGGTCCTGACTGATTCAAACTGGGCCTCAAGGCACATCGATGTAGAAAAATTCTGCATATAGACCTCACGGCCTTCAGGATTTATGGGTTCAAGAAAAACGGGATGAGTATCCTTTTCCGGGAACCTGATGACCTTGTCGTCTATAGAAGGGCAATATCTCGGCCCTTCTGAGTCTAGGGTGCCTTGTACAAGGGGAGAGAGATCAAAGTACTTTCTCATTACCTCATGCGTATCCGCATTGGTCCTCGTAAGAGCGCAAATAATGCCCCGGTAGATCCTTTTCGGTCCGAAATGAGAAAATGATTCCGGCTCCCGAATGCTCTCCTGTCGGTCAAGCATATCCCAGTCTACGGAATCCGCAAGCAGTCTCGGGGTAGTATCCGTCCTGAGCCTGCCTGTCTTCAGGCCGTTCATTCTTATGCTCTTTGAGAGACCGGAGGCAGAGACCATACCCAGGGGCCCCGATTTATAAGAGGTGAGCCCTATATGTATCCTGGCGGCAAGATATGTTCCTGTCGCTATAATGACTGTCTTTGAAAGAAACGTCTGCCCTGTTCTTATCCTGACACCGGTGATTTTTCCATTTTCGGCCAGAAGGTCAGTGGCCATTGCCTGATGGACTTCAAGGTTTGGGCAGGTCAGAATAGCCTTCCTGTAATGGTTACCATATTTTACCGGGTCACATTGTGCCCTTAAGGTCCTTACCGCCGGTCCTTTGGAGGTATTAAGCCATCTGAGATGGTGAGTGGAGCTGTCGGCTGCTTTGGCCATCTCACCGCCCAGCGCGTCTATCTCTCTGACCAGATGGCCTTTTGCGGGGCCGCCTATCGAAGGGTTGCACGGCATCATGGCTGTGTTGTCCAGATAGAGGTTAAGCATGAGCACCCTGGATCCCATACGTGCGGCTGAAAGCGCTGCCTCGCAGCCTGCGTGACCTCCTCCGACAAC
The DNA here is from genome assembly GCA_025943965.1 of Synergistaceae bacterium DZ-S4. Lineage (NCBI taxonomy): Bacteria > Thermotogati > Synergistota > Synergistia > Synergistales > Synergistaceae > Caenicola > Caenicola nitritireducens. The sequence goes on from JAPCWD010000001.1 coordinate 130,295, forward strand.
TATTACGTCATACACATCTTCAATTTTCATTGATAGTTTCAACTCTCCCTGAGTCTATACCGTAAATCCTGCCCGGAAAACTTTCAGCAAAGGGCTCCGCAGTGGAGGCAAAAACCTGCGTATTTTTCTCTGTCAGAGCACAAAACAGGATGTTCCTGCCGTCTGAATCAAGTTCCGCTGTTATCTCGTCAAGAAGGAGCACCGGGTTTTTGCCAAGCTTCCTCCTGACCCCTTCGGCTGCTGCCAGTATCAGTGCTATCGCTGTGCGCCTTCTGAAGCCTCTGCTCAAGGAAAGCGCAGCAGGCGCGCCGTTGGCCCTTATCAAGATATCGTCCCTGTGAGGTCCGACCATAGGAACTTTCATGGCCTCTTCCCTTGATTTGTTTAGTCTCAGAGAAGATCTGAAATCCTCTTCGGGAACTGGCAAAGTACCCGCTCCCCCCCTCAAAAGGCTTATATCGGTAGGACAGGGCAGGAGTCCGCACATATCATTCATTGACTCTGAGATCATTGTGAGAGCCTCTTCCCGCATCTTCCACACCCATGACGCGAGAGGAAGGAGCGCTCTGTCTATAAGTTCTGTCCGCCCTCCGTTCCTGAGGATCGCCGTCTTCTGCCTGATCCCTCTCCTATAATCATTTAGCCTTGATGCATAAACCGGGACTATGAGTGCAAGGACCATATCCATCAACCTTCTCCTGAAGGAAGCCGGCCCTTCTATTATCGACATATCATTAGGCAGGAAGGAGAGTACAGGGATCTTCCACCTGAGTTCCGTGGCCGTGACAGGCTTTTCGTCGATCCTGACCGTATATCTTGATGAGATCTTGACCTTTATTATCTCTCCGCTTTCATCGTCAAGCTGACCCGTTAACTGTACCTCCGAAGAGCCGCTGTTCCATGTCGGGAGAGAGGATGATCTTGTGCCCCGTTCGAGCGGGCCCCACCCGGAAACGATGTTTATGCCCTCAAGTATGTTAGTTTTGCCCGAGCCGTTCGGACCCGTAAGTAAATTCAACCCCGGGGACCACTTAATCTCCCGGGGTTCAATATTTCTGAAGTTATTGAACCTTACCCGGCTATATCCCATCTCCGGAATCCGGCTCTGTATCGCCCATGTTCAACTCATCTTCGGTAAGGTTGATGGGTGCTATCAGACAGATGAACTTTTCACTGTCGGCCCTTTTGACCACCATATGTCCGGACGAGCCGTTGAAGGATAGCCTTACCTGGGGATCCCTGAGAACTTTGAGCGCTTCCATGAAAAATTTAGAATTTACGGCTATCTTGAGGTTTTCTCCGGAAATATCCGCATATATCTCTTCTTTCGCATTTCCGAAGTCTGGGGCCCTTCCGCGCATTACGAACGAATTTTCCCTCGCAATGTCGAGAATGACCATCCTGTTGTAATCTTTTACTATCACGTCGACCCTTTCCAGTGCAGAGATTAGATCTCCCCTGTCAAGGACTGCAGTCGTCAGATGGTTTTTGGGGAGGATCTTTTCGTAAGCAGGGAAGTGCGATTCGACCCTTCTCACTGTAAATTCAACATTGTCAGCCCTGAAATAAAACTGAGCGTCATCATAAAGTATCTCCACCATATACTCCGGGTTCAGGGAAGCAAGGATCCTCTGTATCTCCTTGATACCCTTCATAGGCAGAAGGGCGCTGTCGGAGTCCACACTTTCGCTTACAGCCGAACCGGAGAGGGCAAGCCTCCTTGTATCGGTAGAAACTATATTCAGACGTCCGCTGGATATCTGGAAATTAGCCGAAGAAAGATAAAGAGGAAATTCCTCTCCTGACGAAGCTGCCAGTGTACCCTCTTCAATTACCTCCGCGAGTTCTCCGACAGAAAGCTTACAAAAAAGTTCCGCACCTGCAGATGTAGGCAACGAAGGAAATTCCCTTACCGGATATGTGCTGAAGTTATATTTGCTCCTGCCGGCCTTAAGTATTACCTTACCGTCGGATACAGTAAGGTTAAATTCCTCTCCGGGCGATTTCTTAAAGAGCTCACTGACTATTTTTACAGGAAATACCGCTTCTCCCGGTTCAAGGACGTTAACACCGGATGCAGAGCAAATTATAGAAGTTCTTATATCTGTTGCCTGAAGCGTTACCTTATCCCTATCCGCTTTTACAAGAACAGATGAAAGGATACTCATTGAGCTGGAACTAGAAGTACTTCTTTCAGCAAGTACCCAGCTCTGGAGGAATAATTTTTTGTTTATCAAAAGTTTCATTAGGATGACCTCCTGCTCTTATCTATATAATATCAAAAAAAGTAATAGGCGTAGTAGAGGCTGTGGATTTGTTGAAAATGCCGTAAAACGCTTGCAGTCATTGATTTAATTCTGTGGACAAAAATTGAGGCAGAAACTTGATCCATCCACACTATACACAAAAAAGCGACAGCAAGAGCAAAATTATATTTTAATCGCAAAAATATACACGAAAAAAAACTTGAATCTACAGCTTGCTTACAACATTATCCACAAAAGAACGTACACGCAGATCATTTTTCAGAAGTTCTTCAACTTTTTTACATGCGTGGATAACGGTCGTGTGATCCTTCTTGTTGAATGCGTAGCCTATCTGTTGAAGGCTTTCTCCGGTCCTGTTTCTTGCCAGATACATTGCCACCTGCCTAGCCAGGGCAAGATCTGCGGTCCTTTTCGGAGACAGAAGATCGTCTGTGGAGATGCCGAAGGTCTCCGCCACCAGCTGCTGGATAAGCCCGATATTGACAGGACCGGAACGCGTATCATGCAGGAGGTCTTTCAGCCACACAGATACGTTCTCCATAGTCATCGGGTCCGAGTTGAACTCAGAACAAGCGACTATCCTGTTGAGTGCGCCTTCAAGTTCCCTTATGTTGCTGGGGATGTTCTGGGCAATAAAAAGAATGATGTCATCCGGTATCTTATAATTTTTAATTTCTGCCTTCTTCTGGAGTATCGCAACTCTTGTCTCAAGATCCGGCGGCTGTATGTCGGTGACAAGACCCCACTCAAAACGGGAAACAAGTCTGTCCTCCACTCCCTGTATATCTCTGGGAGGCCTGTCTGAACTTATAATTACCTGTTTTTTTGAATTGTGGAGGGCATTGAATGTGTGGAATACTTCCTCCTGGGTCTGTTCCTTGCCCGCTATGAACTGTATGTCGTCGATCATCAGGACATCAAGTTCCCTGTAGCGTGACCTGAATTCATTGTTTGTGTTATTTCTTATGGATGTGATAAGGTCGTTTGTAAATTTTTCAGCACTCACATAAAGGACCTTTGTATTCGGCTGGGTCTTTTCAGTGTGGTGTCCTATCGCATGCATCAAATGCGTCTTGCCCAGACCGACCTTTCCCCAGATAAAGAGCGGGTTGTAGGCAATGCCGGGCGATTCTGCCACGGCAAGACACGCAGCGTGAGGCAGTCTGTTTGATTTTCCTACGACAAAGGACGAAAAGACGTAATTCGGGTTGAGACCGTTCCTGCTGAGCGAAAGCTTTGCGGGTGTGGCTGCGGCAACGGCCCTTCCTGCAGCGCCGACGTCCTCTTTTATTTCCTGGCTGACCTCTATCTCTATGCCCGAACCGAATCCTGTCTCGGACAGAAGATTTTTCATGTCATCGAGAAAGCGGGATTTGATCTGTTCCTTCGCAAACGGGGTAGGAACATCCAGGACAAGTATCCCATCCTTCATTGAGACGGGAAGACACGTGTCAAGATATGTCTTGATGGCACTGTCAGTGCTGGAAATGACCTCCACACAGTGAGTTTTGAATTCGTTCCATAAAATATCCAGATCTTTGGTCATCGATATTCACCCCGGGGGACAGATTATTGCGAAGGAAGTCTGTCCGGACAATTGTATCATGAAGATCCCTCTCTGAGAAAATCAAAAAAACATTTAAATCCACATTAAATATCCACATATCCACAAACAACTGTCAGTGTATTGTGAAATGAGCAAAACCTCAGAACCATAGCTCAAGCGCAAAATATAACAAAGTCAAGATTGACTGACCATAAATGACCATCAAGATTTTTAGGGCGTGGATAATCCTTGCCCAATTAAGACTGTTTTGTGGATATGATGATACTAATATGTAAACAAACGCCAATTTTTGGGACATATATATCAGAAATCCCAGTTTGTGATTTCTGCGAACAACCGTTAGGGAAGCCGAGATACGGGTCAGATTTTTGCATTATCCACACAGTGTGGACAGAAAATGTGTGTATGTTGGCAATAATTCAGAAAATAATAACATGGATCAAGAAAAAGACAATTTGCGAACGAAACAAAAACAGTCTTGCTAATCCTGAGAATATTGTCGGTACTGTGGGGCGGCATGTTGCTTTCCGAGAGGGGATCATACAGATGGCAGCCGTAGAAAGACCGGGAAAATGTCTCCGGTTTTTGTAATATAATAGCTTCAATAGAGTATATTGACTTAGACTTTATTTGACTATTTCATAAAAACAGGATGATCTGCCAACGGTGCGGCAGATCATCCTGTTTTGCTTATACGTTGTTAGGACTGTATAGTTTGTTTATTTAAGGTTTTTCCCAGTGCCAGCTCTTTCCTTCTTTGAATTCCTTCGGTTTCCCGGTCAGGATCACCGATCTTTCGGTCATGATGACCTTTTCGAATGTGACGGGAAAGGGTATGTCTTTGAATTCGATCAGAGGATTTATCCTGGACAGTATCATGTTCGTGAGGAACTCGGGCTGGTTCATCCCTTCAACTTTAATAACGGTATTTTCGAGATAAACAGCTTCGCTTCGCAGAGCGAGGATCCCCTTGGCAGAGATCGGGAGATCAAGGTCAACTATGATCCTGGTCCGGAATTTTCCTGCTGCCGTGAAACCGTCTTTCCCGAAATCAAAGACCAGATCTGAAAAACCATCAGGGTTCTCATTCTTTTTAAAGTATTCATTTATATCTTTTTCAGCGAGGACCACCTCTCCGGCCGAATCCCTGATCATTGCCGCCAGCCGGGACGCTTCGCTTTCGGAGGATGTCACAGCCTGACCGGGTTTCAGTTCGGCCAGGAGCCTCATCTTTTCTATCTTTATGCCGTCTATCTTCCCTCCGTCGATCTCGATCCATGCTTCCGGAGCCTTTTCTCTTATCCGGACAGTGGCTTTTTCAGGCCTGAAGACTGCAATAAGTGAATTGCCCATTGCCGCTGCAAGAGCTGCTTCGTCGGATGCCTCGCTTGGACAGACAAAGAACAAAAAGACAAAACAGAGGAGCGAAATGGGAAGGACAGTTTTTTTCATATAAGATGCACCCCACAAGAATTGATTTGATATTATAGATTCTAGCCTTTAGTTCAAAATAGTCTACGCAATATCCAAGATGTTTTCTTTTTCTTTTTTTTGAATTATCATTGAATATACTGTGATTTATTTAAAAGGCCATAACGTGGATCAAGCAATGGCGGAAGGAATTAAAATGACAACACTTCAGCTCTTTTTTTTCTTTTTTAAGATCAGCACGGTCACATTCGGTGGCGGAATAGTAATTCTGGGTATGGTCAAGCTGGGCCTGGCAGACAGGGATGACATAACTGAAAGCGAGTTCTCTGACATGCTTAGCCTTGCCGCTTCGGTACCGGGCCCTTTGGCTGTATCCATAGCATGGCTGCTGGGCAGGCATTACAGGGGACTTAAAGGAAGCTTGGCAGCAGTGGCAGGAGCCGTCCTTCCGCCCTTTCTTATCGTCCTTGCCCTGTCTCCGGTGATAATGAAGTATTCTGACGACCCGCGGGTCCAGGGTTTTTTCAAAGGCGTACTGGCCGGGACCGGAGCTATCATCACAATGGTAGTATCTGACAATGTCAGATCCACTCTTATATCCGGCTGGTGGAACCTCGTTCCTTTTGCCGTCGTAGTTGTCCTCATCGGACTTTTTGGAGCCCATCCCCTTATTTCCATGCTGGCGGCCTTTTCTCTTCAGCTGTTGAAGGAGAGGCTGACAGTGAGATGAAAGTTCTTCTCGACCTGGCTTTATCGTTTTCGCAGATCGCTGCCGGTGCTTTCGGCGGTGGGCTTTCGACGCTCCCCCTGATCGAATACCAGCTTGTAAAGGCTACAGGATGGCTCACTGAATCCCAGTTCAACCAGGTACTTGCCCTTTCCCAGGTCACTCCAGGCCCCATCGCGATCAATGCGGCAACATTCGTAGGATACCAGCAGGCAGGGATCCCAGGGTCCGCCGTCTCTACCCTGTCCGTAGTGACAGTACCCATCCTGATCTTGTGTGCTCTTCTGTTTCTTCTTAATAAAGCCGATGCCGACAAAGGCAGGATATTTAAAGACCTTATCCGTCCCATAGTTGCGGGCCTTCTGGCACTTTCTCTTGTTTCTCCGCTTACAGCTACGGCCCAAAACGGTTTTGCGGCGATATCGATGCTCATTTTAGGAATAGTCCTCTTCCGTTTTTGCGAATTTTTTAAAAAATATCCTCCCGCACTGCTTGTTATTTTTGGTGTAATTGGTGCGTTCCTATTTTCCTGAAATATTAAAATGCTGCGAAACAGGCATCAAAAACTGTTACATGAATAATAATTCACAAATACTGTGATATTTTATCTGTTAAGGCTCCTTTTCATTAAAAAAACACGGGATTGGCACATAAACAGAAATATCAGTCTTGCTCATATCATGACAGGTGAGATTGACTAAAAAGCCTGTTTGATGTAACTTGTTATCGTGATTCTCCGGTTTTTCAGTTAACCGTGCAAATGGTACAGCCGGACGAATTTGAAATATTAGATTTTGAAATTTTGAAAATAGTTAGACAGTTAGAGTTTTACTTAGTGTACGGAAGGGAGGGCTGTAAAAGAGTAAAATTATCGTATAGTTTTTATTCAGGGTTTTGATCACCCAACGCATCAAAAGTTATCATCGAACAACAAGAAATAGAAACTTGAAGGGAGAGTATTTTTGATGAAGAAATTTGCAGTTATCCTCGCAGTTATGTTTCTGTTCGTAGCAGCAGTAGGCCCGGCAACAGCAGCCCCCATCGTTTTCCGCTTCGCAGGACAGTCGCCCCCCGAGCACATGGCCACAAAGACGATGAACGAAATGGCCAAAGAGATCAACCAGAAGACCAACGGCCGCGTAGAGATCAAGGTATATCCGGCCAACCAGCTCGGCAACTACTCTCTTGTTATGGAAGAGATGATCCGCGGTACGATCGACATGTCCATGATGTCGATAGCCAGCGAATTTGACCCCCGCCTCGAGCTCGTTTACGTAAACGGGTTTATAAGCGGTTACGAGGATGCCAAGAAAGTCTTCGTTCCCGGCGCGTGGCTGCCCAACAAACTGAATGAACTTTCTTCAGCCCTCGGAGTTAGACTGATCGGTTCCTACATCGAAGGAATGATCGGTATCGGATCAACGAAGCCCCTCAAAGAACCCCTCAACCCGAAGGTCGACAAGGGCGTTCTCTGCAGAGTCCCGAACATGGACGTCTACACGCTCGGAGCAAAGGCAATGGGCTTCCGTCCCATCACTATCCCCTATTCAGATGTCTACCAGTCAATGCAGACCGGCGTCTGCGACGCGGTTGACGGCTACCCGGTAGCAGCGGCCTACACGATCCTCGGCGACGTCCTTAAGTACTGGTACCACACCAACTACTCAATGGAATACCTTGCGATCATGGTCAGCGAAAAGTCATGGAAAAAACTTTCAGCCGAAGACCAGAAGGTGTTCATGGATGTAGCGAAAAAATACACCCTTCTCTCGATAGACAACGCGAAGGCTGAAGACAACAAGTACATGGACCTCATGCAGAAGAAGGGCATAAAGGTCTTCAAGTACACGGAAGCCGAACTCAAGCCGATCAAAGAAGCATGCATCACGACATGGGAAGAGCTTGGCAAGCGCGGTATGACAGAACCTCTCATGAAGGAGTTCAAACAGCATCTCGGCAATCTGTAATATTTTTTCGTTACAATAAATAAAGCAACATCATAATAAGACCAAGCAACATCCGGGAGATCCGCGGGGAGGATTTTCCTCCCCGGATTTCCTTTTTTTGAAAGGAGCCTTATTTATGACACAGACGCAGTGTAAGTACGTGGAAGAAAATGTTTACGAAGAACCGATCTCAACGGTCAGACCCGCAACGAACCCCTTTGACAAGATAGTGACCAGGACATTTGCGATCATCTGTTTTGTCATGGCGATCACCCTCGCAATAATAATAAGCGCTGCGACCGTTATGCGCTATGTTCTTGAGATGGACCTCTACGGCTACGAGGAATGGATAAAGATATTCGCTTTCTGGCTCTATTTCATGGGGGCGGGATACGGAGCCTTCGCCGGATCGCATGTCTCAGCCGACCTTGTTCAGTCTTATGTTAAAGAAAGTACTTTTAAAAGGCTGCTGGTATTTACCAAGACAGTCGTGACACTTGGAGTCACACTTCTTTTCACATGGTGGGGATGGGACTTCTTTTACTTCGGTTTTGCCGGCCCGCTTGGCACAGGTGTCGCAATACCCAAGACAGTCGCATGGAGGATACCTCTGTGGACAGGATACCTCCCGATCTTCATAGGTCTCTTCTTCATGTCCTACTATTTCATGTGGGACATGATCAGGGCCGGAAAAGCTCTTTTCGCTGGAGGTAAGACAGAATGATCTATATAGCACTTATTATACTGATGGCATGTCTGACGATAGGAGTCCCGGTCCCGGTAAGCTTCATGGCGTCATGCGCCTGGCTGATATTCTTCGGCGGGGTGGATCAGGTCGGTTACCAGGCAACACAGCTTCTGCCCTACGGTTTCACCCAGATGAACTCCGTCTCCCTGATAGCCATAGCGATGTTCATACTCGCGGGCGGGATCATGGAGAGAGGCCGCATCGCCGAGAAGCTTATCGACATGGTAGACGTCTTTGTGGGACATATCAGGGGCGGACTTGGAGTAGTCGGCATAATTTCCTGCGCCGTATTCGGATCCATCTGCGGAGCGGCCTGTGCGACCCTTTCCTGCATAGGCGCCATCATGTTCCCGCGTTTCAAGGCCGGCGGCTACCCGATGGGACACGCCTGCGCCCTTATGGCGAACGCATCGCTGCTTGGACTGCTCATCCCGCCTAACGCGACCCTGATCATATTTGCCTGGATAAGCGGTATCTCTGTTCTTGCGTGCTTCCTTTCGACTATTGGCCCCGGAATAGTTACGATAATCCTCCTGGGCCTGGTCAATCTCTGGATGCTCCGTGACAATAAGGAGATCCTCGTCAGCCAGAAACGCACACCAAAAGAACGTTACGATATGTTCATGAAAAGAGGGCGTCTTGCCATTCCGGCACTCTTCATGCCGGTCATGGTCCTCGGAGGCATCTACGGCGGAGTAATGACCACAACGGAAGCCTCGGCTCTTGCTGTCGTCTACTGCATCCCGATCGGTCTTTATATCTACAAGGGACTTAACTGGAAGACCCTTTTCAACATAGTGGTCGAGGGATCGATAACGACGGGCGTTATCATGGTAATGCTCTATTCCGTCTCGATGCTCTCGAGGCTGTACATACTCGAAGACCTGCCCGGTAAGGTGCTCGACCTCTTTTACACGATATCATCGAACCCATATATCATTATGTTTATGATAAACGTGTTCCTGGTCCTCATGGGAATGCTCATGGACGACATCAGCGTTGTTGTTCTTACCACGCCGATACTGCTTCCGATAATAGCGAAACTCGGAGTAGATCCTGTACACTATGCGGCAATAGTGGGAGTCAACACGGCACTCGGGTGCATAACGCCGCCCTGTGCTCCGGTGCTCTATCTGAGCGGAAGGGTCGGTGGGGCATCGATCAACGAGATCATGAAGCCGGCACTGACCTTCATGGTTCTCTGCTGGATCCCGGTGCTTGCTGTAACGGCGTACATACCGAAAGTCTCGCTCTTACTGCCCCATCTGATCCTGGGGCTTCCCTGGTAAGAAAGAAAAATCGTTTATCGGCAAGAAATCATCGAAGCTCCCGCCTGAGGCTGGGAGCTTCGATTTTTATACTGATAGCACTTAAGCATTTATACTGAAATCGATCCATTCTTGTATATGAGGCCTGTCTATCTGATATAATATACAGTTGAGCAAACGGAGTTTTTTTGATTGGAAGCGATAATGTGTATTTTTACAAAGATCTTTTTGCCTCTCTCTGTTTCATATTTTTCGGTGCGGCACTGGCCTTCAACGATGCCTATCTTTATTTTGGCGCGATGATGTGCGCATGCCTTTCTACCACCGCTCACAGGAAAAAATGGCCTGATCCCCTCTGGGCGACGCTTATGATGGAAGATATTAAGAGTAAATTCGAGTCTTTCAGAAGGCGTTTCGATCCCAGTAGCGAATTTACCAAAGAGGATGAGGTAGGACCGCTTCCCCCTCTCGAATAGTAAAACGGAGAGCAGCGTACGAGAATAATTAAAATTGAAATATCACGCCCCTCATACTGGGACGTGATATTTTTATTGCAACAATTGCTTATTTTTACCTGAGGATAATTTGCAAACAAAAGCAAGAACGGCTTTACATCCTGTTACAGAGCGAAGAAATGTGTTTTGCGGACTGATGTTGGATCAGGTATTCAAAAATATTAATCGAATAAACCATAGTGTTAAACCTTATGATAAATAGTCTTACCTTGACAAGACATTCAAACTGATATATCTTTTGTTTCAATAAAACTAAAGTCAAAAAGAAAATTTCTGATTTACAGAAGAAGACATAGTAATAATTTTATTTCTCCAAATTATTGAAATTAAGTGAATTAATTTACAAACGATAAAAAATATCAGCCATGCTAGGCTGTGAAAAAAGAACCAAAACTTGAGAGGAGAGCATATACCATGAAAAGCACCAAAAAGTTTGCACTTGTACTAGCAGTGATGATGGTACTGGTCGCAATGGCATCGGCAGCATCGGCAGCAGAAGTGAACCTGCGTTTTGCCGGTCAGTTCCCGCCCGATCATACTGCGACGGGATTCATGAAAGAAGTTGCGAAGGAAGTTGCCGCGAAGAGCAACGGACGCATCGACATCAAAATTTTCCCCGCAAACCAGCTCGGAGACTATACCCTTGTATATGAAGAGCTCATCCGCGGCACCATCGACATGGCCCTCATTTCTGTACCCAGCCAGTTTGACCCGAGGATGGAACTTGTCTACATCAACGGTTTTGTAACAGGCTACGACGGCATAAAGAAGGCTTTCAAGCCCAACGGATGGATGGCAAAGAAAATGGACGAATTCCATACAAGACTCGGAGTCAAGTTCCTTGGCTTCAACGTTGAAGGCATGATCGGGATAGGAAGCACGAAACCTGTCAGGGATCCCCTTGACCCCACAGTCAATAAGGGCGTTCTCACCAGGGTGCCTTTCATGGATGTTTACAAGACCGGTGTAGAGGCAATGGGATACAAGACGATATCGCTTCCCTATGCTGACATCTTCCAGGCAATGCAGACCGGAGTCTGCGACGCAGTCTCCTCCATACCGCCGGCACTTGCATACACGGTGCTCAAGGATGCTATGAAATACTGGTACCAGACGAACTACTCGCTTGAAAACGAATCATACCTCATGAGCCAGAAGACATGGGGCAAACTGAAGCCGGCCGATCAGAAGATCATCTTTGACGCTGTTACCAAGGTAGCGGCAAAGTCCATCGATCAGGCGAAGAAAGACGACGCACGTTACATGGATCTGATGAGGAAAAAGGGCATAAAGGTCTACACATACACAGACAAAGAACTTGCACCGATCCAGGCGGCCATTTCAAAAAGCTGGGTGAAGCTCGAAGCCAACATGGGCAAAGATCTTATGGATGAGTTCCGTAAGCAGTTCGCACCCAAGAGCAAATAACGACAAGCTCCAAAATAAATGAAAAATGGGAGGCGGCGTATGTCTATTGCTCCGTCTCCCATCTGTATTATTAAAGCAAACCTTTATGATGCGCCATCAGTGCCCCGTTATTATCTCAAGTATCTCCTCAGCGGCACGGGGCCTGGAAAACTTTTTCGTACCTTTGGTCAGGCCATCCATAACACTCTTGTTTTCCAGCATCTCCAGTGCCTCTTCTGCCGCCTTGCTGCAGTCTTTCAGGCATCTTGCCGCGCTGCCTGCGCAGAGCAGGTCCATGTTGAGCTGCTCCTGACCGGGAATAGGCTCCATCAAAAGCAGCGGGAGCTCCGCGGAAAGAGCCTCGGATAGCGACAGCCCTCCCGGTTTCATCACGGCAAGGTCGGAAGCCCGGTAGTATTCGGGCATGTTGTCCACGAAGGGGACGATCCTGACGTTCTGACATCCGCTGTACACTGAAGTAAGTTTTTTATACAGACGAAGATTATTTCCGCATATCACGAGGGTCTGGAGCTCCTTTTCTGCGGCAAGTGATCTTGTTACATCGATAACAGGTCCCGCACCGATCCCCCCTCCAGTGACCAGGACGGTCTTTTTCGATTGATCGAGTCCGAGCCGGTCCCTCGCAGTAATTTTTGATATAGGAGAGCTATATTTTCTTGAGACCGGTATTCCAGTGTTGAAAACATTGTTTATGCCGTCTGCCCGATACTGTTCAAGCGCGGCCTCACTCGCTGCAAATGAGGCGGAAAAAAGGTCGCTTCTCTGGAACCTGTGGGTGATAAAGTCAGTATTTACGTAGTACACCGGTATCTTTAGGCGGTTCCTTGCCGCAAAAACCGAGGCTCCGAAGTAATGAGTGAAGACAACAGCCTCAGCTCCGGAGGAAGATACAATCTCTTCGATGCCCGGGAGGTATATTTTGCATAAAATCGAATGTATATGGTCGAAAATCGATGCCTGGAAGGAGGGCTTGTCCGATCCCCAGTAAAATCTGCCCCAGATCGATGGAGCGTGCCGCGCTATAAGAAGATATCCCATAGATACAGTACCTCGCAGCCAAAAAGGCAGCACTTCAAGCACATCCATGCAGATCGCCGTATTTTCGCGTGACCGCCCAAGGTGCCACTCTCTCAGATTTTCGGCGGCGGCCTTGTGTCCGGTCCCTTCAGAAGCGTAGAGGAATGCTATAGATCTCAAATTTTATCCAGCCCTTTGAACAGGTCCCCCAGCGTGACATTTGGGGTCTCGGACCCTTCTCTCTCCTGCCTGATGGCAGCCAGTACCGTCTCCCGTATCTGATCCTCACTGTAGTTGGAGGGGAAATAGAGCGCGGCTGCGTCTTCGTGGCCGCCTCCCCGTATCTTGCTGCCGTCCTTAAGCAAGGCAACGATCTTACCGGCAAGTCCGTCACGGCTTCGAAGAGAAAGAGCCCAGTCGCCCCCCATCCTCTTTGCTGAAACTGCAGCAATTTTTGTGGGGTTAGGTTCTCTGTCCAGTATCAATCCGCAGAAGTCGGAAACGTCGCCGAATTCGAGAAGCCCGTCACCGACAAAGGAAAGGTCGTCCCCTATCCTTGATATTTTTGTCTTTGCCAGTTCAAATCTTGCTTCCTGGCGGTCCACAAAATCCTGAGCGGCGTTCCGCTCTCCTTCCGTCAGTTTGGCAGAAGGATCCGAAACAAGTCTCATCAGTACGCCCCATGGTCCGCAAATCGTAACGAGTCCCTGCCAGAGACGGCTTTCGGGTATCTCACCAAGCCAGAGATCCCGGTCGTTGGTAATATTCACCAGAGGTCCCATGTCGTCAACGATCTTTCTGGCCCCTGCATCGAGATCCTGCTTGATGAGCCAGTTCCGGTAGACCATTGCCGCGCAGCATCCGGTGTCCACTACAGCCCATTTTCTGTTGCTGTACCTGTCAAAAGTGCTTTTGTGATGGTCGAATATAAAGGGAGAGCCACCCCCGGGGAAAAGCCTGTCAATATCATCGACTGTGCGGTCCCTTTGACAGAAAAGATCCAGAACGACCAGCCTTTGTCCGGAATCAAGCGATTCAAGAATGGCATTGTCCACCTCACCGTAACCCATAAGCGAGACCTTTATAGGCAGCCCCGACAACCTTCCGGCATGCCAGGCGAGAGCTGCAGATACGACTCCGTCCAGGTCTGTATGGCTTATTATCCGTAGAACCTTTTCTGTCTGCATGTGTAGTTCCTCCCCGTTGAGGCAGATACGCACATAATTCTACAGCATTGATGACAAAATGGCATAAAATAGCTTTATTGCGGCTTGATTTGCATGAGGTTATAATCAATTTAGTGTGTTGCCAGAGTGAAATTCAAGAAGGGGAAATATAATGATCAAAGCGGTCATTGATATCGGCACAAATTCGGTCAAGTACCTGCTCGCAGAGGTTTGTAGCAATGATAAGCCCATAATCCTTAAAGACATGGTAAAGATAACGAGGCTGGGGGAGGGGCTCAGTAAAACGGGGCGGATCAGTCCGCAGGCACTTCTAAGAAGCGCAGAGACCGCAGAGGAATTTGTCCTGGACGCAAAAAAGAGCGGAGCCGGAGAAATACGGATCGTCGGAACGATGGCACTCCGGACAGCTTTGAACGCAGCGGATTTTATGCGCAGGATCTGGGAACATGCCGGGGTTGAGACAGAGGTGCTTTCGGGGGAGGATGAGGCGACCCTCTCGTTTTGGGGTGCCCTCTCAGGCTTCGATCCCGGCAATGTCAAAAACTGTTGTATGATCGACACAGGCGGGGGAAGCACCGAACTGGTCTTTGCGCGTGAAGGGCAGATCGTCTCCCGGTCGAGCCTGAAAACGGGAGCACTTACGCTCACGGAAAAGTATTTCTCAAAAGATATCGTGTCACAGGAAGACCTGATGAATGCGGAGGATGAATTAAAAGAGCTGTTCGCCTTAACGAAACCCCCATTCAGGGCGGAGATGGCCGTAGGCATCGGAGGAAATGTGACCGCCATGGCCTCCGTATTCAGGAGAATGGAGAGGTATGATCCGACAGAAGCGCACGGAACGATACTGTCAGAGGAAGAGATAAACAGGCAGATAGGGGAATACTCGACCAAGACCGGTGATGAAAGAAGGAAGATAAAAGGCTTAGATCCGGAAAGAGCCGACATTATACTGGCCGGAGCATGCATCATCAGATATGCTATCCAGTTTTGCGGATGCAGCGAGATAGTTGTAAGCGACAGGGGCCTCAGGCACGGTGTTTTGTTGAGCATGTAAAAAAAGGCCGGGCAGAAGAGGCAGGTCTTATGGCCGGAGGTGAGTGAGACGGAAATTAGCGACAGTATCGTGAACATAATAGGCGGCCTCGCGCTCTTCCTCTATGGAGCACAGGAAAGTGCCCGTTTCTTCAAGCATGATATAAGCGGAAGCCTGAGGGAGGGCATAGAGAAGCTGAGCGGGAGCGGGACCGGTTCCTTCTTGCTCGGGGTCCTCCTGGCTGCTGTGGCGCAAAGCAGCGCCATCGCGATATCTTTCGGGGTGGGTTTTGTCGATGCCGGAATACTTTCTCTTGCCGGTTCGCTTTTGATGGTCATGGGGGCAAGTCTTGGAGGGACACTGGTCTCGATCTTTCTCAGCCTCAATATATTTGACTATGCCCCGATCCTGTTTGCAGGGGCCTTTTTCCTCAGCAAAATGAGGAACAGGAAGGCCCGCCTCTTTGGAGGAGTTATGAAGAGCATAACAATCATTTTCCTCGGTATGATGTTTCTGAAGATGGGGGCAGTATCACTTTTCGAGGACGCAATGTTCAGGGATACCGTGCTGTCGTGGTCATCTTCTCCTTTAACCATCGGAACCGCTGCCTTCACGTTTGCGGCAGTCTTTCAAAGCAGATCTGCGATAATCGGACTTGGGATAGCAATGGCCCTTTCTGACGCCCTTCCCGCAGCATCAGCCCTGCCGGTCGCACTCGGAGCCCATCTTGGGTCGTCCCTCATCGCAGTTGCCTCAGGATTTGGGGGAAGACTGAGCGCAAGAAGGCTTGGTTTTTGTTCTTCCGTCTACTATCTGACCGGCACGGCCGCGTTTGCTTTTTTGGTCCCTTCCGCTCACAGGCTGTTAAGCGGGACAGGCCTTGATGTAGTCCAGGAACTTGTTTATGGCCAGATATTGATCGCCCTGTTCAACATAGCGATCATACTGCCTTTTTCTCCATTGCTCAGCACTCTGTCAACACGACTTGTCACGGCCTCCGGAGAATTGGAGCAGCCTATGTATATCGAGGAAGAGCTGCTTTCGGTCCCGACTGTCGCGGTGTTGCTCCTGTCTAGAGAGATGGCCAGGCTTTCAAACTGTATTGAAGCATATATGCAGATGCTGATGATACCCTCAGAGAGGGACAGGGAACTTTTTTATAAACTGCCTAACGCGATAGAGGAACTCAGCAGATCATGTCAGGACTACTCCTACAGGATACAGGCCGGCGGAGAAGGGCCGAAACTTCAGGAAAAATTTGCATCGGTGAGCAGAACGATGTCCATACTTCGTTCAATGTCGAAGACTCTTTGCGGGGAGATCAGCGAAATACTTTCGGATGAAGCCGCATGCTTGACGCTAAGGGAAAGGGCGGGAGCAAAGCTTTGGAACGAATGGACCGCTCTCTCAGGAAAGATAATGCGTACAAGCCTGAGAGCCTTTGTGATAGGAGAAAAGGGACTGATAGAGAAGACCGGAGAACTGGAAAAAGAATACGGAGAACTATGCAGGAAGATAAGAGACGGACTTACCGGCAATTATTCTTACGGGAGAAACATTTCTAAAGCAATAAGGGTGATATCTTTGATGCAGGGTTTCCTTGGAATGTCAAAGATCCTGGCGGAAGACGAAGAGTTATACAAAATGCCCGAAACTCAAGGTCCCTGCTGAGAGTACACTTATGAAGGGGATGAGATGGATGTCGGAAAACAACGGAGAAGATAAAAAGCAGAGCAGTCTCCAAAGATATCTATACGCCGCGGATAAAGAGAGACTTCGGACTCTTCTTGAAGAGATGTCACAGATCGCTGCAGCCTCAATTGAAACGGCGGTCGGCGCGCTTAGGTCGGGAGATGCCGTACTGGCTGAAAAAGTTATTGAGGGAGACGACCTGATAGATGAAAAAGAAGAGCAGATCGATCAGGAATGCCTCTATTCGATTGCGATGAGGCAGCCGATGCGCGAGGATCTTCGTTTCGTCTATTCTGTCATGAAGATCATAGTAGACCTTGAAAGGATAGGAGACCAGTCGGTCAATATCGCGATGAACGTAAGGGATCTCCCTGAAGGCATAACTTTTCCCGAAGAGATGATACCTTTTGTTGAAAAAATGGCAGAAGAAAATATAAAAATGATCGGGGAAGTCATGCAAGCCTTCGCCGGAGAGGACGAAACAGTCATATGTACCGCAAGAGAGAGAAGAAAGTTGATAAAGGAGACGAGGAGCAACGCTGTTTCGATGCTTGACAAGATCATTGCCTCTGAAAAGGCCTGCGAAAACGACAGGATGAGACTTTTCTGCACCGTGATACTGACATTGAGACATCTCTCCCGTATCTCCGATCACGTGCTGAACCTTGCAGAGAGGGTATCGTTCATTGCGACGGGGATATCCCCCCTGACGCTTAAAAGGGCGCAGGAAAAAAGTCAGCCGAAAACTTTATTCGATAAAGAGGGCTGAATCTCCCCCAAGCCATTTGAACAGCCTTTTCAGAAAGAACGCTGCGATGAAGCAGCCAAAGATGTCGCCTACAGGAAAAGACATCCACACCCCCCAAAGGCCAAAGTACCTGGGCAGGATGATAAGGGGAAGGAAGAGGAAGACGGCATGCCGAAATACGGACAGGGTTATTGCCTCCTTCGCCCTGCCCAGGCCGAGAAGAGCCGAATTGGTCACTATGGTCACACCCATGAATACAATGCCTATATAGCCTATCCTCATTCCCGGGACTCCAATAGCCAGCAGCTCCGGATCATTATTGAAGAGCAGGATCATCTCCCGGGCAAAGGTCTCAGCAACGACAAAACTCAGAAGATATAAGGATGTGACCATGTAGACTGCATATTTTATGGCGCCGATGACCCTGTCCGGCTTTCCTGCCCCGTAATTGTACCCTATGACCGGCTGTACAGCTTCTCCGATAGCAAGAGCCGGGAGGAAAAGAATAGAGTCAAGGCTCAGAAAGACGCCCATTGCTGAAAGCCCGATATCTCCGCCGTATTTCCTCACCATATTGTTCATCAGCGTCATGTAGAACACGAAGGAGAGTTCCGTAATGAAGGGAGAGCTCCCTACGGCACAGATCTTTTTGATTACCTTCGTCCTCAGCCTGAACAGGAAACTGAGCCTTATCCTGACCGGGCTTGAGCCGGAATAGAAAAACCAGATGCCGCAGACGGCGGCCGCGCCCTGTGCAAGCACTGTACCCAAAGCCGCACCTTCTACGCCCATCCCCATTTTCACTATGAAAAGCGCATCAAGCAGAATATTCGAGAAAGCACCGAGTATCTGTGTCCCCATTGCATATCGTGGATCCCCGCATGCCCTGATGAGGGAATTTATGCCATGCCCCATAAGGGCCATAGGGCCTCCAATGAGGATGATACGAAGATAATTCCTTGCGAGGGGCAATATTTCTTCACCGGCACCCGAAAGCCTCAGGAGAAAGTCGACACCGAATATGCTGAGTCCCATCCCCGCAAAGCCCACTGCAGCAAGAAGCGTCAGTGTGTGTGCGAGGGCCTGTTCAGCGGGCCGCTGTTTCCTTGCTCCTCTCAAGATGGCCACCCTTGACGATCCGCCTACTCCTATGAGGAGAGAGAAAGAGAACATGAGCAGCATTACCGGAAAAGAGAGGGTGATGGCTGCAAGTCCATCGGTTCCCACGTATCTTCCCACGAAGATGCGGTCAACGATGTTGTAGATAGCTCCGGCTATCATTCCGATCATGGCAGGGAACGCAAAATGGATCAGGAGCTTTGGTATCTTCTCCTGATCTATCAGCATTTGTCTTTTTGCCGGATCAGCAGGCTGGGTGATTTACTATCAATCCTTTCATTCATGAGAAGCAGACCGGGACATTATACAACGATGATGCTTTCTTTAGGATCTTGCTTTGGATTACCTGATATGGAGGTAAAAGGCTTCAGAAGTCCCGTCTATCTCCTCGCCCTTATTATCGTAGGCCTCGACGAATACAGTCAGGATCCTTCCGTTAAGGGGCTCGGGGAGAAGAAATAGGTGGCGGAATTCATATATAGAATCAAGGGACCATTCTTCATCGGAGCTCCTGTAATTCCTTTGGAGGAAGACAGCTTTTGATTCCTCGTGAATAACGCCGTCGATCATGTCGACGAACCTGTACCTTATCCTGCTTATCCGGTTTCCTACCACAAAAGTCCCGTCATCGTTCGGAATGACCTCGGAGAGCATCGGCTGGATGGGAGTTACCGCCCCGCAAATCGCGAGGGCTGCTCCAGGATCGGCGGAGACAGAATCGTGTACGTTCCAGTCGACCTTTTCGACGGTATCTTCGGGGTAATAGCGGTCCCTTAGGCTGCCTGTCTCGGCACGTACAATTTCAAGCCGGTCCCCGTTTTTAAACGCGACAAGTTTTCCTTTCTTCGTCTCTGTCCCGTACCATGTGCAGAATCTCAGGGAGGGTTCGCCTATACTGTAGTGATAGTAGGTCACATCTTCCGAGTCGAGCCATCCCTCGAAAGCCATACGCCCTAACTCGACCTCCTGGGCCGCGCACCTTTTTTCCTTTATGTTGTAAATGACCGCATGCACTTTACCTCCGACGTACTCAAGGGCATCGTTTGCCCTCCATCTGCGCGGGATCTCGTATACTGAGCCGTCTGCGCATCGCCAGTATCCGGGAAAAAGGTCCCTGTATATGCGAAACCCATTTTCTTCGGCGAAAGAGAGGACAGCCTTCATGTGTTCATCAGGTGAAAACCTTGCGAGGACCTTCTCCTGGACTGTTCCGAACATGACATCTGCCTCCGTTCGGGCGAGGACCTGCCCATCTGCTTCAGCTGTGACAAGAACTCTGTAGAGCTTCCATCCGAGTTCTTCTGGGTATGCATACCCTGTATCAAAATCTTTGGTCGCGCCGCCCTGGATCAGGACTGCAAAGCGGTCTTCCGTCACTATGGCTTTCAGTGAGGGGTCATAGAAACTTTCAGGGTCACCGTGCCTGTAAACGAGGTCAGGTGGAGGAAATTTGTATAATGTATCACGGCTAATGTCCACCCAGGGTGCCTTTCCTTCATATCTGTAGTAAATGTCTTTTTCAGGTGTCAGCCCTGTAAGAGGGTCAACGCAGCTGCTGACGGTCCTTACCGGGATGATCTTCCCGTCCCTTACAAGGCCCGTCTCTGCAACATCTACTTTTATGTCAAAGGGCAGCTCTTCGGGGGTGATGCCGTCCCGGTCGATCCTGCCTATAACGTAAAAGTCCCTCCCTGATTCAAGGACCTGCTCTTCCGGAGAGGGAGACAGAATAGATATGGAAAGAGCCTCCGAAGAGGATGTCAGAGTGCATATCAGGAGGGCTGCAGAGATCAAAGCGATCTTTATGGAACTTTTCATACACCGATCGGCCTCCCTCTTTTAGCAGCAAGACCCTCCATATCGATCCTGCGTTCCCGCCAATCATACATCAAGTAGAAAACTAAGTTCAATACGGATCATCCGTACATTGGGCGCAAAGATCAAAAAAGGCGGCCCCTCTCATATTTGTCATAGGGAAGGCCGCCCGCGTACCAAAGAGCTATCGTCAGCTTATTTCTTTTTGTCATTTCGTTCAGGAGCCGCTTTCATCAAAGCAAGTACCGTAGTTGCAAGTTTTCCCTTCGTAAGTGGCTTGTCGCCTGCCAGGCCGTCAATAACTCCGCGGTATCTTGTAAGATCCTTTTTGAAAAGTTCTCCGATCCATCCGGATAAATTATCCTGAGTAACGAGTCCCTGAAGCTCTCTCTTTGGGAACTTATCAATGCCGAGAGCCTTTCTGAAGACGTCCCTCACTTCCACCCAGTGCATTTCATCGTAGACACCAAAGAACCTTTCCGAGAGTGGATCCATATAACCGTAGAGCATTGCTGCCTCGACTCCGGCCCATGACGGAGAGTAGTTCGGGACATCCTCAAAATCAAAGAGGGAAAGCCGGCTCTTCGCTCTCCAAAGCTCAGTCTGGATAGCGATAGGCCGGAGCTTTCTGGGCTGGACTTTTTCCATTACAGCAAGAGCGGCGATAGCACCGGCGGCCTGTCCTGTCAGCATCGTTACGGGCTGAAGCCTTGTCGAACCGTTAACGACCCTTGAAACGGATATATTTTTCTCTGCAGCCACAAGGCCGTCCAGTTTTTCCGGGACAAAGACCTCAAACGGTATCTGGAAGAGCCCCCCGTCGCCGTTCCAGTCATTTGGGATCTTTTCCTTAGTCTCGCCCAGGTCTGCCTCCAGGTAAATGCTGTCGTTTTTTCCGTGTATGTCTATCGGATATTCGCCAAGGGCAAGGCTGTGCGGTTTTGAAAAAAGGGCCCTGCCCAGCGTTTCATCCCTTAAGATGTCGTCCACTGTCATGGTTTTTATCCCCACGATCCTTCGGCTCTCTCTGACATAGGGAAAGGGGGGAAAATGGGAGAGGATAGGGCGGTATTTTTCCGGGAGTTCTGCCCAGTTTGCCCAATCTGTGCTGAACCAGCCTCCGTACCCCTGCCTGTTGTCAACAGACCAGTCAGACATGCCCAGCTCCGTCTGGATATAGTATAGGAACGCGAGGGTCTTGAGCATCGCCTCTCTGGTGGCAAGGACCCTGAAGCTGGGACTCTCAAGGAATTCCACTGAAAGGCCCGGAGTGCTTCCGTTCTGCCCCGGATAGTCATTCGCCCAGTTAATGGCAGTCTTTGAGATCTTTGGCCATGTTTCGGGCTTTCCTCCGTCAATGAAAGTGCTGTTCGAAGGGTCGGGTATTGCCCGGTAAGCATTGTGTACGACCGGGCTGAAAGGGTACTCTCCCGGCCATGTGCTTCCGTTTTTCCTGATGGTCATCCTGAATTTGAAAAGGTGGTCCGTGTATCCGGGAGGCGGGCCCTGTACCCTAAGCTCGGGAGGCAGTCCCTCTTTGTACTGTTTAATTACTGCGGGATAAGTGATGTCCTGGATGATCGCATTTTTGTCTATCTTGGGCGACAGAGAGTTTCCGGCCCGGTACCTGGCACCGGAAAGGGCGATAAGATCTCCGCATTCCGTAGCGTCAATAAAGACCTTAGCTGAGATGTTAATATTTTTCCCGTCGACCTGTACATCGACGGAACGGATCC
The DNA here is from genome assembly GCA_025943965.1 of Synergistaceae bacterium DZ-S4. Taxonomy (NCBI): domain Bacteria; kingdom Thermotogati; phylum Synergistota; class Synergistia; order Synergistales; family Synergistaceae; genus Caenicola; species Caenicola nitritireducens. The sequence goes on from JAPCWD010000001.1 coordinate 152,542, forward strand.
TGTTATCCGTCACTTTTGCGGAGAGAGGTCTGGCTTTCAGTATTATGTCGATCAGTCCGGCCTGTCCGAGCATCTCCTTTAAAATCATCTGGCCGACCCATGGCTCAAATGCAATGGTGTCGCTTCCCCAGTAGCAGATATTGTAATTTGTATTTCTTGCGGAGTAATATTCACGGACCTTTGTTATGAACTCAAGGTATATTCCGGTACGGGTCTTTGTCTTGTCATCCATCGTCGAAACGGCGGCTCCCGTCATCTGTCCGCCTATCCAGTCAGATTCCTCTATAAGGGCGACTGACATCCCCATTCTTGCTGCCTGAATGGCTGCCGAGCATCCGCCTGAGCCCGCGCCTATCACCGCTACATCGTAGAGCCGCTCTTCTGCGTACGCGCTGCCGGTATATTTGGAAATTAAAATAAAAAATAATGAAATAAGCAAGGTAATTTTTTTTCGCAAAACCATGACCCCCGCAAAAACTGAAATTATTTCGTAGTATTGTATATTACTTTACAGAAACGCCATCTTCTCCGAGGATTGAAACTTTTCACAGAAAAATAATTCTGTATGTCTCATTCTGAGCAGCTAAGAAAGGGAGACGATGATCCCAGTTTATCTGGGAAAAATAATGCCGAGAAAAAACAAAGGGCTGGCGTGCCTAAAAGACAAGCCAGCCCTATTATTTTACGCTCTCTTTATTTGGGAATGGTTCCCTCGACGCCTTCAACGAACCAGCTCATACTGAGCATCTCGCCATCGGTGAGCTTTTTGCCCTGCTGGACAACTATCTTGCCGTCCTGGCCTTTGATCGGTCCGTGGAAGACATCCCACTTGCCGTCAAGGATCTTCTTCTTTTCGGCAGCGACAAGTTTCTTTGTATCTTCGGAAACAGCCTTTCCGTACGCAGAAAGGTCGACCATTCCGTCCTTCATGCTCCACCAGATCTGCTCGGATTTCCAGGTGCCCTTCTCAATGTTCTTGACTGCGTAGTCGTAGTACTTGCCCCAGTTCCAGATAGGCGTCACGAGGTGGCGTGTGGGAGCATACTTATCCATCGGGTTGTTGTATCCGATGACCCACATGCCGAGCTCTTCAGCAGCCTGAGGCGCACCGCCGGTGTCGGCGTGCATCGCTATTGTGTCGCATTTTGCATCGAAGAGAGCCTTTGTTGCCTCTTTTTCCTTTGCCGGATCATGCCATGAGAATATCCAGACGACTTTTACCTTTGCATTGGGGTTGGCCTTGCGGACTCCAAGGGTGAATGCATTTATGCCGCGGATTACTTCGGGGATCGGATAGGCTGCGACATAACCGATAAGGTTGGATTTCGTTGCTTTGCCGGCAACCAGTCCTGAAAGGTAACGGGGCTGATACATGCGGCCGAAGTATGTGCTCACGTTCGGGGCCACTTTGTAGCCCGAGCAGTGCATGAAATAGACGTCGGGATATTTCTTGGCTACGTTGATGACGTGATCCATGTAACCGAAGGAGTTTGCAAAAATGACCTTAGATCCGTTGCGTACAGCCGTCTCCATGACTCTTTCTGCATCGGGGCCTTCGGGCACGGATTCCACTATCGAGCTTTTGATACCGGGGTTAAGCTTTTCCATCATTTTGCGGCCTTGGTCGTGCATGAAGTTGTATCCGCCGTCGCCCACAGGTCCTACATAGACAAAGGTCGGTTTCTGGTCGCTTATCTTGATGGGTCCCAAAGCTGCGAATGCTGCCGCAGCAAAGCAAAGAACAAGTAAAAATGCAATAATACCGCGTTTTTTCATATTGAAAGATCCTCCCCTTGATTTGATCTCCGACATCAGAGATTTGATGGTTTATGCCCAGTCTCTTTACCTCTCAACTGCATTGTAAGAATATCATAACAATTATTTTTTTGCCATGGAATTCCTTTACATAAATCAACTATTTTGCAGATATGTTTGAATTGGTCGATGATGCCGAAAGATGAAAAATATTGGTGAGACATAAATATTTTGTTTTTACGGCAGTATAGAATATAATTTTATCAGACCTGCCGACAAAGATCCTTGCCGGAAAATGCTTCCGAGATGCTTAATATATTTAAAAAATATTTGTCTTTTGAGACGAGAGGAAAGTGATTTTTAAATGATTTCAGAAAAGATGCTTGAACTGGGCAAGAAACGTTCGCAGATCCGTGAAATATTTGAATACGGGAGGAAAAGGGCAGGTGAGATCGGAGCGGACAAAGTATTCGACTTCAGCATAGGGAATCCCAATGTTCCCGCTCCCGCCTTCATCAGAGAGACGATAACTGATCTTGTAAACAACGAAGACCCTGTCAAGATCCACGGATACACATCCGCACAGGGAGACTTCGGTGTAAGAAAGATCCTGGCAGACCACATAAACAGCAAATACGGGACAGAGATCACGGCTGATCATTTTTATCTGACCGCGGGAGCTGCAGCGTCACTTTCGATATGCTGCAAGGCACTGGCACTGCCGGGCGACGAATTTTTGACCTTTGCCCCATATTTTCCGGAATACAAAATATATGTCGAGTCTGCAGGAGGAGCGCTTTCGGTAATACCGGCCGATACTGCCAACTTTCAGATCGACATGGAAAAGTTCGCGCAAGCGATAAACGAGAAGACCAAGGCAGTCATCATCAATTCCCCTAATAATCCCTCCGGGGTCGTCTATTCGCTCGAGACGATCAGAAAAATGTGCCTGATAATGGAAGAGAGATCAAAACTGTACGGACATCCCATATACCTGATATCGGACGAACCATACAGGGAGCTGGTGTACGGGGATGTTGAGGTTCCCTTCCTCCTCAGCCATTACGACAACACCTTTGTCTGCTATTCATACAGCAAGTCGCTCTCCCTGCCGGGGGAGAGGATAGGCTATGTACTCGTCTCCAACAGGATGAAAGACGGGGAAGATGTTTACGCAGCTGTCTGCGGAGCGGGAAGGGCACTGGGATATGTGTGCGCGCCGAGCCTCTTTCAGCATCTCATAGCAAGATGCATTGGCCGAACTGCGGATATTTCAATATATAAAAAGAACAGGGATATACTTTACAGCGGTCTTACAGGCATGGGTTACGAATGCGCCAAACCGGACGGGGCATTCTATCTGTTTGTAAAAGCGCTTGAACCTGATGCCGAAGCGTTTTGCGACAGGGCAAAGAAACATGAGCTCCTGCTTGTTCCCGGGGACGGTTTCGGATGTCCGGGGTATGTCCGCATCTCATACTGTGTCAGGACGGATCAGATAGAGGCATCCCTGCCCGCATTTGAAAAGCTTGCTGAAGAGTACAAAAAATAATTCTAAGGTGACCTTAGTAAAAAAAGAGGGGGTCCGAAATTGGCCGGGCCCTCTCAATATTTCTTTCTGAAATTTCTAGACAGAGGCTGTTTCTGCTGAGGCTCTCTCCTGGGCAGTCCTTCTGTCGGTGATAATTTTCGTGGGACATTTTGTAGCGCAGACGCCGCAGTTGATGCACTTGGCGGGATCGATCTCCGCTAGGGCGCCCTTCATCTCTATTGCCTGGACGGGACAGCTCTTGACGCACAGTGTGCATCCTATGCATCCAACAGAGCAGACTTTCTTGACGTCGGGCCCCTTAAGCGGGGAGTTGCACGATACGTTTACCTTTGATTTTCTGGGTGCCAGGACCAGGACATTTCTGGGACAGTTCTCCACACATGCTCCGCATCCGACGCATTTTTCGGGATCGACCACGGCAAGGCCGTTTTTGATCGTCATCGCGTTAAACGCGCATACGCTGACACATGTCCCAAGTCCCATACACCCATAGGCGCACGATGAAGGTCCTTTGCCGGGTATGACGGATGCTGCCCTGCAGTCATACTCTCCGTAATAGACGCAGTTCTTCACTGTTTTGTCATTAGATCCCCCGCACTTCAGGAAGGCTATCTTAGGTTCCTCAGTCACGGCCTCGACTCCGAGTATCGCCGCAATGCTCTCTGCAAGTGCGGAACCTCCCGCAGCGCAGCCTGTGATCTTTCCTGTGCCGTTTGCCAGTGCCTCAGCAAATCCGTCGCAGCCGGGATAACCGCATCCGCCGCAGTTCGCTCCGGGGAGTATCGTGCGGATATCAGCCTGGCGGGGGTCTGTTTCAACATGGAATTTTTTTGAGGCGAAAGCAAGAAGGGCTCCGAATATAAGTCCCAGGCCTCCCATTATTATTGCCGGATATATCATTCCAGTCATATCATTTTCCCCCTATTTGATAAGCCCGCTGAAGCCCATGAAGGCTATCGACATCAGTCCCGCAGTCACAAGCGCGATTGGAAGCCCCCTCAGGCACCTGGGCATGTTCTGGCTTATCTCTATTCTTTCCCTTATTCCGGCCATAAGAACTATCGCCAGCAGAAATCCGGCAGAAGCCCCCAAGGCATGGACGACGGATTCAAGGAAGGTATATTTTTCGTTCATGTTGATGACCGCTACTCCGAGGACTGCGCAGTTGGTAGTTATCAGGGGCAGGAATATGCCGAGTGACTTATATAGCCCGGGCTGTACTTTTTTGAGCACTATCTCAACAAACTGGACCAATGCTGCGATGATCAGGATGAACGAGAGAGTGTAGAGGTACTGCAGGTTCAGCGGCACAAGGATGAATGTGTAGGCAAGCCATGTCATTGTCGCAGCCAGCACTGTGACGAAAATGACAGCAATTCCCATCCCCTTTGCCGTATCCAGTTTGCTTGAGACCCCGAGGAAGGGGCAACAGCCAAGGAATCTGGCAAGAAGGATGTTGTTTACAAAGATGGCTCCGAAGAAGAGCGCCAACAGGGACATTATGAGTCACCCTCCTTTTCTTCTTTAGCACAGGGAACGCTCAGGCCGCCGCCCCCGCAGTATTTTTTCAGCGCACAGCCCTCACATGCATCCAGCTTTTTCCAGCCGTCGAAATCCGGTTTGAAACCGGCAGACGCCTCCTCTTTCCGGAGCTGCAAGTTCCTGAAAAGTGCTATCAGGATGCCCAGTGTAATGAATCCGCCGGGAGCGAGTATGACCAAAAGCGCAGGCTGATAAAACGAAGGGATCAGACTGAAATTGAATACAGTGCCGTTTCCCAGAAGTTCTCTTATGCTGCCAATGAATGTCAGGGCGAAGGTGAATCCGAGCCCCATCCCTATCCCGTCGAAAAGGGATCCGATCACGCCGTTTTTGAAGGCGAAGGCCTCAGCCCGCGCAAGTATTATGCAGTTGACTACTATCAGCGGTATGAATATCCCAAGGGACTTGTCGAGAGCAGGCGCATATGCCGATATCAGAAGCTGGATTATTGTTACAAATCCGGCAATGACTACGATAAAAGCCGGAATGCGTATCTCGTCAGGGATGAACTTTCTTATCATGGATATCATCACGTTCGAACCCATCAGCACAGCTGTTGCAGCCAGCCCCATGCCGAAACCGTTCGAAGCGCTCGAAGTCACGGCAAGCGTAGGGCAGAGACCAAGTACGAGCACGAAGGTCGGGTTCTCTGTAAGTATTCCGTTTTTAAGCAGCCTGAGAGGACTCATCATGGCTAATTCACCTCCCCTTTCAGATTTTTTGCCCAGTATCCAAGGGCTGCATTCACGCCCGAAGCGACAGCCTCCGATGTTATCGTCGCGCCGGAAATGGCCTGGATCTCATTGTCTGCAGCCGGAGGCGTAGTTGTCACTACTATTTTTTCAACGATTTTTTCGTGGAACTGACCTGAAAATGCAGGATCAGCCGCCTTTGCACCCAATCCGGGAGTTTCCGTATGGCTAAGGATCTTGATGTCGGTCAGCCTGCCTTCGTCACTGATCCCGACAACCATCTCTATCAGCCCCCCGTATCCTTTTGGAGTTACGGTTATGTTGTATCCGACAGTTTCACCGTTTGCCGAGCCCCTGTTTACTTCCTTGATCACACTCTGGCCCTGCGGGCATTCAACTGCCTCAAAGTCAGAGGCTTCCGGGAGCGTCTGGGCCAGTGCCTCCATTTTCTCCTTTTCCTTTGCGGTTTTTATAGGCTCCAGTGTCATTGTGTATACTCCGCCCAGGACAAGGCCTGTTATGGCTGTTATTACAAAGAGCACAGCGCCGAGTTTCAGTATCTTAGCCATGTTTCTTCACCTCCCCGAATATGCGGGGCTTTGTAAATTTGTCTATCAGAGGTACTGTAAGGTTCATGATAAGTATCGAATAAGAGACTCCCTCGGGGTAGCCTCCGAAGACCCTGATCAGAGAGGTAAGGAGCCCGCACCCGAATGCAAATATCACCTGTCCCCTTTTTGTCATCGGTGAGGTAGTGTAGTCCGTTGCCATAAAGATCGCGCCGAGGAAAAGCCCTCCGGCCATCACCTCGTAGAGAGGTCCTGCAGGTCTTCCCATAACAGCGGTCAGGGCGGCTACTGTTCCGATATAGACTGCAGGGATATACCAGCCGATTATGCCCTTATAGAGCAGTATGGCGAAACCGACAAGAAGGGCTGCCGCTGAAGTTTCGCCTATGCAGCCTCCTACATGTCCGATAAACAGATCATACATCCCCGGGAGGTTCTCCATAGAACCCTCTTTGATCATGGCAAGGGGAGTAGCGCCGGAGACGCCGTCAAGAGTCCAGAATGTCATAGGTACGGGCCAGCTTGATATCATGAAGGCCCTTCCGGCAAGAGCAGGGTTGACGATGTTGCATCCGATGCCTCCGAAAAACTGCTTGACAACGATTATCGCGAATACGCTTCCTGCCGCCGCCATCCAGAAAGGGATGGAGGGCGGAAGGTTGTATGCAAGGAGCAGTCCCGTCACAGCAGCGGAGAGGTCTCCGACGGTCATGGCCTGCTTTGCCAGCTTCTGCCAGACATACTCGGATATCTTGCAGCTTGCTACGCAGACCGCCATGACGGCCGCGGCCCTGAATCCGAAGAAATATATCCCCGCCAGCCCTGCCGGAGCAAGAGCGGCAAGAACCCATGCCATTATTGTCCTTGTGTCCTGCGGGGCATGTATATGAGGTGAGCTTGATACTGCAAGCAGCCTTTCCATTATTTGACCGCCGCCTTTCTGCGCATTGCCATGACAGTTGATTTTCCGTCCCTGAAGGACTGGGTAAGATGCCTGTTTGCCGGACAGACATAGGAGCATGATCCGCATTCGATGCAGTTCATGCCTCCGGTCTCCTCAAAAGCTTTGTAGTCCCTCATAAGGACCAGCGGATTCAGTACGCTGGGCATCAGTCCCATCGGGCATCCTTCTATGCAGCGTCCGCACCTGATGCACGCCGATTCAGCGGCGAGATGTGCCACCGAGGCTGTAAGGGCAAGGATCCCTGATGTGCTTTTGACTACAGGGATGTCGATCGAACGGAGGGAGACTCCCATCATGGGGCCGCCTGAAATCACCTTGACAGGCTGTTCCTTAAATCCGCCGCAGAATTCAATCATTTCGCGCATCGAAGTGCCAAGGGGGACCAGGAGATTTTTGGGTTCTGCCACGGCTTCGCCCGTGACGGTGATTATTCTTGTCAGGGCAGGTTCTCCCGCTGCTATGGCCTCCCTTATCTGATGTATGGTCCGTACGTTCAGGATGATGCATCCCACATCTGCGGGAAGGGCTGTCATAACATATTCCTGTTTAGTGACGGCCTCGATCAGCATCTTTTCCGCTCCCTGGGGGTACTTTACCTCAAGGGGGACGACAGAGATCTTATTGCTGCCCTGCTTTGAGATCTCAGACTCCATTGTCTTTATCGCATCGGGTTTGTTGTTCTCGATCCCTATCACGCCCTCCGCTTCCGGGAAGAGCCTCAGCAAGAGGTTCAGCCCCTCCGCGATCTTTTCGGGTTCTTCAAGCATCAGGCGGTTGTCGCAGTTTATGTAGGGTTCACATTCCACACCGTTGACTATCAGCCACTTGATCACTCTGTCAGGCGGCGGGGAAAGCTTGACTACGGTAGGGAATGTCGCTCCTCCGAAACCTACTATCCCGGCCTCTCTTATCCGCTTAAGGTACTCCCTTGGGTCAGCTTCGGGATAATTTTCGATCGGAGCCCATGAGGGGTCTTTTTCGTAGTTGTTGTCATTTTCGATGATGACGCAGTTCTCATATATCCCCGCGGATGTCATCCTAAGTCCGATATCTTTGACTGTTCCGGATACGCTAGAGAGTATGGGAGCCGAAACAAAGGCCTCGCTGTCCCCCAGTTTCTGTCCCATGAGCACGCGGTCGCCCTTTTTCACCACCGGCTGGCACGGGGCGCCCAGATTCTGGGCCATCGGAAATACTAGCTCGCCTTTGGGCAGGTATTGTTCGATCTTCTTGTCTGATGTCGCATCTTTTTTCTGAGGCGGATGTATCCCTCCCCAGAATGACGGAAGTTTCATATGGCTTTCCTCCTCTATGTACATAAGGCAAAAACTTGAATACAAAACATTAATAGCGCCATGACACGGCGCCAGGTTAGATTCTATCATTTAAATGAAAAAATAAAAGGCTCAGCTGAAAAATACCCGGTTCAAAATAGCAGTGACGCAAAAACAGAATATTCGTTTAATTTTTCATACGGCTTCATTTCCGGGCCTCAGTCGGAAATTTTCCACCTATATGGGGGATGCCTTTTGATCCTTTATGATCCCGGCTTCACGCCTGCCATCATCAGCCCGAGGGTCTCCGCGTCGGTACTGCGCGGATCGTCTATCATCCCGACTATCGAACCGCTGTATATGACGGCCAGCCTGTCGGATATCGACATGAGTTCCTGAAGGTCCTTGGAGATGAGCAGTATTGCGACCCCTTTATCCCTTGCCTCCATCAGTCTCTGATGCACGAACTCAGCCGCCCCTACATCAAGTCCCCAGGTCGGCTGCATCGCAATTATCACCTTTGTCTCGTCCGAGATCTCCCTGGAAAGCATAAGTTTCTGGAGATTTCCGCCCGACAGGATCCTTACGGGCGCGCGCATTGACGGGGCCAGCACGTCATATTTTTTGACCCTTTCTGATGCAAATTTGGAAATGTACTTCCAGTCCATAAAATACTTCTTAGTCTCAATGGGAGGCTCCCAGTAATGTTTGAGGGGCATGTTCTCTTCGAGGTTCATGTTGGGAATGAGCCCCACTCCCTTTCTGTCGGCAGGGATGTAGCTTACACCTGAATTTATGAAGTCCCTTGCGCAGGATCCTGTGATATCTTTACCTCCTATGACTATCACACCGTTTTCGGGGATCCTGAGCCCCGCAAGCACCTCGCAGAGTTCTTCCTGACCGTTGCCGTCAACGCCGGCAACTCCGAGGACTTCGCCCGCTCTGAGTGAAAGAGTCAGGTCCGTCAGGGCCTGGATGTTTCGGTCATTTTTCACGCAGACCCCCCTGCACTCGAGGATGGTATCACCGGGCTCGGGCCTGTCCTCAGGGATGACGATCCCTTCAAGCTGATGACCTACCATCATTTCTGCGATCTCCTCTTTCGAGATGCCCTTTGCGGGAACTGTAGCTACCTTTACCCCTTTTCTGAGGATCGTGAGCCTGTCCGATACCTCCATTATCTCTTCGATTTTATGCGAGATGAGGACGATCCCATGGCCGTTGCTGACCATGTTTCTGACGGTACGGAAAAGTTCTCTCGTCTCCTGGGGCGTAAGGACCGAGGTGGGTTCGTCCAGTATCAGGACCTTTGTTCCCCTGTAAAGCATCTTCAGTATTTCGACCCGCTGCTGCTCGCCTATGGAAAGCTGCCATATCTTAGATTCCGGATCTACTTTAAGTCCGTATTTATCGGAGAGTCCGCGGATCTTTTCTATGATCCCGCTCTTGTTCAGGTTCAGGGGTTCGTCTTTGAGGCCGAGGACCATGTTTTCCCATACAGTGAAGACCGGTACAAGCATAAAATGCTGGTGGACCATACCTATGCCGTTCTCTATCGCCAGACGCGGGTTAGTAAGCATCACCGGCCGGCCCTCGATCTCAATGGTCCCTGCGTCAGGCAGATAGATGCCCGCGAGGCAGTTCATCAGAGTTGTCTTTCCTGCTCCGTTTTCCCCGAGGATGCTGTGGACCTCTCCGCTTAAGAGCTCAAAGTCAACATCTCTGTTTGCGTATGAGCCGTAGAAGATCTTATCGATATTATTCATCCTTACGAGCGGGTATTTTTTATCTTCCATCTCTCTGCCCCCGTTTTGAATGCGTCACATAACCTGCTGATTCTAGCAATTTGAGAATAAAAATGCAAAATATCAAGACGCCGGATAAAAAACGGTATACAATATCCCGGACGGTCCGGCCGATCGATCATAAGAAGCAATATCTGGCTTTAACAGCCATATAATTAAAAAAGGAAATGTAGGAACATGCGAAAAAATATGATGCTGAGTTATGCTTTGGCTCTCTCCGTGGTATTTATATGGAGCGTTACTTTCGTTTCGACAAAAATACTTCTCGAGTATTTGTCTCCCACGGAGATACTCTTTTACAGGTATGTCATCGCCTATCTTCTCTTTTTTGCGGCAAGCCCCAAGGTCTTGTGGCCTCGGAGTTTCCGTGATGAGGCCAAGTTTGCCCTCGCGGGTTTTCTGGGCGTCACACTCTACTTCCTGTGTGAGAATTTCGCCCTTTTGTACAGTACGGCATCGAACGTCTCGCTTCTTGTCTCGACAGCTCCTATGTTGACAGGGTTGGTCGCCCACTTTATGACAAAGAATGAAAAGATAACGGCTAATTTTATATATGGCTGTGTCTTCGGACTTGCGGGAGTATTTTTGATAGTCTTCAATGGTCATTTTTTGCTTGAACTTAATCCCGTCGGAGATCTCCTGGCGATGATCGCAGCGCTTTCATTTGCCTTCTACTCGATAATTATAAGGGATTTCAATTATTCTTCTTACTCAGCGGCAGTGATAACGAGGAAGACTTTTTTTTACTCGCTCGTCACACTTATCCCGCTGCTCTTTACCCCGCTGTTCGATTGGGAACCGGAGGTCCTTATGAGGGGAGAAGTAATGGGACACCTTTTCTTCCTGGGACTTTTCGCGTCCGCCCTTTGTTTTCTGTTCTGGAACAAGGTCATATGGGCACTTGGCGCAGTGAGGGCCAATAATCTTATCTATCTGCTGCCTCCGATGTCCATGGCATCGGCCGCGGTGATACTGAATGAGAAGATCACCCTGCTGGCCGCCGGCGGCGGTCTGCTCATACTTCTCGGTGTCTACCTTTCACAAAAAAGAGTCCCGGACCCCGGGAAGGATCCGGAGCATCTTGAGCCGGCCGAGAACATCTGAGCTAAACCTTATTGACCGTTCATTCCTTACCTTTGTGCAGGATCTCGACCTCCACATGCGAGGGGGAGACATGGTTTTCCTTTTCTCCTTTCAGGTGCCTGATCTCCTTCTTCAGCAGAGCCATCTCTTCTTCCACCCTCAGAAGTTTGGCCCACAGCTCTTCGGGGTTCATGCAGGCCGAGCATTCGCTCACCCTTTTGCCGTCGATCTTGATGATCCTTGCTCTCATCCCGGTAACAGTTGCGTTTTTGGGGACATCTTTGAGTACTGCGCTGTTTGCCCCGATCCTGGAGTTTGCCCCGACCGTTATTGGTCCTAAAATTTTTGCGCCGCTTCCCACGAAGACGTTTGATTCGAGGGTTGGATGCCTCTTTGCACCCTTCTCGTTTCCGGTCCCGCCAAGTGTCACTCCCTGGTAGAGGGTCACGTTGTCCCCGACCTCGGCTGTCTCTCCTATGACTACCCCTGCTCCGTGGTCGATAAAGAAGCCCTTGCCGATCTTTGCCCCCGGGTGGATCTCGATCCCTGTCCACCACCTCACGATCAGTGAGAGGAAACGTGGCAGCACCGGTATGTGAAGAGTCGAATGCATGAAGTGGAATGCCCTGTGGAATGTTATCGCCAGAAATCCCGGAGTACAGAGCACGACTTCAAGAACTCCCCTTATTCCCTTCGGTATCGCAGGGTCGTTGCGCATGGCTGCTTCAAAATCACTTTTTATATATTCCCAAGCTGACATCCAAATCACCCTTTTCAAATCGGTTTGTCCGATGTTTTATCTAATAAGAAAGACCTGCCGAAGCAGGTCTTTTGTTTTCTGATAAATTATTCTGCCTGCTGTTTAGCCTATGACCGCAACAGCCGGATCGAGGCGTCGCGGATCAATCTCCGGGACCTTCCATACAACAGCAGCATACAGAGGTAAAGTGGGAAGACGTAATTTTCATCATGGCAGATATTCTAGCAGGGATAGGTTATAAAAGCAATATTTATGGAATCTTTCGGTCGTTTGACTCTTGTAGTGTTCCTTAGGGAAACGGTGTGAGACGGCTCATTTCGGGCAGTTTCCGCCCGGGGCTCGAAGAAAGGGTAAAAATAACAGATCCGGGTCCCGGCAGCCCGGTATCTACTCTGTAAATTGCATGTATACTTTATACATTATTATCTGATAAGAATTTGCAGGGAGGTAATGGAATGTCTCTGGTCAGAATAGGTACTTTCAACGTGAATTCCGTAAAAAGCAGGATCCCCGTACTTGAAAGCTTCCTCGCCTCGGAAGAGGCTCCGGATATCCTCTGTCTTCAGGAAACCAAATGCCGTGACGAGGAGTTTCCAAAAGAATTTTTTGAAGATCTTGGTTACCATTGCCTTTTCAGGGGTATGAAATCGTACAACGGCGTCGCGGTGATCTCGAGGATCGAACCCGATGAGGCGGCATTCGGCCTTGGTGACGGCTTGGCGGAGCCTGAAAGGGAGGAATCGGAGCTGTCCAGGGTTATACTTGCAAGGTATGGGGAACTGAATATCCTGAACACATACATCCCCCAGGGAAAAGAGATCGACAACCCGGACTACGCCTATAAGCTCAAATTTTTCCGGAGGGTGAGGGGCCTTTTTGAAAGGAAGTTCACCCCGAAGGACAGGCTTTTGTGGCTCGGCGACCTGAACGTGGCGCCGACAGATCTTGATGTGGCAAACCCTAAAAACAAGACGAACCACGTCTGTTTCCACAGCGATGTCAAAAAGGCATTTGCGGATGTTATGTCATGGGGCTTCGTCGACATCTTCAGGAAACATCTCCCGGGGGATGGAGAATACTCTTTCTGGGATTACAGGATAAAGGATTCACTTTCACGGAATATAGGCTGGAGGATAGACCACATAATCGGAACGGAGTTTATGGCCGGGGCAAGCAGGAAGGTCCGGGTCGAAAGATCGCTGAGGGCTATGGAGCGGCCCTCAGATCACACTGCGGTCGTGGGTTCCTTCGAGATCTGAACGAAGTAAACTGTTCTAAAACAGGTCAGAGGCCGTACCTTGACGGGTACGGCCTCTGACCTGCGCATAAAAGTTGAATGTTGTCAGGATCAGAACCCCGTTTTTTCAGAGTGGCGCTGGAGCATAGCCATATTGTTGTTGACCTTTTTCAGGTAAGATACGGAGATCCCCCCGTAGTACCTGTTGAGTGCCTTCTGGACCGTCCCGTATGCGTTGATGTAGCGGGAGAGCAGAAGGACTCCGGCCTCCACTCCGCGTTCCGGGTCAAACATATGGTCCCTGGTAGTAGCTATTCCTCTCGCGCTAAGCATTCCGTGGTGTACTTTCCACATTACCTGCATTACTCCCATGGCTCCCCTGCTGCTCACAGCACTCGGGTTGAAAAGGCTCTCCGTTTTCGCTATGCCTACCGACAGGTCTGTCGGGACGTTGTATTTCGAACTGTAGTAAACGAGGGCCGACGCCTCCCTCCATGCTATCATGGGAGAGATCTTTTTGTTGATCGACCTTATGAAGGTGGCTATGTTTGCCACCTTGCGCTGTCTGCCGGCACTCATTTTTGCCAGTTCTTTCAAAGTTGAGTTCGGATGGCTGCCGACCCATTTGTCGATATGTTCCCGGGTAAGGCCCATCCTGTCCAGGGCGCTTACGACGGACACGTCCAGTCCTCCATGGGATATCTCGGTTTGGGGATCTTTGCCTGAGGCGGCACGGGGATTAGCGGTCTCTTTCTTTTTTACCGAAGATGTAGTTTTTACTACGAGCTTTCCCTCATCATCCTTTGTTTCATAGGTCGTGGTGATGATCGTTCCTTCAGCAGAGGTGTTGCTTAGTGTTTTGTTTGCCTGCACGCTGCATGCCCCCCTATTGGGAGAAAGTGCTACTATAGTGAGGACTGCTAGCAGCGCTGCGGCCTGCGGAACAAAAATCTTCCGCATTTTCCATATCTTTCGCATGATGACCTCCTTGCGTTTCGGGGACTGTAAGGGTAAAAAATTTCTGAATATTCACCCAAACAGGGACTCTTTGCGCACCGAATATAATAACCGAGAGGTCAGAGAAGTCAAGCGATTTTCTAACATATCAAAAGAAATTAAATAAATTAGATATTGACACACGTATAATTTATCGAATATACAGAATTAAAGGGTTAGAAAATTAAAAAAAGAAGACCGTTTTATTTATTTCTGTCACAGGCAAGAGCGATTATCCCGCTGAAAAGGATGAAGACCCCGGCAGATCCGAGAAGGGAGAGTTTCTCTCCCAGAAGGAAGGTGGAGAGGACCCACGCGGTCATAGGTTCCGAAAGGGAGAGAGTGTAAGCCTTACCGAGGGTAATTTTTCCTATGCCTTTTGCGAAAAGGGAGAAGGGAAGTATCGTTGTAAGGACTGAGAGGAAGAATATGCATATCATCCCGCGAAGGCTGAATATCCATGATATGTCTCCAGTTATCAGCCAGGGCAGCGCCATCAGCGCGCTTAATATCGAGATGAGGGAGACAGTTTCGACGGGATCCTTTGTTCCGATCAGCCTGAGTCCAGCTCCCTCGAGCGCGTAGGAGAGGGCGGCTCCGAAAGCGAGCAGGGCGCCCGGGATGCTAACGGAGCTGAAATCGCTGTTTCCCGCCGCGACAAGAAGAAAACATCCGGTTATCGCCAGCAGTGTGGATATGAACCATCTGGGGGAGAGGCATTCTTTGAAAAAAACCCTGCCCAGTATTCCTGCAAGCACAGGAGCCGATCCGATGGCCACCATCGTTCCGATCGCGACCCCGGTAAGCCTTACCGCGGAAAAGAAGGCAAACTGATATGCTGTCAATCCGAATGCCGCAAGAAGTAGCCCGGCCCGGTCCCACTTTTTTTCGCTGAGTATCTTTCTGCGGCGGAAGAGGATCCATATCAGCAACAGCAGCCCGGCTCCGAATACCCTTGCGGAGCCGATCGTAAGAGAAGTCGCCTTTTCAGGTGCGAGGGCCTGGACAGTCCCCGTCATTCCCCAGCACATTCCCGCGGCAACGACAAGGAGGCCTCCCTTTAGCTCTTCACTGTTGGTTCTCATTTTCTCATACGTCCTTTCCTCTTTCTAAAGGCAGGAGTATTTTAGCAGAAAGAAAGCCATATTTATCATTGAGTGTCCGTCATTATGCAATGATCGCATGGATATCATATAATATCCTTGATATTTTCTGAAAACCAGAGAGGATCAAGAAATTTCGACAGGAGGTCAAAACAATGATTCCGACAAAAAAACTGGTAATGATCCCGGGTCCCGTGCCTGTTTCCGCAAGCGTGCTGAGCAAGCTTGGAAGCGAGGTCAAGGCACACACTGACCCGGATTTTGTGGCAGAGTTCCAGGAGCTTCTGGCAGAGCTGAGATCAATAACTAACTGTGAAGGAATAGCCTTCCTGGTTGCCGGCTCGGGAACAATGGGCATGGAGATGGCGATCGCAAATATCGCAAATGAGAAGGACAAAGTGCTGGTCTGTTCAAACGGACATTTCGGAGATCGTTACATCTCCATATGCAAAAACAGGGGTCTTGATATATCAACCATTGAAGCAGAATGGGGCATGTCTGTTACTCCGGAGGAAGTGGACAGGAAACTCTCGGAAGGGGGCTATACTGTTGCGGTGGTCACCCATGTGGAGACATCCACGGGTGTTGAGCTTCCCCTTAAAGAGATGGCCTGCATGATGAAAGAGAAGCACCCCGAAGTACTCTTTGTCGTCGATGGAGTCGCTGCAGGGGGAGGTGTCGAGGTGGATATGGCCTGGGGGATAGATGTCTATTTCACCTGTTCCCAGAAAGCTCTTTGCTGTGTCCCGGGGATGTCTGTCGTCTGGACCGGAAAAAGGGCACTGAAAAAACGCGAGGAGATGGGGTCGATACGTGAGTCTTATGTCGACTACGCACGCTGGATCCCGGTAATGACAGATACAAAGAAGTACTGGGGGACCCCTGCTGTCAACAACATCTCCGCGCTCAAAGAATCTGTAAGGATAATGCTGGAAGAGGGGCTTGATGAGAGATACCGCCGCCACAGGGAGCATGCCTGCCTGATAGCGGAAGCGATGTCAGCTCTGGGCTTCAGGACCCTTGCAAAGGAGGGGTACCGCTCTCCGACCCTTTCGATCTTCCTCTATCCCGAAAAAATGCCCGTTGACGATGCCGGCTTCCGCGCCGCCTGTGCCGCAGAGGGAGCTCTCGTCGCGGCGTGCCTGGGCGATTACGCTGGAAAGGGCTTCAGGATGGGGCATATGGGCAATCTTGACAAACACATGCTCATATCGGGAGTGGCGGCAATAGAGAGAGCGGCCATTTCATGCGGGCTCGAGGCAGAACCGGGTGCTGCGCTGGCAGTAATGCAGCGGGGCCTGGCAGGAAAATAGCCGGGGCAATACTTGCTCTGAGATCCGTCTGCCTATCAACCTGATGAGAGGTTTTTAAACGAGCAACATAAATTAAAAAGAAAGTAACGGGAGCCGGAACAGGGTTCCCGTTACTTATTTACCAGGGAAGCTTAACAACGATCTTGCGTATCCGGGAGGGACCATTGCCTGATATAACGCCTGGCTGGTGTCCGTCAAAGGGAGAGAGAAGCATCATCATGCCTTTCCCCAGACTGAGCATCTGGCCTTTGCCGGAGTAGAAGGTAATATCACATACGGGATCGTATTCGGATGTCTCCCTGAGAGCTTCAAGCGTGGAATACCCCACCAGCTCTTCGCCCTCCATTACTATCTGCAGATCCCAGAATTTTCTGTGTGATTCAAAGGGGACTTCCTCTGCGTTTCGGGTCTCGTACTCACCCAACCGAAGGTCCAGAACACCTGGATCCATATTCTTAATATTCTCGAACGACCTGGATCTGACAGCCTCAAGAAAGGGTAGGAGTATTTCTGAACCCGGCATTATTTTCGGGGCATAACTGAGGAAATTGTCTATACTGTCATAAATCATTTGGAGCAGCCTCCTGACTTGTATCAGCTATTTTATTGATTCGATTTTTGCCGCCAGTTCCTCCCAGAGGGGATAGTTTTCCTCAAGGCGCTTCTCGGTATCTTTCAGCTCTATCATCAGTTCCTGGATTTTGTTCGAATCACCAAGTACTTCCGGATCGCACAAAAGCACGGATATCTCCTCTTTGCGCGTCTCATCTTTTTCTATCATTTTCTCAATTGGCGAAAGTCTGTCTTCCAGAGCTTTCCTCTCACGGTATATCCTGTTACGTTCCTCTGCTTCGATCCTTTTTTGTTCTTTTGACCTATCCGCCTGAGATTGATCGGTCTTTTCATTTTCTCTGCTGACACTCTCCGGGGCTGACTGCATAGATCTTTTTTCGATAAACCAGGAGTAGTTCCCCGGATAGTCGTACAGAGTGCCGTCCCGGATCTCTATAACTCTTTCCACGAGGTCATCAAGGAATGCGCGGTCGTGGGAGACGATGATTATCGTTCCGCCGTACTCAAGGAGCGCTCTCTGGAACAGTTCTTTTGTGGCATAGTCAAGGTGGTTGGTAGGCTCGTCAAGGATCAGGAGGTTCGATTCCGAAAGGAGCATCTTCAGTAGTCCGACCCTGGATTTTTCTCCTCCCGAAAGGACGGATATGGGCTTGTGTATATCTTCCCCTGAAAAAAGGAATGCTCCCAGAAGATTGCGCTTTGCACCCTCCAGCATCTTTGAGCCGGTATTATTGATCTCCTGCCAAATGGTGTTGGTGTAATCAAGGTTCTGTGCGCTTTCCTGCGAAAAATACGCCTTTTTTACGTTCAGTCCGTAAGTGACTGTCCCGGTTGTAGGCCCTTCAGAAAGGTTCAGAAGCCGGAGCAGGGTGGATTTCCCTGCTCCGTTTATGCCCACCAGGGCCAATCTTTCTCCTCTGTGGACAGTCAGCTCAAGATCCTCAAAAACAGTCTTCCTGCCGTATTTTTTAGTAAGGTTTTTGCATGACATGACCTCGTAGCCGCTTCTTGGAGAATCCGGAAACTTGAATTGGACGCTTTTTGAGGGTCCCTCCAGTTCTGTTATCTCCATCTTTTCGAGCTGCCTTATCCTGCTCTGGACCTGGGTGGCTTTGGTCGCCTTATACCTGAACCTCTCAACAAAACGCTGTATGTTTTCGATCTTTTCCTTCTGCTGTTCCCATTCTGCTTCAAGCCTCTCCCGGCGTTCTTCGCGCTCCTTAAGGAACTTATCGTAGCCGCAGGAATAAAGGTTGATCCTTCCCCCGGCAAGTTCAGCGACGGAGGTGACCATCTTATCCAGAAACCTGCGGTCGTGGGAGACAGCGATGATCGTGCCCCTGAAATCTTTCAGCCAGTTTTCCAGCCACTCCATGCTCTCTGTGTCAAGGTGGTTGGTGGGCTCGTCGAGCAGTAGGATATCAGGCCGGGAGAGAAGCAGAGCGGCAAGAGCCACACGCATCTTCCAGCCTCCGGAAAACTCTGAGGTCATGCGCCCGGCATCCTCTTCGGGGCGGAATCCCAGCCCCTTCAGGACTTGTTTTGCCTCAACATCAAAGCCGAAGCCTCCATTTGCCTCGAACTCTCTCTGCAGACGTTCATGAACGGCAAGCATAGACCGCAGTTCCTGCGAATTTTCATCAAGGGAGGCCATAATATGCTCTGTTTCGGAGAGCCTTGCGGCAAGATCCTCAAGTCCTGCTCGCCTTTTGAGGTAGTCAAGGAGAGGCATTTCGTCTATCTCGACCAGGTCCTGCGGCAGGTAGCCGATCTTATGGTCCCTGGGTATGGTGATGCTTCCACCGTCATGTTCTGCCTTACCTGCAATGACCCGGAGCAGCGTCGTCTTTCCCGCTCCGTTGTCTCCTACAAGTCCGACCCTGCTCTTTGGGGTTATGAACCAGCTGATCCTGTCCAGGACTTTATTATCTTTGAAATTTACCTGCAGTTCTTTTATCTCTATCAGTTTCTGCTACCTCCCGGATGATAAGCGAACACCGGATATTATATAGTAATAATCGATCCCTGAAGAAATTATCAGGATAAATGTTTATCGAGAGCCTCTTTGTGGTACTCTGCTGATTTGTCTGAAAAGCAGACCAGTCTGACTTCATCTATCGAATCTTCCTCCTTCAGGAACGAGATTATAGTCCTGACAGCGATATCGGCGGCAAGGTCCGGGGGAAAGCGGTAGATGCCTGTTGAGATGGCGGGGAATGCGACACTTTTCGCCCCGATGCTGACTGCCTCCTTCAGGCTGTTCCTGTAGGCATTTTCAAGCGTTTTCTCCTCGCCGGAGTTTCCGCCCCGCCATATAGGACCTACGGTATGGATGACGAATTTGGCCGGCAGTCTGTATCCTTTGGTTGTCTTCGCCTCTCCGGGCGGACAGCCGCCAAGTCCCGCGCACTCAGTCAGAAGATCAGGGCCCGCTGCCCTGTGTATGGCTCCGTCGACTCCTCCCCCTCCAAGCAGGGAACTGTTGGCCGCGTTGACTATAGCATCCGTCTCTTCCTTCGTAATGTCACCTTTGACGACAGTTATCCTTGAGATCATCTCTTTCATTTGATCCTCCCCCTTTCTTACCTGCATATTATATAGGTATCAAAAAAATCAGCCTGAGTTTCGTCTCCTTTTCTTGTTTTAGGCAACACCTGATATGTAAAAATTTGCATAAGATGACGAATTTTTTATTTTTGCAGCCTACCAATTAAATTTAAGCACAAAAATACGCTTGTAGTGTTGTTTAAAAAGTGATATAAAACGGCAGTGATTTTTTATATATTCAATATTTTGGAGGTGTGTCGGATGCAGGAGGCTAAAGAATTTCCCAAAATGAGAGAGATCTACGGATCGCTTGTCTTCGATCAGAAGGCCATGAAGCAGCGCCTTCCCAGGGATGTATACGAAAACCTGGTCGGTGCCATCGAAGGCCGCCAGAAGCTCGATTCGGGCATAGCAGATACTGTGGCCCTCGCAATGAAGGACTGGGCAGTGAGCAAGGGAGCAAGCCACTGGGCGCACTGGTTCCATCCGCTGACTGAACTGACCGCCGAAAAACACACTGCTTTCGTGACGGCAGATGAGAATGGTTTCCCGCTTGAGTCATTCAGGGGCGAAGACCTGATGCAGAGCGAGCCTGACGCGTCGTCCTTCCCCTCCGGCGGGACCAGGAGCACGTTTGAAGCCAGGGGTTACAGCGCATGGGATCCCACGAGCCCTGCATTCATAATCAAAAGCCCCAAGGGAGGCACCCTCTGCATACCCTCGGTCTTCCTGGCATACGACGGAACACCGCTCGACCTCAAGACCTACCTCCTTCGTTCGATGGAAGCGGTCGAAAGCCGTGCACTCAAGATGCTCAAGTTATTCGGCAACAGGGGCGTCAGGTATGTGAGGGCAACAGTGGGAGGAGAACAGGAATTTTTCCTGCTTGACAGACCCCGTGCGCAGAAGAGGACCGACATACGCTTCTGCGGCAGGACCCTTCTGGGATCGCCTCCCCCAAGGGACCAGAAGATGGAGGACCATTACTTCGGCTCGATCCCGACAAGGGTCCTCGCCTACATGGAAGATGTACAGAGAGACCTTGCGAGGCTTGGGGTAGACCTAGCGACCAGACACAACGAGGTGGCAAGGTGCCAGTTTGAATTCGCCCCCAATTTTACCGAGGCGAACCTCTCCTGTGACCAGAACCAGCTTATCATGGAGACGATGAGGAAGATGGCCCGTCAGCATGAACTTCGTCTCCTCTTCCATGAAAAGCCCTTCATGGATATGAACGGGAGCGGCAAGCACATAAACTTCTCACTTCAGGACAGTGAGGGGAGGAACCTGCTCAAGCCTTCTTCAAACCAGAGGAAGAACGTTATATTCCTCTCTTTCCTCTCTTCCTTCGTTCTTGGCGTGGCAGAATACTCAGGCCTGCTCCATGCTTCTGTATCGACGCCGGGCAATATGTACAGGCTCGGGGGCCATGAGGCTCCGCCGAGCATCATCAGCGTATATCTGGGAGAGGCGATAGACAGAATAATAAGGGAGATAGAAGAGGGCAGCTGCGGCGGCGACATGCCGGCAAAAAACACTGTCGACATAGGACTCTCAAAACTCCCGGAGATAATCGCTTTTGACAGCGACAGGAACAGGACCAGCCCGGTCGCCTTCACAGGAAACAAGTTTGAGTTCCGCGCGCCCGGCGCCTCGCAGGCAATGGCAGTTCCGGTGACTGCGGTACTCTCAGTATGGGCCGCGGGTCTGGAAAAATTCATCAATATATTTGAGGAGCGCATCAACAAGGGCGAAGATGCCATAGAAGCGGCACTCTGTACCATCCGAGAGGTATCCGTTATGAACAGGAAGATCCGGTTCGAAGGGGATGCATACTCAGCCGAATGGCATGCGGAGGCAAAGCGCAGGGGGATAGTGAAAGCCAGGACCATCCCGGAAGGCATCGACCTTTTCATGGAACCTGAGACCCTAACGATGCTTGAGGAACTGGGCATTTTCAGGAAAAAAGAAATGGAGTCCTTCTATGTAATAAGGATGGAGTCCTTCGTCAAGAATATTGAGATCGAAATGTCCGTCCTCCGTGACATGATCTGGGAAGGCATACTGCCTGCGATATCAAAACAGATGATCCTTGAGAGCGGATCGCTCTCCTCCGTCGGCGACTGCGGGCTGGAGGGAACCGATGAATGGAAAAGGCACATAGCCAGGCTCGCTAAAGCAAAGATAGACCTGATGGAAAAGACAAAAGAGCTCGTGGAGATGAAGGAGAGAATGTCGAAGCTGAACCTGAGAAAACACGCTGATGCCCTGGTCGATGAGGCGGTACCGCTTATGGCAGAGATAAGAAGGATCGCCGACTCGGTCGAAGTCTACATGTCCGCGGAGAACATGGCATATCCGAACTACCGCTCCCTGCTCTCCCTCTCTGCCTAGGCGGATCGTAAAACTTACGTAAAAATATCGCGGGGGACTGATCTACAGGTCCCCCGCTCTTCTCTTTGTTTTTGAGAGAAGGTCCTGCGCGTTTTTGCTGAGCAGCAAAGATCTTTGCTCTTCTGTAAGGGATGTCCGGGCAAGGGTCGTCTCATACCTCGGATATTCAAGTATCGGCCAGTCTGTGCCGAAAATTATCTTATCCCCTGCACCCGAAGCGAATATCCCTTCGATGACCCGGTGATCGTAAAGCCAGGGCCATGCCGCGGTGTCATAATAGGCGTTCGAGAGGGCAAGCTTCATCTCCGGCATAGATTCGTAAGCCCACAGCCCCCCGCCGAAATGGGCAAAGACGACCCTTACCTGAGGATGGTTCATGCAGAAAGCTGCGGCCTCCGACGCTCCGGTCCGCCCCTTTCCTATATACTGATGCCCGACCTGTTCCGCCGTGTGGAACATTATGAACATCTTTGCTTCCATACAGGCCCCGACCATCTTCCACGTCTGCCCCGCATCAGATATGTCCAGTTCCTGCCCGTCAGGGAAGAGTTCCCCGACTCCTGCCGCCCCAAGTTCCGCACATCGCAGTATCTCCTCGGAAGCGCCTTTTGCACAGGGAGAGACGACCGTGAGAGGTATGATCCTGCCGCTGTATCTTGACGCCGCATCGAACACATAGTCGTTCATTATCCTGCAGAGGCCCTGATCTCGGAAAGCGAAGCCCGTTACAAAGGATGACCTGATCCCATGCCGGTCCATGTGGCTTATGAGTGATTCCGCAGTACCCCATCTGTGCACTTTTGAATTTGCCATGCCTTTGAACCAAGGTTCCCTATCAGAGATCTTATCCCGGTCCCTTTCAATTTCCGGCGGGTAAATGTGCACATGAGCGTCAATGATATCCAGGCTAAGCCCTCCTCAAATATAAGCATATGGATATTTGCAATTTTGTACCTGTCAGTCATAATTATACATAAATGAAGTTCAGGGAGGATGAAAAATGAATGATAAAGGTATGCCGGATCTGAGGATCAACGGAGAAAGGCTTATCAGTTCTATAAGGGAGATGGGAGCTGTGGGCTTCGATCCCGAAACCGGCGGACGTACAAGGCTCGCCCTGACCGATGCGGACAAGAAAGGCCGTGATCTTCTGTGCAGGCGGATGCACGAGGAAGGTCTTGATGTAAAGATCGATCCGATAGGCAACATTTTCGGAGTCAGGGAGGGGACCGACTCTTCGAAACTTCCTCTGATGGTGGGTTCCCACATAGACACTGTAAGGGATGCCGGGATGTTCGACGGTGTCTATGGAGTCCTCGGAGGCTTGGAAGTGATAAGGACACTGAATGAGAATAAGATCGGAACAAGAAGGCCCCTGGCTTTAGCGGCCTTTACGAATGAGGAGGGGGCGCGTTTCCAGCCCGATATGATGGGAAGCCTCTACTATACTGGTACAGTTGGTCTTGAGGAACTTTTATCAGCAAAGGACGAAAGCGGCCTGACAGTTGGGGATGAGCTCGACCGCATAGGCTACAAAGGCAGCGAAACCGTTCGCGCAGGTCACTACATCGAACTGCACATCGAACAGGGGCCGAGGCTGCATGCTGAGGACCTGCCTATCGGAGTGGTCGAGGGCATACAGGGACTTGCCTGGTGGACGGGAGAGTATTGCGGGGAATCCAACCATGCCGGTTCGACTCCTATGGATATGAGGAAGGATGCACTCCTTGGAGTCGCGGAGCTGGCGACCGAAGCGGAAAAACTTGCCCTGCGCATCGGAAATGGGAGCGTTGCAACGATGGGGAAAATTTCCCCGAAGCCTGACATCATCAACATCGTCCCCGGAAAATGTTCCTTTACCCTTGATTTCAGACAGTTTGAACGCGGGCTCTTCGAGGAAGGCAAGAGGGAAGTCGAAAAACTTATAGCAGCCTGTGCGGAAAAACGGGGGCTGAAATACAACTTCAGAAAGGCAGCAGAAGCCCCTCCCGTGGTTTTCGACTGCGAGATGATACGGCTTGCAGAGAGAACGGCCGCTAAGCTTGGACTTGTATCAAAGAGGATGGTAAGCGGGGCATCGCATGACGCACAATTCTTATCCCCATTCTGTCCCACCGTAATGATATTCGTGCCCTCGAGGGGGGGACGGAGCCACTGTCCCGAAGAATGGACCGAAGCCAAAGACCTGGAGAACGGCTGCAATGTTCTCCTTCATTCTGTCCTTGAACTGGTATAATGCAGGGATGGGATAAAGAATAAGAGAAAAGGAGTGCAATTGATGAATAAAATAATGACAGAGACACTTAAAAGCCTGGATCCGCAGATATACGGACTTGCGAAGAGCGAGCTTGAAAGACAGAGGGTCCATATAGAGCTGATCGCATCGGAGAATTTCGTCCCCCGTTCCCTGCTCGAAATACAGGGCTCCATCCTCACGAATAAATACGCAGAAGGATACCCCTACAAAAAGTACTACGGAGGCTGTGAATTCGTTGAACAGATAGAGGAGATTGCGGTCCAAAGGGCATGTGAACTCTTCGGTTCCGACCATGCAAATGTCCAGCCCCATGCCGGTGCGAGCGCCAACCAGGCAGTCTTCTTCGCGACAGTCGATCCCGGAGATACCGTCCTTTCGATGAAGCTTGACCACGGCGGACACCTTTCCCACGGACACCCGGTAAACTTCTCGGGCCGTTTCTATAACATAGTTGGCTACGGGGTCAGCAGGGAGACCGAGACGATAGACTATGACGAGGTCGAGAGGCTTGCGAAGGAAACCAGGCCTAAGCTGATAGTCGCAGGTGCAAGCGCCTATCCCCGATTCATAGATTTTGCCCGCTTCAGGGCAATCGCAGATGAGGTCGGCGCGGTACTGCTTGTGGACATGGCCCACATAGCGGGCCTTATAGCAGGCGGTGTACACCCGAACCCTACACCCTATTCCGATTACGTTAGTTCAACATCTCACAAAACGCTCAGAGGCACAAGGGGAGCCTTCGTCCTCTGCAAAAAAGAGTATGCCCAGACCCTTGACAGGACAGTCTTCCCGGGAATACAGGGAGGCCCGCTGGTCCATGCGATAGCAGGAAAGGCAGTTACTTTCATGCTTGCCGGCACTGATGAATTCAAAAAATATGCTGCACAGGTCGTAAGTAACGCTTCGGCCCTCGCAAAAGCACTTACCGAGAGAGGTTTCCGCCTTGTTTCGGGAGGTACGGACAACCATCTCATCCTGCTCGACGTACGTTCAAGGAACGTCACAGGCAAAGAGGCGGAAGTCCTTCTCGGAGAGGTGGGTATAACATCCAACAAGAACATGATCCCCTTCGATCCCGCCAAGCCGATGGTGACCAGCGGGGTAAGGCTCGGAACGGCAGCCGTGACGACAAGGGGCATGAAAGAGACTGAAATGGAAGCGATCGCTGATGCCATAGAAAGGGTCCTTTCTGCTCCGGAGAGCGAAGAGATCAAGAAAGAAGTAAGGGGACGCATGGCCGCACTTACCGAAGAATTCCCCCTCTACCCCGACCTTGCGGAGCCCTGGGCAAATTAATGGCAGACAAAATTTATGCTTTGGATCTCGATAAGGGCGAATGGTCGCAGCTCCTTGAGAAAGAGTTCGGCCAGCCTAAATTCCGTGCGGATCAGATCTGTCAGTGGATCTGGCAGAAGCGGGTATTCGATGCTGCGGATATGACCAACCTTTCAAAATCCCTCAGGGACGATCTTGCAGAAAAGATAGAATTCGGAGGCCCTCTTCTGATAAAGGAGCAGCGCTCGCAGACAGACGGGACCAGAAAATACCTTTGGCAGCTCAGCGACGGACAGAGCGTCGAATCCGTACTCATGAAACAGGGCGAGAGACTTACCGCCTGCATCTCGACCCAGGTGGGATGTCCTCTCGGGTGTACATTCTGTGCGACGGGACTTTCCGGTTATGTAAGGAACCTCTCTGCAGGCGAGATCGCGGGCCAGTTTCTGGCCATGGAGAAGGCAGCAGAACGGGACATTGGCAATGTGGTATACATGGGTATGGGAGAACCATTCCTGAACACCGAGGCGGTCCTGAAATCAGTGCGGATGCTCAATGACCCGGGAATGAGAAATCTTGGGATAAGGCACATTGCAATATCTACTTCCGGAGTAGTACCGGGCATACTTGAGCTTGCTGCTTCGGGCCTGGGAGTGCGCCTTGCCGTATCGCTCCACGCTGCTGATGATGAACTGAGAAGCACTCTGATGCCTGTCAACGAGACCTTCCCGCTTGATGAACTGAGGAAGGCCATGCAGGACTACCAAAGGATCACCGGAAACAGGATAACTATCGAATATGCCCTGTTCGGGGGAATAAACGACAGTGTTGAACATGCCAGGCTGCTGATCCGGTATCTGAAGGGCATCCATGTTTTCATCAACCTCATCCCCTACAACAGTGTCGATGGACGCTACCAGAGACCCTCCGCAGAAAACATGCTGAAGTTCCGTTCGGTGCTTGAAACGGCGGGTTTTGAAGCTGAAATAAGAGAAGAACTCGGAACCGACATAGATGCCGCATGCGGACAGCTGAGAAGAAAGACCAAGGCCGGAGAACCCTGCCTCCTTGATCCTGCGCCAAAAGCACCTGTGAGGGATGAAGGCAAAAAGAAAGCACAACATCCTCCGAAAAGGGATGCAGCAGCTCCCCGGAAAGCCACAGCACCTGCCCGATCAGGGAGGACCTCCGGCGAAGTCCCGCAAAAAAAGGAAAGGGCCGGAACAAAAACTTCCGGCGGCTTTGTGGAGGAGCGCCGGACCGGAAAACCTGCCGCAGACAAAAGAAGAAAAGCGGATGCTCCTGCCAAGGATAGGTACAGAAGCGGAAAAATGAAAGAAGAGAGGCCCGTATACAGGGCTGCTGCAAGTGATACTATGGACGGCGGTACCGGAAGTTTGGGAGAAAAGAGAATCGAAGGAGCAAAAAGATCGACTAAAAGAACGGCGGCTTCAAGGTCTGACGGAAAGGTAAAACCGGTTCCCGAAAAGAGAAAAAGAGTGCCGAAAACTGCCTCGAAGGATAAAAGGCAGAAGAGGTCCTGAGGAGGAGAGGCCATATGAAACTCCTTGTATTTTTGCTTATCGGGACACTGATATTCGGGTTTGCCTTCCCTGCCGTGATCCTCATCGCGGGTGTGGCCGGAATAATCCTCTTTGCCCTTATAATCGCAGGACTGCTGCGCGGTGGCGGGGTCAGGGTCTATACGTCCGGGTCGCGCGACCCATTTGCCGGAGAGGCTTACAGGAAGAAGGGCTTCGAAGTTATTGACACGACAGATGATGATATTCGTGACGATCCGGTATTCTCAGAAAATGAACCAACTGATATAGACGAGGAAGAGGAAGGCGAGATAATCGAGCTTCCTGCCACCGCGCTGAGAAAAGAGGATAAGTAAAGGCTCCCTCCGCGAAGTGGGCGAACATCGGTTCCTTGTCGCTGATCGCTTTGATCACCTTGCCGCTTGTCTGCAAATGGTCTGACTTAAGGTAAGAGAGGGGAGGCAAAATACTGTCTCCCCTCTCTTACATAATATGCCCATTTGATCCGTGCTTTTCGACTTCTCCGGGCCGACCATGGAATTTTT
This sequence comes from Synergistaceae bacterium DZ-S4, assembly GCA_025943965.1. Classification (NCBI taxonomy): domain Bacteria; kingdom Thermotogati; phylum Synergistota; class Synergistia; order Synergistales; family Synergistaceae; genus Caenicola; species Caenicola nitritireducens. The sequence goes on from JAPCWD010000001.1 coordinate 180,319, forward strand.
GGGGCGATATCCCATACTCGGGTACTTCGTTTTATCAGATGCCTCTGAGGATCGTATCTTCCCTTCCCTGACCGACACCGATAAGTATCACGGGAGCGGATACCCTCTCCTCTATGAACCTGATGTAGTCCTGAGCTGCTAAAGGAAGATCCTCGAATCTCCTGCAGCCTCCGATGTCCTCTTTCCACCCCGGAAGTTCTTCAAAGACGGGCTTGGCTTTTGCCAGCTCGGCACAGCTGCTGGGGAAGATCTTTCTTACCTTTCCGTCGATCTCGTAGGCAGTGCATACAGAAATTTTTTCAAATCCTGAGAGGACGTCGAGCTTTGTCAGTGCAAGTCCGTCTATCCCGTTTACCTTTACCGCATAATCAACGGCAACAAGATCATTCCATCCGCAGCGTCTCGGTCGCCCGGTTGTTGCTCCGAACTCTCCGCCCTTCGTCCTGAGCAGCTCTCCGAGCGATCCCTTGTCCTCGGTTGGGAAGGGTCCTTCCCCGACCCTGGTACAGTAGGCCTTAGTGACCCCTATTACCCGGTCTATCCTTCCGGGACCGATTCCGGCTCCCGTGCAGGCTCCCCCTGAACAGGGGCTGGAGCTCGTTACAAATGGATATGTACCGTGGTCCACATCAAGAAGAGTTCCCTGTGCCCCTTCGAAAAGGACATTGATCCCTGTTTCAAGCGCGTTATGGATCTCGAGGAAGGCATCGCCGAGCATCGGCTCCATCCTTCTGCCCCATTCAAGCGCAGCCTGGTATACCGTATCGGACTCCAGAGGTCCTGCTCCGTAGATCTTGGTCAGTATCTCATTTTTCTGCTCTATGTTCATCATCAGTTTCTCTTTGAGTATCCCCGGGTTTACGAGGTCTTCCGCCCTTATCCCGACCCTCCCGAACTTATCGGAATAGCACGGACCGATCCCCCGTCCGGTCGTCCCTATCCTGCTGCCTTCGGACCTTGCGCCCTCGGCCAGCCTGTCAAGCAGTTTATGGTAGGGCATAACAACATGTGCGCCGTGGCTTATGACCAGCCTGGCGAGTGGCTTGCCCCTCTTTTTAAGGTCGTCGAGCTCTTTGAAAAGGGTTTCAGGGTCTATCACCACCCCGTTTCCGATGACACAGAGCTTGCCGGGATAGAGGATCCCTGAAGGGAGTAAGTGGAAGACAAACTTTTCGTCTCCGACGACGACTGTATGTCCCGCGTTCGCGCCGCCCTGATAGCGGACGACCACGCCTGATCTTCCCGCAAGAGCGTCAACAACGCGCCCCTTGCCCTCGTCTCCCCACTGAACACCGACTATCACATCTGTACGGCCCTTCATACATTACCCCTCTTCACGGATATTCGGATCCCCTCAGAATACCCTTACATTAAATTTTAGTTACAATATATTGTACCCTATATAGCGTACGTTTATCAATAAGAATCTTATTTGTTATCCATTTTTAAGTATCATCATCTTTTGTGCCTTTGTCAGGGACTTAATAGATACCTCCCTTGACATTGCCTCTTCCCTGGTCCCGAAGCCCTCTTTCCATACAAGCTCAACGGGCCTCCTGCCTCTGGTGTACTTGGATGCTGTCCCTTTGTTGTGGGCAGCGAGCCGCTTCCCGATGTCATTAGTCCATCCGGTGTAGAGGGTGCCGTCCGAGCACCTTAGGATGTAGACCCAGGCCGTCATATTGAATAGCTCTCCTGAGGCCCTTCCCTTTGCTCCATCATGATCGAAATGCCCAGCCATTTCAACAAGGCTTCAAACAGCCTCTCCGGACTGAATCCATCTGAAGTTACAAGATCGTGCCACATTCGTGTGATGTTCGAGAAGACAGAGATGTTTTCCAAAGAGTCATAGGAGCCCGTTATCCTTGCGAGGAATGTCCCCCATGCTTTGAGTACCGACAGAAAAGTCTCAAGGCCATTGTCCTCGTCTTCCGCCGCGAAGGCAAAGGAGGGCAGTATGGAGGCCAGGCAGATGAGCGATATCATTAACAGGGCGATGATCTTATTCTTTTTCAAGTTCTCTCTCCTCTTATGGGTCCCGGCAGTCTTTTCAGAAAAACAAAGAGGCCCTCTCCGGCGGTATTTTGCCCGCCTGCAAAGAGCCTCCCCCGGTATCTCTTTGTACGGGTCCTTATTCCACTGTCACAGATTTGGCGAGGTTTCTCGGCATATCGATATCACAGCCGCGCTGCCTTGCGATGTAGTATGCGAAAAGCTGCAGGGGAACAACTGCGATAAAGGGGAAGAGTTCCGGTTCGGTATCGGGAGTAAACATCACATTCTTCGAATAGTGTCCGATCTCTGTGTCTCCCTCCGTGGCGATAGCTATTATGGGCGAGTTCCTCGCCATAGATTCCTCGATGTTCGAAACAGTCTTCTCCCAGAGGTCGTTTTTGGGTACCAGTGCGACGACCGGAAGCTCCTTATCAAGCAGCGCTATGGGTCCGTGTTTCATCTCACCTGCCGGGTAAGCCTCCGCATGCAGGTAAGAGATCTCCTTGAGCTTGAGCGCGCCCTCCAGTGCGGGCGGATAGGCCAGACCCCTGCCTATGAAGAAGAATCCTCTGGCGTCCGCAAAATTCCTTGCGATCGCTTCGATCTCCTTTTCTCTTCCCAGTATGGAAGCCAGCTTTGCGGGTATGTCCATGAGCGCTGATACGAGCCTGTGCTCGGTCTCCGGTCCGAGTTCATTTTTCATTTTTGAGAGGTGGAGCCCCAGAAGCGTGAGCACCGTTATCTGCGCCATGAAAGTCTTTGTGGCCGCGACTCCGATCTCCGGACCCGCAGGTGTTATCAGTCCCTCGCCTACTTCGCGGTGGATAGTGGATCCGCGCACATTGGTGACCACTATGCATCTGGCTCCCTTAGCTTTGGCAAGCCTCGCGGCGTGAAGCGTGTCGGCTGTCTCCCCGGACTGAGATACGAATACGGCAAGGGTGTCGGGGCCTATCGGGATGTTCCGGTAACGGTATTCCGATGCCACCTCTGTCCTTATCTCGAAGTTTCCGAGTTCTTCCATGATGCGCGCAGCCACCAGCGTGGCGTAGTGGGAAGTGCCGCATGCAACGAAATGTATCTTCTTCCAGCCTGCTATCTCTTCGGCTGTCCAGCTCAGTTCCTGGCTGAGATCCACGTTGTTGGAGGCGACCCTTCCGAGAAGGGTATGAGCTACAACTTCGGGCTGCTCGTGTATCTCCTTGAGCATGAAGTGAGGATAGCTGCCCCTGCTCGTCATCGCCGCATCCCAGTCCAGATGCATCGATTCCTTTTTGTGCGGGTTCCCGTCGAAATCATAGAAGTGGCAGCCTTCCTTTGAGATCCTGGCTATCTCGTCATCGTCCATAAACCATACGTCCCTGGTGAATTCCAGCAGGGCGGTAGGGTCAGAGGCACAGAAACCCTCTTCACCCGCGTGTCCTACGACCAGAGGAGAACCTTTTCTTGCGACCCATATCTCGTTCGGTTTATCATGGAACATTATAACAAGGGCAAAGGCGCCTCTTATCCTCTTTGTAAGTTTTACTATCGCTTCCCTGGGATCGCCGCAGTAGACACTCGCTAGATACTGTACTGCCGATTCGGTATCAGTTTCAGTATGGAATTTTATACCTTGCGCCTCCAGATCGGCACGTATCTCCCTGGCGTTCTCAATTATGCCGTTATGGACCAGGACGACCCTCTTGTCGCTGCTGAGGTGCGGGTGGGCATTGTTTTCGGTGACCCCTCCGTGGGTAGCCCACCTTGTGTGGCCTATCCCGAAATCGCCGTTGAAATTTTCTGCCGAGACCTTCTCTGCCAGATGCTGGACCCTTCCGGTCGTACGGAGCTCATGTATCGTGCCTTCTTTTATTACTGCTATTCCCGCGGAGTCATAACCCCTGTATTCGTGCTTAGCGAGCCCTTCCAGGATAATCTTTGTAGTGTCTCTCTCTCCAATATAGCCCATGATGCCGCACATGCTAATATCATCCTCTCACACTGATCATCAGCAGCAGAGGGAAGTTCCCGTCTGCTGCAACACCATACCATTCTACATTATTTTCACTTAAAGAGGGAACTGATTGGTAAGCAGAAGTACCTATATCCAGCGGACGTTTTCCGGTGAAAAGGTGAGGATGACCTCCGAAGCCGGGGAAATCTTATCTTCTTTCATTTTTTCGACAAGCATCCGTGATTTCAAGACGATATCACCGGTCTGGACTGAAATAAGCGCAGATCCGGTCGCTCTCTCAAGCGTCATGCTCGTTACCGTTCCCCTTAGCATATTCATACCCCGGATCGGTTCTGACAGCGTTGGAAGGAGTGAAATATTCGAAGGATTTATGACTACGGCGCTGTGTTCCTCTCTACCTGATGCGAGGGCATGGATCTTCTGTCCGTCCGAAAGTTTTCGTACAACGCTTCCATTCTCCCTTATCCACGGTCCGTGAACGAGATTTTCTGTCCCGTGCCCTACTATCCTGCCGCGGTAGAGGCTTATAATGTCCGTAGAGACCTCGGTCAGCCACGCGAGGTCGTGGGTAGCAACTATTACCGTAGTGCCCCACTCTTTCCAGGCTGAGACCGCGGCATCCTTGACAAGCAGGGCGCTCGATTCATCGACGTTGGCGGTAGGTTCGTCAAGGATGAGCACCTTGGGGTGGAGCGCCAGCCTTGCGGCCAGAGCCACACGCTGTACTTCACCCCCAGAGAGCCTGTACCAGGGCCTCTGTGCAAATTTTTTCGGGGATAGGCCCACCCGTTCAAGGGAATCATGCACCCTTTCATGGAGGCCCTCTGTCTCATTTCTCAGTCTCAGCCCGTAAGCGATGTTCTCAAAGACGGAGCGCTTCAGGAGATAGGAATTTTGGAGGAGGTATGTCACGTTTTTTCTGATATCCACCACATTGCCGGAGGTATCAGCGCTTTCGAAAGAGAGAGAGCCGCCAGTGTATGGTTCCAGAAAGGCAAGGATCCTCAGAAGAGTGGATTTGCCGCTTCCGTTGGGGCCGACTATGCCGGTAACGCTGCCTTCGCAGATCCTCAGATAGTCGATATCAAGGGTCTGGGGCCCTTTTCCATAGCTGTGGGTGAGATCTCTTATCTCATAAATGATCCTTGGTCCCATTGTGTCTCCTCCGGTCATTGTACCGGTCCTTCCCGGATCCTTTGCCGGATCCGGGAAGGACTCTGCCGTCGGGTCTGATTTTGTCATCATGCCCGGTCTTTTATATTATTTTGGATGCTTCTTGTTCCACTGATCCGAGTTGGGGAAGAAGAGAGGTTCTCCGAACTCCTTGACCTTGAAATCCTTTATGATCATCTGAGCTTCGTCGTCGCAGAGCCAGTTAACGAATTTGACGACATCGGTGTTGTTGACGTTGGAGAACCGCTTCGGGCTTACCTCTATTGCAGCGATCAGGTTCAGAAGGATCGGATCGCCCTCTACGAGCGGAACGATCCTCAGTCCCTTTTTCTTTGTAAGGTATGTAGCCCTGTCCATGATCGTGTATGCGTTGCGCTTATCCGTGAAATCAGTTGTAGCACCGTTGCCAAGATTGCCGAGTGAAAAGACCGTATACCATTCGTCCTTATCCCCGTCGGGCTTAATGCCGGCTGCCTTCCAGACATTCATCTCAGAAACGTGCGTCCCTGACATGTCTCCGCGGCTGATGAAAGGAGCTCCCTTGGCCGCTATCGTCTTGAAGGCTTCGGCGGCTGACTTCATCCCTTTGATACCTGCAGGGTCTTCCTTGGGGCCGAGTATAACGAAATCATTGTACATTATGTCCTGACGGTTCTGCCCGAAGCCTTCCTTTATGAACTGGTCTTCAAGGGCTCTTGCATGTACGACGACCATGTCGAAGTTTCCGGTCTTTGCCTTGTTCAGCGTCGCGCCGGTGCCTGCCTTTTCAATTACAAAGTCGGTTCCGGTCTTCGCTTTGTATGTCTCAGCAAGAAGGGGGACGATCCCGGCGTCTACGGGACCGATGGTGCTTGAAAGTTTGATCGTTCCTGCAAATGCGGGGACGGAAAAGAGCAATATAAGGGTCAATGCAAGTGCTGATCTGATCTTTCTCATGAGAGTGATGACCTCCGTTATTATGTAATGTGCGTTTCTCAGCTGTTTCCCACTCTTCTTCGGATGAAGGAGAGTGAAATGTTCAAGGCGAAAGATATTGCAAGCAAAACGATCCCGAGGGCTATGCCGAGCGCGAAGTCGCCCTTCCCGGTCTCAAGCGTGATAGCGGTGGTTATCGTCCTCGTGTGCCATTTTATGTTGCCGCCCAGCATCATAGCGGATCCGACCTCTCCTATGATCCTTCCATAGGAGGTCAATGCGGCGACCAGGATCTGGAAGCGGCCTTCCCAGAGGCTGGTAACAGCCAGTTTTGCGCCTGATGCGCCCAGAGTCTGAAGCGTAAGGCGCAGCCTGTTGTCAAGTCCTTCGATAGCTGTAGCCGTATAGGAGATGACAATGGGCAGGCCCAGTATCACCTGGCCTATCGCCATGCCCCTGATAGTGAAGAGAAGCTCAAAATCGCCCAGCGGGCCTCTTCTGGAGATGAAGGCGTAGACCAGCAGGCCCACTACTACGGTAGGAAGGGCAAGAAGGGTATCTGCCACGGTCCTGAAGAAGTGCTTTCCCGGAAAATCGAAGTATCCGAGGGCAAATCCCAGCGGAAGTCCGATCCCAAGTATGAAGAGCATTGAAAGCCCTGTCAGCCTCAGTGTCGTCAGCACGATATTCAGTGTTTCCTCGTCCATTGATGCGATAAGCCTTATGGACTGAAAAAATCCCTGGACAATAAAATCCACCCTGCACCCTCCTTAAGACAGGGCCGGGTCCTTTGCCGAGACCCGGCCCTTAAAAATGTTTGCTTATTTATTAGTGTCCGGCTCTGATCTCCGCGTTGGGGAAGAAGAGCTGCTTGCCTTCGAGCTTGAAGTTGGCGATATCCTTCTGGACCTTTGAAGAGGTGATCCAGTCGATGTATTTGATGGCAAGGTCATACTTTGCATGGGGGTGCTTGATCGGGTTCACTGCCATGACCGTGTACATGTTCAGAAGCTGCTGGTCTCCCTCGACAACTATCACCAGTCCCGGCTTGCCTTTGAGGTTTGCGTCATATTTGATGAATGTTCCTCTGTCCGCAAGGGCATAGCCTTTGCGCTCGTCGGCGATGTTGATCGTGTTGAGCATTCCCTGCCCGGTCTGGACATACCATGATGCCTTGTCAAAATCCTTGACCCCGGCCTCTTTGAGAAGTTTCAGCTCCGCCGCATGCGTTCCCGATTTGTCCGCGCGGCTTACGAGCGGCTGTCCCTTTGCTGCGATCGTCGCCATGGCCTGGCCAATAGGTTTCCCCTTTATGCCCGCAGGGTCGTTTGCGGGACCGATAAGGACAAAGTCGTTGTACATGACCTTGCGGCGGTTTACTCCGGCTCCGTCAGCCATAAATTTGTCCTCAGCCGCCGGGTCGTGTGTAAGGACGATGTCGACATCCCCGTTGCGTCCGTACTCAAGGGCCTTTCCCGTACCTACTGATACCCACTGGATCTCGATCCCGGTGTCTTTCAGCAGTATCGGAGCCATATAGTCAAGCAGTCCGGTGTTGTCGGTGCTTGTGGTCGTTGCCATTCTGAGAACGGGCGGTTTCGCATATGCGAAAGGACTCAGTGCTAACATGCATACAGCAAGGATCGTGATGAAAAGTAATGCGCGCTTGTTGCTTTTCATGGGGATACCCCTCCTTAAAGATATATTGGTGCCAAAAACTTTTTGATGCCTTGAAGGATAGGAGGGCAATAACTTTTGATATCGCGCACGGCGATCTTTGTGCCCCCTTTCCGCAATGGGAGACGGAACAGTTTCCCGTTCCGCCCTAACGTCTGTACTCCATGGCAGGCGCCGAAGGAGAAACAGATTCAGAGTCGCCTCGCTGACCAGATCAGCGAGACATAAAATGCCAAAAAAGTGAAATATATGGCATAGACGTTATTCTACACTATTTAATTGTTTTTGTCGTGAATTTAACGTAAAAAAAGAAAATTTATTTATAAATGCAACCCAATTGCACTTAAATATAAAAGATGCGAGACCGTTGGGGGCGGTCTCGCAAGGGAGAGTTGGGATTTTGTGTATATCCCGTAAGAAATGAAATCGACCGTCCCCTGTGGAGAAGACGGCCGATTTAAATTCAGGCAGCCGCTCTCCTTTCCAAAGGGAGGCCCCGCCGTTTCCAGCGAAACCCTATCGGCCCGCCCCCCATAGATATGATCTTTAGGCGGACAGGCTCGGAGAACAATCGATTACTTTCGCTATCCTACATGGTGATCAAAAAAAAGACAAGTATTTTGTTCATAAGTGATTACATAATTTAAAATAGTTTTTATACATGCTCTGTTATAATATTGTTCAGAATATTATTATTAAGGTCACAAGATAGAATCGACCACTCTTTCCTTTATATGTGGGGTGAGGAAAATGACTACGCTGCATCTGCCAGCTAACCTGCCCAAGCCGACGCTTGAGGAGATAAGAAACTGTCCTGTAAGAAGCAGGATAGACGATATCTATGTGCGCGCGGGACTCAATCCTCCTCCGGTAGACGGCAGGGACATGATACTGCATATCTCCGACACCCCGTCGACGATGTTCCCCTATCTGCGCAGGGCGATAAAGCGCCTTCGTCCCGCATGGATAGTACATACAGGCGACCTGGTGGACGACGTCAAGCTTGAGATCAGGCCGGGGATGCTGGATCTTTACAGGAAAAAACTCCGGATCCTTTTGGACTTGCTGTCGGAGGAGACATGCGGGGCCATCCTTATTACAGGAAACCATGACCATCTTCCGACCTTGCTGAAAATGACTGAGAACTCCACCGTCCAGGTTTGGAGCAGGCCCGGCCGGTTTTATATCGGAAGCTTCCGCTTCAGGGCCGGTCATACCTATGAGGATGTAATGAACGACGCCGGAGAGTACAACCTCTTCGGACACAGCCTTGAACATCCTACCGCGATAGATGCGTGCGGCAGGTTCTTTCTCAACGGACTGGAGAAAATGCACCTTATACACATGGAGACGGGAGACGTTATCCCCTTCAAATATCCCCCGGGGACAAACGACGCCAGACTGGAACGCAAACGAATCTCGCTGTGATATTAAAAAGGAGGTTTTTTAATGCTCTCTCTTGTAAGAAGCGGTCCGGAAAGCCTTGTACTCCATGCCACAGACAAGGTGGCTGAGATAAAAAAATGTCTGAAGGAGTGGGGGTCTCGCGTTTCTCTGGATCCCGAGCAGGCATTGAGCATTTACGGCAACAACAGGAGGCTCGTTTTTTTCATCTCATCCTCGGATCTGCTCACCGAGGAAGAGGAAGGGGAGACATTTGTATCCGAGAACTCCATTGAATTCCTCCTCTGCAATCTCATCAACAACAGACTGATAAGCGGCGTAGAAGAGGTCAAGATGATGCCCGGGTATATAACGATGCGTCTGATGGGCAATATTGAGGACGGCATCAAATCGATACACGAAGACCTGGGAGGAGAGATAATCGACAGGGATCCGATGTTCCGCAACTACATACCGGGGACCTCTTCCGTCATATATTTTACCCAAAAGGCGATCAACAGGGCTGTCCCGGTCCGGGACATGTACGAGAAGGCCATTCTTGTCCACGACAGGTCAAAAGGTGCAATAATACAGTACCTCAGCATCAGGGGCATAGAATATCTCGGGGATGCACTGGGAACACCCGACTGGAACGACGTCGAGATCAAAATATACGATGCCAATGGACATTTTGACATCCACAGGCAGAGGCTCTGGATGGCGACCCAGGGGCTGCAGATAGGCATAGTTCTGGCCGAGAGGTGGGGCAGGGACCAGGCAATGGCTCTGATGAGCGTTCCCGCGTACATGGTAAAGATCTTCACCCCCATGCAGGTACAGGAGATCAAAAGGATCGCGATGGGGCTTGAATACAACGAGATGGGACAGCGCTTTGCCGATTTCGATGTATTCTTCAATGACAAAAAAGTCGGAGCGTACACCGAACTTGAGACCCACCCTGGGCTGTCAAGGAATGAAATAGGAATGCTCTACCGCAATGAAATATTAAAAAACATGGACTCGGATACCAGAAATGAACTGCTGAAGCTGGAAAAAAAATTGAAGGAAAAATCTGACTTAAAATCAAAGAATTGAATTATATATATCGAAAAATTAAATAATTTATATTTTGCGGAGTCGATTCGTAAGTCAAAATTACGATAAGGCTCCTTTTTTTATATTAGAGCAACGACAAGATCAATAATCTTGTTATATTCATCTTTTTTATTAAAAAACGTAGGTTTATAAAAGCCCGAATGACAGCTTGTTTTGAGACCCGTAAACAGTAAGCAAAAAAAAACGAAGAATAAATAATTTTAAATTTCTGAATTTTGTAATACATGTGTACAATTTTGTCAAAAAAATATATTAATAATGATATTTCTTGATATTTCTGAATATATTTTTGAACGGCAATTTTTGAAAATCAAAAGGGTAAAATTAACTTATGTTTGAAATCTAGGCGCTTCGGTGCTGTATGTAAAACAAGACACTTTGAATTGTTCAGATATTTCACGAAAAGATTTCCCTAAAAATGACCAATGTTCTTAATTATTATAATATTGATAATAGAGTTTATATATGATAAGCTGTACAAGTGTCGGGGTCTGAATATCTATTTTGTATATATATTCGAAATTTATTGAATGAGACTGCGAAAGGAGGGTTTCGAAGTTATTTCTGCTCGTTTTCAGGCCCTATCATGAACACGTTTGAAGTTTTGCTTTTTATTACTCTATTCCAAAAATGAATTTTTCAATAAGAAAGCGAGGTCTGACGTATGGCTGAAATCAAACAGGGCGGAGAACAGTTTTCAAGCCGCTGGGGGCTTATTGCTACAATTCTTGGAATGGCCGTCGGCACAGGGAACATTTGGCGCTTCCCGCGCGAATTGGCGGCATGCGGCGGGGGCGCGTTCCTCGTCATTTATGTAATTGCGTTGTTTACTTGGGCTGTACCCCTTATCTGCGCCGAATCCGTTTTCGGTAAAAAGACCCGTATGGCGAACGCAGGAGCCTTTAAGGTCCTCCTGGGAGACAAATGGACATGGATGGGTGCCTGGGCTGGGATGGTCTGCGTCATGCTCGGTGCCTATTATGTCGTCGTCCTTGGGTGGGTAATGAAATATCTTTCTCTCATAGCCACCGGATTCCTCACCACTGTCCAAACGGGCGGGACGGATCTGACCAGCCAGGTCTGGAAAGATTTTGCCCTTACTCCGCCAAGTGTAGAAGCCTGGATGTGGTTCGTCGGAGCCGTCCTTATTTCTGCCGTTATTATTGCACGGGGAGTACAGGGAGGAATTGAGAAGGCAAACAAGGTCCTGATCCCGTCGGTCTATGTAATTCTGGCGATATTGATTTTACGTGTGGTGACGCTTCCGGGTGCCTCGAAGGGTCTGGAATTTATGTTCACCATCGACCCGGCGGGTTTCACAAATCCAGATATCTGGCTTCGCGCTTATACTCAGGTAGCATGGTCGACCGGAGCCGGCTGGGGAATGTTCCACGTATTTTACGTCTATTCTGCCAAGGACGAGGACATCATGCTCAATTCATTCACGGTGGCATTCGGAGATACGACGGCTGCAACACTCGCCGGTATGGTCGTTATCCCTGCTGTCTTTGCCCTGGCTCCCGATCCGATGGCTGTTATGAAGTCAGGCGCCAACGGGCTCACGTTTGTCAACTTGACGAACCTTTTCGCGCATACGACCGGGGGATTCATTCTGGGGATACTCTTCTTCCTGGCGCTATTCTCGGCGGCTTTGAGCTCTGTCATAGCGATGATCGAGCTTGGATGCCGCAACCTGATGGACATGGGATTCAGCCGCATTAAGGCTACTGCATATGTGACTGGATTTTTCCTCCTGGTCGGGAGCTGGTCCGCACTTGACAACGGTATATTCGAGAACCAGGACATGGTCTGGGGCGTGGCGCTCCTCATGGTCGGGCTTCTCTACGCCGTCGCGGCGATGAAATACGGTGTGGACAAGCTCTGGAAGGATGACATCGAACCCTGCTCCGACCTTCGCGTAGAATGGCTGTGGAAGGGCATCAGATTCTTCCCCGTCCTCTTCACTTTAGTGTGGGGCTGGTGGTTCTATCAGGCGATGACCTGGTACCCGGGTGAGTGGTTCAAATTCTGGCCGCTTCAGAAATACGCATATACTCCCGGATCTATGGTAGTTGAATGGGTTATCCTCGCTGTTATCCTCATCGCGCTGAACGGCGCCATGGCCAAGAGGCTTATCCACGCCAACGTGCTGGATTAGCTTCGGTTTGAAAGAAAAGGGAGGAAATCAGTATGTGGCAGCTGAATATGGCGCTATTCATAGGTATTACCATGGGTTCTTTCGCATGGGCCATCAGAAAGGCCCTCAGCTCTGAAAAGAAAAAAAGAGGTTAGGGCAGGGGCTCAATAAGCCTGATTTATATTTGACCCAACGGAGACGGCGCGCTATGCCGTCTCCGTTGCCTGTTGGGGCTGATCTGTTGCGTATCTTGCTTTTTTTGAATATAGTGCTATAAGATAGTCTCTGCTGAATGTTCTCTATCAGGTCAACAGCGAAAGGCGGAATAAGGTTGAAGATCATTCTGGTTGGAGCAGGGGAAGTGGGTTATTACGTAGCCAAAGACCTTTCTGCGGACGGGCACGACATCATCGTGGTCGAAGAGAATGAAGAGAGGGCGCAGCGTGTAGAAAACGACCTTGACGTGATCGTTGTAAGGGGGAACGGAGCAAGGCCCAGCGTGCTTGAAAGGGCAGGCGTGAAAGAGGGCTGCGAAGACATTTCCCTCCTCATCGCATGTACCAACAAGGACGAAGTCAACATAATGGCATGTTGGATAGCAAAAAAAATGGGCATTCCGCATGTCATTGCAAGGGCTGTGGGCCTGGAGTTCACGGACAACGAAGGCTGGGCGAGGGATCTGGGAATAGATATGCTCATCTCCCCTGAAAGGTCAGTAGCGAGGGAGATGGAAGAGCTCCTTGAAGTCAGGGGAGCACTTCATGCTGTTGAGATCGCCGGAGGCAAGGCCGGGATCTATGTTTTCAGGATCGCGGATGACTCATTGATCAAGGAGATGCCGTTATGTGAGGTCAGGAGAAAAAATCCGAACCTCATCACCCTTATAGTTTCCATACAGAGAGACGGGGTAAGCTTTGTCCCCAAAGCTAACGATGTCCTGCTGCCCGGCGACATATGCTACTCCATGTGCTACCGCGACCAGGTCCACCAGCTGGAGTCGCTTTTTCAGCCCTCCCTTTCGAAAAAACTCCGCAGAGTCTTTATAATCGGTGCCGGGAAGATCGGTTTCCAGACGGCAAAGCGTCTCATCGCCAGGACTCCCGGAATAGATATCCGAATAGTTGAAGAGGACAAGGCAAAGAGCGAACGCATAGCGGGAGAACTGCCTGAAGTGCTTGTAATATGCGGGGACGGCGCAGACTCTGACCTCCTTCTTTCGGAAGGCATAGACAAGGCGGATGGTTTCGTCGCGGCAACTGAACAGGATGAGACCAACCTCATGCTTGCAGTCCTCGGAAAGACGCTTGGAGCTTCAAAGAGCATTGCGGTGGTGAAAAGGTCGAATTATCTGGGAATGACAGAGCATTTACCCGTAGATTCGATAGTGAACAGGAACCAGACCCTTGCGCAGGTCATCATACGGTACGTTCGCTACCCCGGATCATCCAGAGTCCTTATGGTTTTTGAAGAGATAAGTTCAGAGGCGTTGGAGCTTACCCTTTCTGCCGGGTCACCGTGTTTGGGGAGGCCCCTTATGGATCTGCACATGCCGGCCGGCTCTGTCATAGGCCTGATCGAGCGGGGAAATGAGCTTCTGATACCTACGGGAAAGACCGAACTAATGGAGGGAGACAAAATAGTAGTCTTTGCATCTGCCGATATCATGCCCCATGCAATGGAAACAATCGGAGAATCATTGAAGTGAAACTGAAAATAGTGGCAAGATTCCTTGCCGTAATAGTCTTCCTCATTTCCGCGTGCATGATCATGCCTTTGGCATGGGCCGTCAGGGAGGGAGGAAACGAAATAAGGGCCTTTGCCTATTCGATCGCGTTGGGCTCGTTATTTTCGATCACACTTCTTTTGTTCAGCTACAAAGCTCAGGCCAGGGACATGGGAACGAGAGAGGCCTTTGCCGCTGTCGCTCTGGCCTGGATCTTTGCATCTTTTCAGGGATGCCTCCCCTATTATCTAGGAGGTTATGTGTCCGATTTCACAGAAGCTTACTTTGAAGCGATGTCCGGATTCACTACGACAGGGGCGACGATCTTTCGTGATATCGAAACGCTGCCGAGAGGGATCATCTTCTGGCGTGCAGTAACACACTGGCTCGGCGGGATGGGAATAGTGGTCCTTACCCTGGCTCTCCTTCCGATGCTTGGAATGGGAGTCACCCAGCTCTTCAAGGCAGAGGTGCCGGGCCCTGTTCTGGAGAAGATCAGCCCGAGGATACAGGATTCTGCGCTGATGCTGTGGAAAGTCTACTTAGGGATAACTGCCGCTGGAATATTATTGATGCTTGCAGGCGGGATGGATCTGTACGACTCAGTATGCCATGTATTCGCCGCAGTATCAACAGGCGGCTTCTCGACCCGGAACCAAAGTATAGGCTGGTACGACTCTGCTTTTATCGACTGGTCGCTTACTGCCGTCATGTTTGTTTCGGGGGCGAACTTCGGTCTTCATCTTCTGGCCATAAAAAACAGAACACTGAAACCGTACAGGGATCCGGAGTTTAAATTTTATACTGGTGTAGCACTCCTGTCGACATTGGTCATCGCGCTTTCCCTTTTCAGGAACAGCCACTATCCGACGATCATCGAGTGCCTGCGGTATTCTGCCTTTCAGGTCGTAAGCATGATGACCACGACAGGGTTCGTTACAGCAGACTTCTCACTGTGGCCTACGATCACGCAGATGACGATCGTTGTCCTGATGTTTATAGGCGGCTGTGCCGGATCTACAGCCGGCGCAATAAAATGCGTAAGGATACAGATAGTTATAAAGCAGATAACTGCAGAGATCAAAAGATTCATCCACCCTCAGGCCTCTGTGCCGATACTTCTGGGAGATAAGACTATAACCGATAAGCTGGCCTTCTCGGCTTCTACCTTCATAGCGCTCTATTTTATAATATTTGCCGTTGCCGCCGTGATGATCTCTGCTACGGGAGAAGACGTAGTCACTTCCATAACCGCCGTTGCGGTAACACTCGGCAATATCGGTCCCGGGCTCGGAGACGTGGGTCCGGCTACCACCTTTCACACACAGACCACGACCGCGAAATGGATCTATGTTTTCTGCATGCTTTGCGGGAGACTGGAGCTGTACACAGTCCTGGTCCTCTTCACAAAAGACGCCTGGCATAGATAACCACTACACCACCAAGGCTGTTCCCGTCCCATCCACCGGATATCCACATAGATAACCACACAATATGTAGTGTTTGGTGGATAAGATTCTCTTGTATATAGTGTTTTACCTCTTACAGATATAAATTTTTATGTTATTATAATTACTGTCGTCAGATAATTTGACCGCAATTATTTGCCCTTAAAACTAAAGGGAGGTTTTATTTTATTATGCTGCAGAAACCTGAATTCAACAAACAAGCCAGAGAGATTCTGGTCGACCGTTACCTGTGGAAGGACGACTCCGGGAACCCCTGCGAAACGCCGGAGCAAATGCTTATGCGCGTTGCAAACCACGTAGCGTCTGCCGAGAAGACGGCTCCGCTCAGGTACATGTGGGCTGATGAATACTATGATGTGATGGCGAAGCTCCTGTTCCTGCCGAACAGCCCCACAATAATGAACTCGGGACGTCCGGCGCCCCATGGACAGATGGCGGCCTGTTTTGTTATCGGGATCGAAGATTCCATGGAGAGCATCTGTGAGGCGATAAGAAAACAGATGCTGATCCACAAAAGCGGCGGGGGCACGGGCTTCAATTTTTCCAACCTGCGCAGCTGCGGCGCCAGGGTAAACAGCACTAACGGGAGGGCATCGGGCCCCATTTCGTTCATGGGCCTTTTCGACAAGGCGACCGAGACCGTACAACAGGGCGGAATGAGAAGGGGTGCCAACATGGGGATCCTTAATGTGGATCATCCCGACATACACGAATTCATACACTGCAAGGACAAAGACGGGACAATAGCGAATTTTAACATCTCAGTAGGCGTATATGACAGCTTTATGGAGAAGGCAGAAGCCGATCCGGCGGGTCCCGAGGCAGAGCTTCTCGACGAAATAGCCGAGACGGCGTGGAGAACCGGCGATCCCGGGATAATATTCCTGGATGCCATCAACAGGGGCAACATGACACCGGAACTTGGCCCTCTTACCAGTACTAACCCCTGCGGAGAATCCCCCCTTTATCCCAACGAGGCCTGCAACCTTGGTTCGATAAACCTTGCAAGAATGGTAAGCAAAGATGGATTCGACTTTGAGCTCCTGGATAGGACCGCGGCCATTGCGACAAGATTTCTGGACAGCGTCATAGACGTAAACCACTATCCCCTTCCGGAGATATCGGAAGCAGTCAGGCATACCCGCAAGATTGGTCTTGGGGTCATGGGATGGGCCGACCTTCTCTTCCGTCTGAGGATACCCTACGACAGTGACCGAGCCCTCGAGCTGGCAGAAAGGATCATGTCGGCCATAAGGGAGGCTGCACACAGGACTTCGGCGGAGCTTGGTAAAGAGAAGGGCATACCTGAAGTGCTGAAGCACCTGGGACGCCGCAACGCCACCCTTACCTGCATAGCCCCGACAGGCACGATAGCCCTGCTTGCGGATTGCTCGTCGGGGATCGAACCCCTCTTTGCGCTTGAGCACACCAGGGTGCGTACTCAGGTCGACGGGACCAAAGTGGTCATGAAGCAGGTCAACAGGTATTACGCGGAGGCCCTTAAGGAGGGGCTGCAGGAGGATGTCATCAGGTCTGTTTTCGTAACGTCGCATGATGTGGCGCCCCTTTCCCACGTAAGGACCCAGGGAGTGTTCCAGAAATATACGGACCTTGCGGTATCAAAGACGGTGAACCTGCCGCATGACAGCTCGGTAAAGGATGTCCTTGATTCCTATATACTTGCCTGGAAGCTAGGATGCAAGGGCATCACCATTTACCGCGACGGTTCAAAATCAATGCAGGTCCTTTACAGAAAAGAGGAAAACAAGAAAGTTCAGCCTGAGGCAGATGAGAGGAATGCTGAAGGGTTTTTTGACAAAGTCCCTGTCGCTGTTTCGGCGGTAAAGCCAATGAAGCTCCTCCTCAAAAGAAGACAGGACTGACAGGGACGACATGATCCGTAAACAAGAGATCAGGGCCGGAGGCTAGCCTCCGGCCCTGATCTCTTGTTTACCCTGCTGCAGGCATATATCAGA
Organism: Synergistaceae bacterium DZ-S4; assembly: GCA_025943965.1. Classification (NCBI taxonomy): domain Bacteria; kingdom Thermotogati; phylum Synergistota; class Synergistia; order Synergistales; family Synergistaceae; genus Caenicola; species Caenicola nitritireducens. The sequence goes on from JAPCWD010000001.1 coordinate 197,840, forward strand.
TCCCTGTGGAGTTGAGCAGTGGTTAGTATATGTGGCTGTAAGAACAACGACCTTAAAATTGATTGCAATTAACGTACTATTCAAAATATGACCCAAATTGTGAAAATTATATTGACGTATCGGCATAAAGTGTATATATGTTTGACAGGCATCTCGAAGAAAACGGAGAACGGTTTGATGATAGAGCTGAAGTGTCTGCTGAACAGATAAAACTCGATCTCATGTCTCTCATCCGAAGTAAAAAACAGAGAGCGGGACTTGTTGAAGGATACAGACGAAACGAGCGGCTCCATGTTCACAAAGGCCTGATTTCATAATTCCAGCTTTGAAACAGTACCCCAACAAAACCAAAGATTATTGTTTTTTCAGATAACATAGCAAAAAAACAAATTTTCTGACACATTTTCCTAAGCTCTTTATTGTTCATTTCATCCGAATGACGGAAAAGAAAAATACCATCTTTTACCGACCGGACAAACATCATAAAAAATCATAGTTTACATTTAATGACATATCAGGTTTTTAATAAGTAATTATGGGGGTGGTGCAAATGCTTTGATCTAAGATCATTTCCGCAGGGATCTTTTATATCGCGTTCAAAAGCAAAGAACAGCCGGGATTTGTGAAATGGCAGGAAGATAGGTCAAGAACCAGAAGGAGTGGATGGAAGTGCTGAAGTTGGTCAGAAGAGGGGTATATTTGCTCCGCAAAGAGCTCTTGGTCGAAGAGACGGAGAATATGGATATGGGTGAGATAAACGACCGTTTGACGAACGCAGGCCTCGATCCGATGGAAAGTGTCCTGCCGGACAAAATGACGGCGTCAATGGGGACTATCGCCTGGCGGATACTTCAGGCGCACAACGAAGACAGAAGCGGCGAAAAACTAAAAATACATTTTGACGCGCTTGCGTCCCATGACATCACCTATGTTGGGATAATCGAGACAGCCATAGCCAGCGGCATGAAAAAATTCCCGATACCCTATGTCCTTACGAACTGTCACAACAGCCTATGTGCTGTCGGCGGGACGATAAACGAGGACGACCATGTCTACGGGCTCTCCGCTGCAAAAAAGTTCGGAGGTGAGTTCGTGCCTCCGCACATGGCTGTTATACATTCCTATGTTCGTGAAATGATGACGGGATGCGGGAAAATGATTCTCGGTTCTGACAGCCACACCCGTTATGGGGCACTTGGAACGATGGGCATCGGGGAAGGCGGCCCGGAGCTGGTGAAGCAGCTTTTGGACCATACCTATGACTTCCCGCGGGCCGAGGTCGTCGCAGTCTACCTGAAGGGTTCGCCCCGTCCGGGAGTAGGCCCGCAGGACGTCGCACTTGCCCTTATAGGAACAGTCTTCAAGGATGGTTTCGTCAAAAACAAGGTCCTGGAGTTTGTAGGCCCGGGAGTCAGCAGCCTGCCTGTGGAATTCCGAAACGGCATAGATGTTATGACGACAGAGACAGCCTGCCTCTCTTCCATATGGAGGACTGATGGCTCTGTCAAAAAATATTATGAGATACACGGACGTCCCGATGATTTCAGTCTGCTCGACCCTGCTGATGTAGCCTGGTATGACGGCGCAGTGATCATCGATCTTGACAAAGTCAGGCCCATGATCGCTCTGCCCTTCCACCCAAGCAACGTTTTCACGATCGACGAGTTGAACAAAAACTGCCGGGATATACTTGAAAAGGTCGAGAGGGAGGCATCTCAGCAGATAGAGAATCCAAGCCTGTCTTTGTCCCTTAAGAAAAAACTCCGGAACGGGCGCCTCCATGTCGATCACGGCGTGATAGCAGGATGCGCCGGCGGCACTCCGGACAACATAGTTGCGGCGGCCCAGATATTAAGGTCCAACAGCTCCGGGATAGGGGAATTTTCCCTGAGCGTCTACCCCGGCAGCCAGCCCATAAAGATGGAGCTTGTGGAAAACGGCACCCTACTGGACCTGATGACCGCAGGGGCAACGATCAGGACCGCCTTTTGCGGACCCTGTTTCGGCGCATGCGACACACCGGCTAACAACAGTCTGAGCATAAGGCACACGACACGGAATTTTCCGAACAGGGAAGGCTCGAAACCGAACGCAGGACAGCTTGCCTCAGTGGCACTGATGGATGCCAGATCTATTGCGGCAACGGCGGCGAACGGCGGTATGCTTACCTCCGCAGAAATATACGGCGAATTGCTGCACGAGGTCGATTATAAGTTCCGAAAGGAGATATACGACAAAAAGGTCTATCGCGGTTACGGCAAGCCAGATCCTGAGACAGAACTTGTATATGGCCCCAATATCTGTCCGTGGCCCAGGGTGTATCCCCTTGCAGAAAACCTGATGCTTACTCTGGCATCGGTCATCACAGATCCTGTCACGACAACGGACGAACTGATACCTTCCGGAGAGACCTCTTCCCTTCGTTCTAATCCCCTGAAGCTGGCTGAATACGCACTCTCACGCAAGGATCCGGGATATGTGGGAAGGGCAAAGGCTGCACAGGCTCTCGAAAATACCCGCAGGAAGATGACTGAGGGAGGCACATGTGAGGTCCCCTTCGAGCTTAAGTCAGTCCTCGCACTTACAGGAACCGAGAATGCCCTGAAAAATATTGGCATAGGAAGCACTATCTTTGCTGTAAAACCCGGCGACGGTTCAGCCCGTGAACAGGCAGCATCTTCCCAGAAGGTTCTGGGAGGAGAGGCGAATATCGCGGAAGAGTATGCCACCAAACGGTACAGAAGCAACCTTATCAACTGGGGCATGCTCCCATTTATCATCGCCCCGGGAGAAAAAGAGAAACTTTCTGTAGGTGACTGGCTCTTCATACCCGGTATCCGGAAAGCGGTCAGGGATGGTTCAGTAAAGATCGAGGGAGTGGTTATCCGCGGCGCTTCGAGGACCGGAATAACGCTTCAAATGCCCGACCTCACCAAGGAGGACAGGGATATCATACTTGCCGGTTGCCTTATGAACCACTACTCGCAGCAAAATGACCTCCAAAGCGAGATAAACCGTAAAAAAGCGGTCATCAAGTACATATGATCAAGGACCTGAAGGGTGGGAACGATATGAAAATAACGATGAAGACACCGCTGGTGGAGATGGACGGGGATGAAATGACCCGCGTTATCTGGGCCAAGATCAAGGAGATACTGCTTGAACCTCATATTGACCTGAAGACTGAATACTATGACCTGGGACTTAAGAAACGCGATGAGACTGACGACAGGATAACGGTGGAGGCCGCGGAGGCGACAAAAATATATGGTGTGGCGGTCAAATGCGCCACGATAACCCCCAATCAGCAGAGAGTCGAAGAATACGGACTGAAGCAGATGTGGAAGAGTCCGAACGGGACTATTAGGGCCATACTTGACGGGACAGTCTTCAGGTCCCCGATATTCCTGGACTGCATCAGCCCCACCGTGAGGACGTGGAAAAAGCCGATCACCATCGCACGTCATGCTTACGGCGACATTTACAAGGACGTTGAGATGGTCATAGATAGCCCGGGCAAAGTCTATCTCACATTCGAGCCCGCAGACGGCGACAGCGGTAAAGTCCAAAGAGATCTGGTCCATGACTTTACGGGCGGCGGCGTTGTAATGGGAATGCATAACCTTGACAGGTCCGTAAAGAGCTTTGCCCGCTCATGCTTCAAATATGCGCTGGGGACGAAACAGCCTCTGTGGTTCTCCACTAAGGACACGATATCCAAAAAGTACGACCACCGCTTCAAGGATATTTTTCAGGAGATATTCGAGGCCGAATTCAGAAATGATTTTGAGAAATGCGGGATCGAATACTTCTACACCCTGATCGATGATGCCGTTGCCCGGGTGATACGTTCGGAAGGAGGCTTTATATGGGCGTGCAAGAACTATGACGGAGATGTAATGTCCGACATGGTGGCGACGGCGTTCGGGAGCCTTGCGATGATGACCTCGGTCCTTGTCTCCCCGGATGGTGTATTTGAGTACGAAGCGGCACATGGTACAGTCACCCGCCACTATTACAAGTATCTCAATGGCGAGGCCACCTCGACAAACCCCATGGCGACTATCTTTGCCTGGTCGGGGGCACTCAGGAAGCGCGGAGAGCTTGACGGGATCAAAGAACTTCAGGCCTTTGCCGACAAACTTGAAAAAGCTTCAACGGAGACGATAGAAGCAGGAATAATGACTAAGGACATTTCATCCATAGCCGACCTGTATGACAAAAAGGTCGTGACTACTGAAGAATTTCTCCGTGCAGTCGCTGAGAGGTTGAAATAAAGTAATATAATCGAAGGAGGAGGGTGAAATTTTCCTCCTCCTTCAACTAAGAATGAAAGGTGATGGGCAGATTGATCTTGCTTAATACCGCCAGCGCCGGGACGCTGGAATCATCGGACTGCCTGGTGACGGTTTCACCGGCTGAAAAACTCAAACTTGAATATAAGGGTGCCAACAGCGAAGTTTTTGCTGAAAGGACGAAGGCTCTTGTTGAGAATGTATCAAAAAGATACAGCCTCGTCGGAGCGGAGATATCGATCCAGGATCAGGGGGCCCTTGAGATAACTATAAAAGCTCGCCTGGAAACTGCTCTCAGCCGTGCATGCAAAGGGGTGGCCAAAGAATGAAGCCCTGCCGTTCAATGCTCTACATACCGGGTGATTCTCCCGGCATGATCCAGCATGCGCCTGTATTCGGAGCTGACAGTATACTGCTTGACCTTGAGGATGCAGTTGCCCTTACTGAGAAGGATGCGGCAAGGAAAATGGTCGCCTGCTTTTTACAGGATTATGATTTTAAAGGTCTCATTGTAACTGTAAGGGTAAACGGTGCCGATACGGAATTTTTCGATTACGACCTGAAAGAGATAATTCCATGTTTGCCGGCGGCCGTTAGGATCCCGAAATGCAACGGTCCCGCAGATGTTCTTGCCGCGGACAAAAAAATTGGAGACATAGAAAGTGCAAATTCCATCCCTGTTGGTAAAGTCCGGATACATGCGATGATTGAAACTGCCGTCGGGGTCGAGAACGCATATCTCATTGCATCGGCATGCCCTCGTGTGGAGGCCATAACCCTCGGAGGACAGGACCTGACTGCAGATATGGGTGTCAGCAAGACGAAAGATGGCTGGGAACTTTTCTATGCCAGGAGCAGAGTGGTAGTTGCAGCCCGCGCTGCAGGGGTGAATGTGTATGACACAGTCTGGGCAGACATAAGCGATAAAGAGGGACTGCTCAGGGAATGCAGATCGATCGTGGGACTTGGTTTCACCGGCAAGGCGGCCATACATCCCGATCAGATAGAGACGATACACCAGGCCTTCATGCCCGACGAAAAAGAGTTGAAAAAAGCTGTACGCGTTGTCGAAGCCGCCGAAAATGCGAAAAAAGAGGGCAAAGGCGTGATCTCCGTAGACGGCAAAATGGTCGACGCGCCTGTTGTGGCAAGAGCCCGTCACTTGCTCAAGCTTGCGGACCTCTATGGTTTTGAAAGGAGCGGATCCTGATGGAGATGACCCTGAATTCACTTGGAAGAAAGGTCCCCCTCGAGCTTCCCGGAGTCGGATCTTTCGCTCCCTATATGTCTCCCTTTGCCATGCTGGGCCGGGCGGGTACTTTTGGAGGAACTCAGATGCAGCTGCGCCGCCCGCTGCCCGCAAGGAGCAAAGTGGTTGAGAACATTGAAAAGGCTGTCGAACTCTCAGGACTTCAAAACGGGATGACGATCTCATTCCATCACCATCTTAGAAACGGCGATGCAGTGATGCCGATGGTCCTTGATATCCTGGAGAAAATGGGCTTCAAGGGTCTGACTCTCGCCCCAAGTTCGATTCCGGACATCCATGACTGTATTGCAGACTATATCAGAAGCGGCCTGATAAACCGGCTCTACACATCCGGCGTCAGGGGCGAACTCGGGAAACTCCTTTCCCGCGGCGAGCTGGAGATACCGGTGATAATAAGAAGTCACGGAGGCAGGGCGAGGGCCATTGAGGAAGGATCGATATCGATCGATGTTGCGTTCCTTGCTGCTCCTGCCTGCGATCCGCTTGGCAATATCACAGGCAGCACCGGTCCTTCAGCGTGCGGTTCAATGGGCTATGCGATGACCGATGCGCGCCATGCCAGACATGTCGTTGCGGTCACTGACAACCTTGTCGATTACCCGCTTAATCCCAGGATATCGATACCGCAGTATCTCGTAGACAGCATAGTTTGTGTCCAAAGCCTGGGAGATCCGAAGAAGATCGCTACCGGGGCTGCAAGGATAACAAGGAACCCTGTGGACCTGAAGATCGCCAAAGATTCTTTCCGGCTGATGAAAGCTTCCGGAATACTGGAACCCGGCTTCTCTTTCCAGATGGGTGTGGGAGGAGCAAGCCTCGCTGTCGCAAAATATCTTGCGGAACACATGAGGGAAAAGGGCATCCGGGGGAGCTTCGGTCTTGGCGGGGTGGGCGGATATCTTGCCGGAATGCTTGAGGAGGGGCTCTTTGACGCGGTCTTCGACGTACAGAGCTTTGATTCGGCTGTTACCAGGTCGATCCATGAAGATCCCCGCCATATTGAAATTGACGCTTCGTGGTACGCGAACCCCTTCAATGCCGGCTGCATCGTTCATAACCTTGACTGCGTCATTCTGGCGGCCCTTGAGGTCGACTGCGGCTTCAACGTGAACGTGCTTACGGGCCATGACGGAGTTCTCAGAGGAGCCTCGGGCGGGCACCAGGATACCGCTGCAGGGGCAAAACTTTCAATAGTTGTCGCACCCTCCTTCAGGGGAGGAGTTCCCTCGATAAAGGAAAGGGTAACAACGGTAACGACTCCGGGCGAGACGGTCGATGCCATAGTGACGGAAAGGGGCATCTGCATCAATCCCCGAAGGGAAGACCTTATTGGCTCTGCCCTCAAGGCGGGTCTGCCCGTAGTCGATATCGATGCCCTGAAGAAGGAAGTCGAGAAACTGACCGGCATTCCCCGTCCGGCTGAGTTTGACCGCGACAAGATAGCCGCCGTCGTTGAGTACCGCGACGGAACTCTTATTGATACCGTATATGCAAGAAAGTAATGAAGAAAGTCTTTGTCCGGCCATTTTTACAGGTTTCAAATAAAACTTAAGTGACCGCCTGACTCGGATGATCGGAGAAAGCGGCCGGTAACCGGAGAAAGGGCCGAAGAGCTTAAAAGATCTTCGCCCCTTTTATCTGGAGCAGGTCGGCGTCAGCCTTTCAGATAATTCTTTTTCTCAGGGGCATGATCATTTCCGGGGGGATGTTTATTGCCATGCTGTCTCCCGGGCGGAGCGAATCATCTTCAAGGGAGGGCAGCTCCATGCGGATTTGGGAGAACTCCTTCCTGGGGTCGGCATCTTCCGGCACCACTGTGACAATGACCGAAAAGAGGTCATGCCTGACCTCCAGCACCCGGCAGCTGATTTTATTCACGCAGTTATCCTTGTCGCCTAGTGGAAGGATCTTATGTGCCCTGACACCAATATATCCTGCATCATCAGGGACATGGGCCGAACAATTAAGACTGGTTTTCCAATCGATAGCATATACTGTGCCGTTCAACAGTTTTTTTATTTTTGAATAGTTTTTGCATCCCGATAAAAGGGCTGACGCAAGTGTAGGGGGAGCATTAAAAAATTCGTCGACCGAGCTGACTTTTTCTGAATGTCCTTCGTTTATGACACAGACCTTTCGGCAGATCCTATAGACCTCATCCCTGTTATGTGAGACATAAAGAGTTGTGCCTTTGTATTTTCCCAGTATCTCCGTGAGCTCTTTTTCTACCTGCCAGCGCAGGTAACTGTCAAGGGCCGATAATGGTTCATCAAGCATTATGATTTTGGGGTCGCTCGCCATCATCCTCGCAAGGGCCACACGCTGCTGCTGTCCCCCCGAAAGCTGGCCAGGATAATGCTTCTCAAGACCAGTCAAATAATAGCTTTCAAGGAGGATGTCCAGCTTTTCTTTTGGATACTTTCCTTTGCCGCAGGTTTTGATCACAGCACACAGGTTCTGCTCGACAGTCATATTTGGAAAAAGGGCGTAGTTCTGGAAAAGCAGTCCGACATGCCTTTCCTGGGGACTCAGGTTGATCTTTTTGTCTGAATCAAACAACGTCACGCCGTCTGCGACAATACGTCCCATGTCCGGCCTGACTATGCCGGCAATGCATTTCAGCGTCATGCTCTTGCCTGAACCTGAGGCTCCGAGCAGGGCAAGGATTTCGTTCTCAGCTTCAAACTCTGTGTCGAGAACGAAGTTCCCGAACGATTTTTTTATTTTTACATATACTGACATTTTCTGCCCCTAATCCTCATGGTCGAAATGGTTCTTGGCTGTACCGACAGGCTGTTTATAACGGTTTTCAAGCATGTTTACAGCCGTCAGCACTATAAACGAGATCACAAGATTTATAAACACCCACTTATAGGCAAGGGCATCATTTCCCTCTCTCCAAAGCTGGTATACCGTTGTGGAAATTATTGCGGTCCTTCCCGGGATATAGCCTGCTACCATGGTCGTGGCGCCGAATTCGCCAAGGGCGCGGGCAAATGAGAGGACAGCACCTGCAAGTATGCCCTGTTTACAGTTCGGCATGATGACCCGCCAGAAGAGGAAGGTGTCTGACAGGCCCAGGGTCTGTCCCGAGTAAAGCAGCGTGCTGTCAAATGACTCGAAGGCGCCGCGGGCAGTACGGTACATGAGAGGAAAGGAGATCATCGTTGTTGCAAAAATTGCGGAATACCAGGTCATGGTGAGTTTGAATCCGAACACTTCAAGGACCGTTGAGCCGACAGGCCCAAGCGGTCCGATCATTTTAAGCAAAAAAAACCCTATGACAGTTGGAGGGAGGACCAGAGGCAGTGTCAGGACACCATCAATCAGCCCTTTAAGAAAACGGGGAGTCTTCGCTATGTAATGCGCGGCAAAAATACCAAGAAAAAAAGTAAAAAATGTTGAGATCAATGCCACACGCAACGAATTATAAAGCGGGAACCAGTCCATATCTTACCCCTATCCGGTCATTCAGGAAAAAGAGCGGCCAGGCCTTATCCGGGCAGGACCGCTCCTAACTGATCATAGTCCTGTTATTTGGTTGGAACTGCAAAACCTATCTTGTTAAAGATCTTTGAGCTTTCCGGGCCCTTGAGAAAATCAACGAATGCCGCTGCGGCTTCCGGGTTTTTTGCTTTTTTCAAAATAGCGGCAGGGTAGGTGATGGGCTTATGGCTTCCCTTAGGCGCTTCCGCGACAACATCGACACCCTTTGATGTTGCGGCATCCGTGCTGTAAACTATGCCGCAGTCAACTGCTCCGGCAGCTACCTGTGAGAGCACTTCCTTGACATTGCTGGCATAGCTTATTTTGTTCATGCTTTTGAGTTTGTCCCAAAGGCCCAGATTTTTGTAAATCTCTTCCGAGTATTGGCCTACCGGGACATCTGAATTTCCGAGTGCAATGAGAAAAACTTTTTCAGTGACCGCGTCCCTGAAATCGCTGATCCCTTTCGGGTTATGTCCTTTGGGTACCACCATGACGACCTTGTTGGAGACTATGTTGAAGCGTGTTCCTTCCAGAACCAGGTCAAGCTTCTTCGTGTTCACCTTGGGATCTGCCTTGATGTCGATCTGATCCATCTGTTTCTGGCCTGCAGATATGAAAATGTCGCACTCCGCACCCTGTTCGATCTGCGTCTTAAGGGTGCCGCTGGAGTCAAAATTGTAGACTATCTTTACATCAGGCGCTGACTTTTTGTACGATCCCGCGATCATATTCATGGATTCAGTCATAGATGCGGCGGCAAATACGGTCAGTGTCGTCTCCGCATTGGCATGCAGAGGAAAGGCGAAGAGAGAGAGGGTCAATAAGAACAGGGAAAATAGAGTGAACTTGAAATGATTTCGAACGATCATATCAGAGACCTCCTATTGCAACTAAGTATCAACAAAAAGAGTATAAGAGAGTCCCGGGTTTTTTGCAACACTGTTGCGATTATTGGGCATTAAAATTTTTATTGGTTCAGATCTGTCCTCCAAGGCTTGGTAAAAATATCAGGAAGCCTCTGAGTCCGAGACCTCCTGATAATTCTAAAATCCTCTTTGCCAAAACAGCGGCAACTTTTACAGTGGTTTATCCCTCAGTACGGCGCCCTCTACGCCGGAGCTTGCAAATTCCCTGTACCTTGTTAGGAAGGGACTCTCCGCCGGCTGTACCCAGGGTACGAATTTTTCCCTTCTTCTTGCAAGGACTTCCTCACTCACCTTGAGGTCGAGCCTTTTGGCGGGGATGTCGATCGATATGATGTCCCCCTCTTCAACGAGTCCGATCGGCCCGCCCACTGCAGCTTCCGGAGAGACATGCCCGATCGAGGCGCCCCTTGTGGCTCCCGAGAATCGGCCATCTGTGATAAGGGCTACTGTTCCTCCCTTACCCTGCCCCATTATCGCCGAGGTCGGCGTGAGCATCTCGCGCATACCGGGCCCTCCCTTTGGTCCTTCGAAACGGATGACTACGACGTCTCCGTCATTTATCCCGTTGTTAAGGATGGCCTTGCTTGCATCTTCCTCGCAGTTAAAGACCCGTGCAGGACCTTCGTGTACAAGCATCTCGGGAAGTACCGCGGACTGCTTTACTATGGCGCCCAGAGGAGCGAGGGTGCCCTTGATGAAGGCCAGTCCTCCCTCCTTATGGTAGGGGTCTTCGACAGGGCGGATGACGTTGTCGTTCACGACCTTTGCCTTGCTTAGGTTCTCTCTGACGCTTCTGCCGGTCACTGTGATCAGTTCTCCGTGGATGAGTCCCTTTTCAAGCAGCCTTGCCATGAGTCCCTCAACGCCGCCGGCCTGCCAGAGGTCTTCTATGTGGTGATGGCCTCCGGGGCTCATCGAGCATAGGTGCGGAACCCTCGCGCCGATCTCGTTGAAGAGTTCAAGGGGAAGTTTAAGGCCGGCTGCCCATGCTATGGCAGGAAGGTGAAGAGAAGTGTTGGTGGAACCTCCGAGCGCCAGATCCACCGCAAGTGCGTTTTCAAAAGCTTTCATGGTGAGGATGTCCCTCGGCCTGATGTTTTTCTCTATCAGACCCATCACGGCCCGCCCCGCGTCCTTGGCAAGGCGCACACGGCCCGCATGTACTGCCGGTATGGTGCCGTTTCCCGTAAGTCCAAGCCCCAGGGCCTCCATCATGCAGTTCATGGTGTTTGCTGTAAACATCCCCGAGCAGGATCCGCATCCGGGGCAGGCGTTGTCTTCCACGTCCCTGAGCTCTTCATCCGAAATCTTGCCCGCAGCCTTCATTCCAACGCCCTCGAAGACGCTGTTGAGGTCCAGGACCCTCCCCTTCATTGTGCCGGCCATCATCGGCCCTCCGGAGATGACAACAGACGGAAGGTTCAGCTTTGCCGCGGCCATTGCCATGCCGGGGACGATCTTGTCGCAGTTCGTTACCAGGACAAGTCCGTCGAATGCGTGTCCCTTTGCCATTATCTCTATTGAATCCATGATCAGCTCGCGGCTGGGAAGGGAGAACTTCATTCCCTCGTGGTTCATTGCAATGCCGTCGCAGACGCCGATCACGGGAAATTCGATCGGTAGTCCGCCTGCTGCGTATATCCCTGCCTTCACTGCCTCTGTAATGGTCTTCAGATGGACATGTCCGGGGATTATTGCGTTATAGGAATTCGCGACCCCTATCCATGGGCGTTCTATTTCCCAGTCAGTGTATCCCGCAGCCTTCAGCAGGGAGCGGTGCGGACTTCTCTGATAACCTTTTTTTGCTTTGTCGCTGTTCATTTCCGGATCCTTCCCCTCAGTTCAGTATCATCTTGTCTATCGATCCGCCCGGCGGTACCATCGGAAGGACCAGCGCGCCCTGCGGTATCCTGAAGTCCACAAGTGCAGGCCCGGGCACCTTCAGGGCAGCCTCTATCGTTTTCCTTATCTCCTCGGGCCTTGTTGCCGAGAAGCCGCTGACTCCCATACCCTCTGCTATCTTTACGAAATCGGGATTCCGGTTGTAGATGGTATTCGAGTAGCGGTGCTCATAGAAGAGCTGCTGCCACTGGCGGACCATGCCAAGGCAGGAGTTGTTGAGGATAAAAACCTTTACGGGTATATTGTAACGCGCACAGGTGTCGAGTTCCTGTATGTTCATCATAAAACTGCCGTCGCCCGCTATACAGCATACATGCTGACCCGGGCAGGCGAGAGCCGCTCCTATCGCTGACGGGAAGCCGAAACCCATTGTGCCCAGACCTCCGGAAGTGACAAAACGGCGAGGTTCTTCCACCTTGTAGTGGAGTGCAGCCCACATCTGGTGCTGACCAACCTCAGTCGTCAGGACGGACTTTCCTCCGGTTATCTCCCTCAGCGTTTCTATGACCTGCCATGGGGCTATCTCCCCCGCATATTCATTTCTGGGAAGAGGTTCCTTCTGACGGATCAGTTCAAGCTCCTCAAGCCAGTGTGACCTGTCGAAATATTTTTTGCTGATGGACTTTCTGATCGCGTCGATTATCTTTCCCGCATCGCCGACAAGCCAGACCTCGGACTCTATTGCCTTGTCTATCTCAGCGGGGTCCAGGTCGATGTGTATTATCTTTGCCTCCGATGCGAAGCTCGACCTCTTTCCCGTGCTCCTGTCGCTGAAACGCGAACCGACCGCGAGTATAACGTCAGCCGTCATCAATGCCCTGTTCGCTACGGGGTGTCCGTGCATTCCTGCCATTCCCAAAGAAAGACCAAGAGGATGAGATTCAGGGAACGATCCCTTTCCGAGCAGCGATGTGACTACGGGTATTTCAAGTTTTTCAGCGAGCTCTGTAAGTTTTCCCGCCGCACCTGACCTGATCACTCCGCCTCCCGCAAAGATGACCGGTCTCTCCGCATGCTCGAGGAGGGAAACTGCCGCGTCAAGTTGGCTCAGGTCTGCTCCCCTTTCCGGGTCGTACCCGGGAAAGCTTATGCTTTGGGGATATTTGAACTCCCCGAAACCCTTCTGCACGTCGGCAGGGACATCTATCAGAACCGGACCGGGCCTGCCTGTCGATGCTATGTAAAAGGCTTTTTTCACAGCGACCGGTATCTGTTCGGGCGTACGGACCTGCATGCTGTGCTTTACGAGAGGAATAGTGGCTCCCATTATATCTGCCTCCTGGAAAGCGTCTGTCCCTATCATGGTCGTGGCCACCTGTCCCGTGATCGCGACCATCGGAACGGAGTCCAGGTTTGCAGTAGCGATCCCGGTCACAAGGTTAGTCGCCCCGGGGCCTGATGTTGCAATGCATACGCCGGGTTTCCCGCTTACTCTGGCGTATCCGTCAGCTGCATGCGAAGCTGCCTGTTCATGGCGCATCAGGACATGGTTGATCTTTGAATCATATATTGCGTCATAAAGGTGGATAACAGTTCCGCCGGGCAGTCCGAATATCGTGTCCACTCCTTCTGCTTCAAGGGACTTGACCACCATTTGGGCTCCGTTCATCTTTGCCATTGGATATACCTCCTATTGTAGAACGACCGTCTTCAGCCCCTTGCCGGGGCTGACAATAAAATTACCTGATGTACTTCCTGATCTTTTCTCCGACCTCTTCGAAAGAGGCTTTTCCTCCGAATTCAAAGGGCAGCTCACTTTCCAGGGCATTTTCAAGGAAATCCGACACGGCGCTGTTTACGGTCTTTGAAGCGTCTGCCTCGCCAAGATGTTCCAGCATCAGAGCTCCTGAAAGTATTGCCGCTACAGGGTTGGCTCTGCCTGTCCCGGCTATGTCGGGAGCCGATCCGTGTACAGGTTCAAACATCGAGAGACCGTCCCCGATGTTTCCTCCTGCAGCTGTCCCCAGCCCTCCCGCAAGGCCCGCCTGGAGGTCGCTGATTATGTCGCCGAACAGGTTGGGGCAGAGAAGGACCCCATATGCCGCTGGATTGCGGACCAGGTGATAGCATAGTGCATCCACGTTTACCATGGCATATTTCAGCTCGGGATATTCATCTGCCATGACCCTCTTCGCGTTTTCCTCGAAGAATCCGTAGAGGGCCGATACTGCGTTGGATTTTGATACAACAGTTACGGTATCCTCATCGCGCTTTTTTGCGAGCTCACAGGCATATCTGGTTATCCTCTCAACTCCGGGCCTGCTGTTTATGGCGGCCTGGGCAGCGAAGGGACATGCCGGGTCAGTCTTAAGGCTCATCCTGCCTTTGAGTTCATAGCTGCCCCTGCTGACTTCCACAGGAAGCTCAAGTTCCCCGGTCTCAGTAGTTCCTCCGATGCACATATAGAGGTCCTCAGTGTTTTCACGAACCACCACGGAGTCCATCTTCGTCCCCTTCAGGTCGACAGGGGTATGCACCTTAGGCAGTGAAAAGGCCGGGCGCAGATTCACATACTGATCAAAGTAAAAACGAAAGGCAAGGAGTATGCCCTGTTCAAGTATGCCAGGCTTTACCCGAGGGTCGCCGATGGCTCCAAGGAGCATGGCGTCGCAACGGGACATATGCTCCATCGCCTCTTCCGGCATCACTTCGCCGGTGGCAAGGTAGTGCCCTGCCCCGTAAGGGAATTTCTCCCATTCGAAAGAGAATGAGAATTTTTCCCCGCACCTGTCCAGAACTTTGATCGCTTCGCCTATGACTTCCGGGCCTATTCCGTCGCCCGGAATGACCGCTATTTTATATTTTTTCATCTCTCTGTCGCCCCTTATTCAGATAGTCTTGCCCTGACGTAAGGTACGAGACCTCCAAGGCCGATCAGGTTCTGGAGAAAATCGGGAAAGGGTTTTGCGTTGTATGTCTCGCCCTTCGTCCTGTTTGTTATCGTCCCTTTTGCCAGATCCACCTCTATGATATCGTCTTTCGTTATCCGCCCGGTCTCCGTACATTCGAGTATCGGAAGGCCGATGTTTATGGCATTGCGGTAAAATATGCGTGCGAATGATTTAGCTATCACACAGGAAGCCCCTGAGCCCTTTATGGCTATTGGGGCGTGTTCCCTGCTCGATCCGCAGCCAAAGTTGTTTCCGGCTACGATCATGTCTCCCTTTAATACTCCTCCGGCGTAAGAGGCATCTATGTCTTCCATGCAGTGGGCGGCAAGTGATCTTTCGTCGCTGGTAACAAGATACCTTGCAGGAATGATGACATCCGTGTCAACGTTGTCGCCGTATACCCATGCCTTTCCTTTTAAGGTCGTCTCCATTTCCATGCCCCCTAGCCTGTTATTTCCTTCGGATGGCAGATGTGGCCCGCAACAGCCGATGCCGCCGCTACCATGGGACCTGAGAGCACGACTTCGCTTTTTGGCGATCCCATCCTGCCTACGAAGTTTCTGTTGCTTGTCGATATGCAGCGTTCGCCTGCGGCAAGTATGCCGAGATGTCCGCCGAGGCACGGACCGCAGCTTGGTGTTGAGATCGCTGCGCCTGCATCGAGGAATATGTCGAAAAGCCCTTCCTTCATTGCCTGACGGTAAACCTCGTAAGATGCCGGTATGATCATAAGCCTTGTCTTTTTGTGTACTCTCTTTCCCTTAAGGACCTTAGCGGCGCTTCTTAAGTCGCTGATCCTGCCGTTAGTGCAGGATCCTATGAAGACCTGGTCTACATGTGTCCCTGAGACTTCTGATACTGGCTTTACGTTTTCTGGAAGATGAGGCATGGCTACCTGGGGCTCCATGCCGGTCACATCTATCGTGACCGAACTTGCATACGCCGCGTCCCCATCGGCAAAGAGGGGTTCAAAATGCCTGGCTGCACGGTCACAGGTATATTTCAGAAGCTTTTCATCGGGGTTGATGAGTCCCGTCTTCCCTCCAGCCTCGATAGCCATGTTAGAGAGGGTGAACCTGTCGTCAAGCCCAAGCTTTCCAAGGGCCTCTCCGTGGAATTCGAGGGCCATGTAGCGCGCTCCCTCCACTCCTATCTTACCTATGAGCGCCAGGATCATGTCCTTCCCGCAGAGCCACTCGGAGGGAGTGCCTTCGTAAGAGACCTTCATCGTCTCGGGGACTCTCAGCCAGGTCTCTCCGAGTGCCCATGCCGCAGCTAGGTCGGTCGAGCCGACGCCGGTAGCAAGGGCACCCATGGCGCCATGGGTGCAGGTGTGGCTGTCAGCACCCAGCACTATCTCGCCGGGTAGGACCAGCCCGTTTTCGGGGAGGAAGGTGTGTTCCACACCGACTCTGCCCACTTCCCAGAACAGCATGCCTTGTTCGTATGCAAACTCCCGGCACTCTTTTATCTGTTCGGCTGAAGCAATGTCCTTTGCCGGTGAAAAATGGTCAGGCAAAATGGCGCAGCGCATGGGATCAAAAACTTTTTTCGCCCCCATTTTCCTGAATTCCTTTATAGCGGGAGGACCTGTTATGTCGTTTGTGAAAGCGAAATCGACACTGACACGGCAGATCGCACCTGCCTCAACAGGATCTTTGGTGTGTTTTGCTATTATCGCCTCAGCGAGAGTCATGGCCATTGAGCTTTATCTCCTTTACAGCCGCCGCAGCGTACAGTCTGTTTATTGCATCCACATATGCCCGGATGGATGATTCGATAACGTCGGTGCTGGTCCCGCGCCCCTGGGCCTGAATGTCCTTGTGGTGGAGCACTATCCTGGTCTCCCCCTGCGCATCCGAACGTTCGCTTGTGGCTCCGATCCTGAAGCCCTTCAGCTGAGGGGCGAATCCGAGGATCTTCTTCACAGCGTTGTAGGATGCATCTACGGGTCCGTTGCCGACAGCGGCTTCAGTGTAGTCGTCACTGCCTGATGTCAGGGTGACGCTTGCGGTTGGTTTGCTTCCGGTACCAACATGGACGGCATAGTCTTTAAGTATGTACCTTCTCTCGGGAACAAAGGAGAGGACCCTGTCAAGTATCAGTGCCTCTATGTCACCATCGCTTACGTCCTTTTTTTTGTCGCAAAGTTCCTTGAAGTAAGTGAAGCCAGTCTCAAGGTCTTCTTTCGACAGCTGATAGCCCATACTTTCGACCCTGTCCCTAAACGCGTGGCGTCCCGAGTGTTTCCCGAGGAAGAGGTCAGAAGCCGGAGCTCCAACAGTCTCCGGTGTCATGATCTCGTATGTCGCCCTGTTGCAGAGCATCCCGTGCTGGTGTATCCCAGCCTCATGAGAAAAAGCATTAAGGCCTACGATCGCCTTGTTGGGCTGTACCATGACTCCGGTCAGGTGAGATACAAGCTTGCTGGTGCTGTAAAGCTTTGTCGTGTCAATGGCTGTCTTTGCCGGATACTGGTCTGCCCTGGTATTGAGCGCCATGACGATCTCTTCCATAGAAGCATTGCCCGCACGCTCACCCAGACCGTTTATGGTGCATTCGATCTGCCTCGCGCCCGCCCTCACTGCGGCAAGCGAGTTGGCGACCCCAAGGCCGAGGTCGTTGTGGCAGTGTACTGACCAGACTATATTTTCGGGAGGATTGACTCCCTTGAGTATTTCTTTTACAAAAGCATAAAACTCATCTGGCTGGGCATATCCCACAGTGTCGGGGATGTTGAGCGTTGTTGCGCCACATTCGATCGCGGTCTTAAAGACTTCGATCAGGAAGGGCACCTCAGAGCGGCTTGCGTCCTCTGCTGAGAACTCAACATCGTCTATAAGTGACTTTGCCAGGCTGACTCCGCTGCTGACCTCTGCAAGCACACCCTCCTTGTCCAGCTTAAGCTTATACTCCATGTGTATGGGGCTTGTCGCTATGAATGTGTGTATACGCGGGCGCTCTGCGTCTTTTACTGCTTCCGCGGCGCTCCTGATATCCTCAGCTCTGGTCCTCGCAAGTCCCGCTATTATCGGGCCTTTTATCTCACGGGCTATAGCCTGTACGGATTCAAAGTCGCCGGGTGACGAAGCAGGGAAACCCGCCTCTATGACGTCGACGCCAAGTCGGGCAAGCTGGCGGGCTATCTGCAGCTTTTCGCCCTTGTTTAGGTTGATCCTGGCAGCCTGTTCTCCGTCTCTAAGTGTCGTGTCAAAAATTCGTACTCGATCGATCATGTCGTTCTCTCCTTTATTAAGGTAGTGGGATCGGCTGATTCGCCGTGAGAAGCGAGGAGCGGGCGGATGTCTCTTCCATTTGCTTTCCTGATCCATCCCGCCCGGCCTTTATGACGCCCATCGCCCCGTTATTTTTTAGAACTTAGGTACTTCCTTCTGCTCCATCCAGGGCATCATTTTGCGAAGCTCTTTTCCTACGGCTTCACAGTCTGCCTCCTGGGCAGCCTTTGCCCACTTCTTCATGCGGGGGCGACCGGTCTGGTTCTCAAGTATCCAGTCTCGGGCGAAGGTGCCGTCCTGGATCTCTGTAAGGAGCTGCTTCATTGCCTTCTTTGACTCTTCCCCGATAACTCTGGGTCCGGCGATCATATCCCCGTATTTTGCCGTGTCGCTTACCGAGTAGCGCATCCAGCTGAGTCCGCCTTCAAATACCATGTCGACGATCAGTTTGAGTTCGTTGATGCACTCGAAGTACGCCATCTCAGGCTGATAACCGGCGTCAACGAGAGTCTGGTATCCGGCCTGCATTAGTTCGCTCACTCCGCCGCAGAGGACAGCCTGTTCACCGAAGAGGTCCGTTTCGGTCTCTTCACGGAAGCTCGTCTCGATGATCCCTGCTCTTCCTCCGCCTACACCGGAAGCATATGCAAGTGCGAAGTCCTTCGCCTTTCCTGATGCGTCCTGATAGATCGCGATAAGGCAGGGAACACCCTTCCCCTCTTTGTACATGTGGCGGACCATATGTCCAGGCCCTTTGGGTGCCACCATAAAGACGTCGCGGTCGGGCTCCGGTACGATCTGTCCGAAATGGACTGCGAATCCGTGTGCGAAAGCAAGTTTTGCGCCTTTCTTAAGGTTGGGGAGCACTTCGTTTTTGTATATTGAGGCCTGCAGATGGTCGGGCATGAGGAACATCATCACATCTGATTTTTTCGCTGCTTCCGCAACAGTACAGACTTCAAAGCCGTCCTTCTCAGCGGTGGCCCTTGACTTGCTTCCCTCGTGGAGGGCCACTATTACCTTCGCTCCGCTGTCGCGGAGGTTCTGCGCATGTGCGTGTCCCTGGCTGCCGTAGCCGATTATCGTTATTGTCTTTCCATCAAGAAAACCAAGGTCTGCGTCGCGGTCATAATATACTTTTGCCATTACAGAAACACTCCTTCTGTCCCACTGGACAATTAAAATTTTGTTGTTTATTTATGTCTGGGTCTCTTTGAGGCCTCGTCATAACGAACTTATATCAGCTTGTTGACTGCAAGGTCCTTATCAGACGTCTCTTCCGAAATGAAGCCCGAACGTGAAAGGGCTACCTGCCCCGATCCGGCGGTCTCTATTATTCCGTATGGCCTGAAAGCCTCCATGCATGCATTCATCTTTCCCTTGTCACCCGTGATCTCCAGCGTCACCGCCTCGGTGCCAAGGTCTACAACTCTGCAGCGAAACACTTCGGCTGTCTGAAGAACGTGAGGACGCCTGTCAAGAGGAGCGCGGACCTTCACAAGCGCCAGCCAGCGCTCGACGAAGGGCCCCTGCTGTGTGAGGTTGGTGACCTCTATGACTTCTATCAGTTTCAGAAGCTGTTTCTTGATCTGGTCGTAAACACCCTCCTCGCCCTCAATGACCACAGTGAACCTTGATATTCCGGGGGTATCCGTCTGTCCTACACTGAGGCTCTCTATGTTGTAGCCTCTTCGGTAGATCAGCCCGGCTATCCTCATGAGAACTCCAGGGTTGTTTTCGGATAGGATGGTAAAAGTGTTCTTCATATCATGTCCTCCTGTATGCTGATGATAGAGACAAAAAAAACCGGGACCCTTAAGGGTCCCGGTCCGAAAGTAACACGACGTTTAAGCGTCGGCCACCTCGGGGGACCCACTGCTAATAAGAAGTACCAGAACGAGAACCAGACTTGTAATGTCACGGATCAGACTGTCTATTCGCACTTCGCGTCCCACCTTTCGAGGTTTTGGCCTGAACGCCGGGCATCATACCCTGACGTAATGGGCGACATAATACGACCATATCCCATAAATGTCAACTATTTTCACGTTAAAAAAGTTACTATCAAAGGAATAAATAGAGAAAGAATTTTTATAAATACAACTTAAATTAGATAGTTAATTTGTGATCCAAACAAAAAAACAAAAATCTCCATTAATATAGATAGATAATTCGAATAAAACATTCAAAAATATGTTTTTGTTGTCAGAAAAACAGTGGATAGTATTTATTAATGGTCATATGTGATCAGAGAAAGACTTGCTGTGGAAGCGGGAATACTTTAAAATGCAAACTGGTTGCGTTTTTTTCTGTTTAAGAGGTGGTTTTTATGATAGTAGAAGAAATGCTGAGCAAAGCAAAGCTGAGAGCTACACACCAGAGAAAGGTCGTACTCAGTCTTCTGATTGAAAAGGCTTCCCCCCTTTCTCACAGCGAAATATCATCTATGCTGACAGAGCCGCTTGACAAGGTCACGCTCTACAGGACATTGCAGACCATGAAGGCCTCAGGCATCGTGCACCAGGTCCAGGGGCTCGACGGAGTATGGCGCTTTTGCGCCCATGACCCCGAGTTGAAGGGATGCCCGGGGGACCATCCGCACTTCCTATGCCTCCACTGCGGAAAAATGATCTGTCTTACAGGCCAGAGACTTCCCAGGGTGGAAGTGCCCGAGGGTATGACAGTTGAGGGGAAGCAGTTCGTAGTATATGGTTGCTGCAGTGAATGCAGGCCCGAAACGGAGGATAAGCAAAGATGAAGATAACAGCCATTCCGCTCGAGCAGGCGATAGGGAAACCACTTGCCCATGACCTTACTCAGATAGATGCGGTGAACCACAAGAAATCAGCCCGCTTCAAAAAAGGACAGGTAATTACGGAAGAAGACATCCCCACATTGAAGGACATGGGGAGGGAGAACCTTTCCGTGATGGAAATGTCTCCCGGAGAGATCCATGAAGATGATGCGGCAATGCAGCTGGCAGAGGTCCTCTGCGGAGAGAACCTGAGGGTAACTCCTCCCGAGGAGGGGCGCTGCAATCTTGTGGCGACAAGCTCAGGCCTGCTTTGGTATCTTGCGGAGACGGTGAACAGGGTCAATCAGGATCCCGACTGGGTCCTCTCCGCCCTTGCCCCGCACCGCCCGGTACTGAAGGGCCAGACTGTAGCCGGCTTCCGCATAAGACCTCTGGTGATGGAGGACTACAGGGTCGAGCGCGCCGTTGCAGCTGTCAGGGGGAGCAGACCATTCGCGGTCCTGCCCTTCAGGGACCTGAAGGTGGCTGTTGTGACCACCGGCAAGGAGATAGTGGACAAGAGGGTCGAAGACGCGTTCAGGCCAAAGCTTGACGAAAAGCTTGGCAGGCTGAGCGGGAGCGTTATCGGCCAGACCTTCTGCACAGATTCGCTTGAAGATATAGCAGGTGCGATCAATAAATTTCTTGAGCAGGGAGCCAAGGTCATCATCTGTACGGGAGGCATGAGCGTCGATGCTGACGACAGGACGCCCGGTGCGATACGTTCCGTCTGCCGCAAAATATCCTTCCAGGGATCTCCCGCACTTCCGGGGGCCATGCTCATGCTCGGATACGCAAAGTCTCCTGTGGACGGCGAAGAGGTCGCCGTCATAGGAGCTCCCGCCTGCGTTGCTTTTGACGAGAGGACCGCGCTGGACAAGCTCCTTCCGTTTGTATTCGCAGGCATAGAACCCGGTGATCTTGTACGGAGGTGGGGAGTAGGGGGGCTTTGCGAACACTGTCCGACCTGCCGGTATCCATCCTGCTCTTTTGCGGCCGGAAGTTGACAGTTGTTGCCTGCTGCAAGTTCTGATCTCTGATCACAGTTATTATTGAATTTGGAAGTAAAGGAGCTTTAAAGATGAACAGGGAACTTTTGACTCTTATAAACGATGAGGTCGAAGCCGGTGAATGCGGAGTGCTCTGCACGGTCACCGAGGAATCAGGATCAACGCCCAGGAGCAAAGGGGCCTCGATGTGGGTGCGCAGGGACGGAAGCATCAGCGGCACCATAGGCGGGGGGCTCATCGAATTTGAAACGATAAAAAAAGCTGGGGAGCTTCTTGCTTCAGGCGAGACTGTCCTGGTCTGGAGAAAGGATCTGACTGAGAAGGACGGGATGCTCTGCGGAGGCTCAGCAACCATCTATATGGAAGTGGTCGGAAGGGAGGATGAGCTCCTCATCCTTGGAGCCGGACACGTAGGTAAGGCTGTTGCGCAGGCGGGAGCATTCGTCGGCTTCAGGGTAACGGTATGGGACGAGAGGGAGGAGTACGCGAACAGGGAGAACATCTCCTGCGCACGTACTGTTGCCTGCCCCATAGAGGAGATATTTGAAAAGGGGATAACACTCCACGAGAGAAGTTATGTGGTCATCGTGACCCGTGGTCATGCCCTCGATGCCGAGGCCGTTGCGTTAACGGATAAAAAGCCGGGAGCATATTACGGCATGATAGGCTCGCGGTCAAAGATCGCTGCGGTCAGAAAAATGCTTCTGGCAAGAGGTGTGTCGGAAGAACATCTCAACAGGATACACCAACCCATAGGCCTTCCGATAAAAGCGGAGACGCCCGAAGAGATCGCAGTCTCGATCCTTGCGGAGATCATAGCGGTCAAACGGGGCGGCGATACCGTTGGACTCAGAAGCAACGGCCGGTCATAAGAATAGTCTTTATCAGAGCACACAAAGACTGGAGGGGAGCGAATGCTCCCCTCCGATAATTTAGCAGCTTGTCAGTTTTCTTTTGCGGTGCCGTCTTCGAGCTCGGCAAGCTCTTCCATCGTTATCTTTTTGTAGCCCTTGGGCTGTGAAAAAAATTCGACGGGCGGCCTGCCCAGTTTTATGTTTACGTACTCATAAGAGGTATTTCCGTCCAGTGACTCCGTCCTTACCGGAACCGGGAAGTTGTCCCTGTACCATTCGTAATACCTGTCCATGCTCTCCCCGTTGATGTATTTTACCGTGACGAGGAATTTTTTCAGCCTGTAGCTGTCGACCATCTTATACTCAATGAACTCTCTTGATAGATCTCCGGTGTCGGCTTCATGGGCGCCTGAATAATTCTGCTTCGGCTCTCCGAGATAAGGCTGTTCAACGTATTTTCTTAGCTTTGGGAATATAAGCCAGATGACCTTCTTGTCATGCCTTGTGACCACGACCTCATTGCTTCCCTGGATCTCGTAGCGGGACATGTTTTCGGCAACGTATATCTTTCCTCTCTGCTCAGTTCCGTTGTCCTTCTCTATAAAGAGGGCACTGAACTCAACGGTATCGGATGCCGGAGAGGGAGCGGGGATCATTACGGAAAAAAGAAGAAGTGCCAACATCAGCAAACGGCGCATACGATCACCTTTCAACATTTAGCGTGGAGATTATTATACATTCTGCACAGGTGAATGAGACTGTGTCCTTTACTTATTTCAGTTTGCTTCGATGATATCCGAAAGTTCCCTGACGAAAGTCCCTGGGGCCATTCCCGGAAGTTTTTTAACTGTCAGGAAAATACCGTCCATGTAAATGTCGCTGGTGTGGTCCTGGACGGATATCCTTATGATCTCGTTCTGCCTGCCCATAAGCACCTCATGTTCCGAGTACGGTCCGGGCCACGGCAGGCGCTGCGAGAGGACAGGAACTCCGGATATTTTTGCGCCCAGCACACCCGGATATACTTCAGCGCTTTCAACGGGGCCTGAATCTTGAGCAAACGCCTTTGCCAGGCTTGCCGCAGTTCCGCTGGGCGCATTCGCCATCCCGGGGAAATGGCGGTCGATTATACTCAGGTAGGGATAGTAGCTGCGTACTTTTTTTATAAAATCCATTACAAGAGTTATTCCGAGACCGTAATTTGGTATCACTGACCAGCGGAGTCCCTTATCCTTGACTTCTTTTATGAATGGCGCAAGATCCTCGTCGGTCAGTCCCGTCGTGCCGATCACCGCATTGAGATTTTTTTCTGCGTAGATTTTGAGGTTTCCGGGCAGGACAGGAGTTGCGGAGAAGTCTATTACAATGTCAGGGTTTGACGCCTTCAACCCCGCATTTAGATCGTCAGTGGCTATGATGCCTATCTTTCCGATCCCGGCAATTTCTCCTAGGTCCTGGCCGGCTTCTTTGCACCATCCGCCGACAAGCTCGGCCCATTCAATATTCTGTATGGTCCTGACAAGCGTCTTTCCTACGTTGCCGGATGCTCCCGAAACAAAAATCTTCATCAATGCCCCTCCTCAGCCTTTATCAGGCAGAATTTAACAGTTATAATTTTAAACGATAAGGCCGTTATCTTTAAGTGTGGATGTTGACGCAGAGGCTGAGGAGGAAGGAAAAAATTGAAAAAATATTATTTTTATATCTATGAAGGCGTGGGCAGACTGGGCATAGGGGTAGAGTCAGAGAAGATAACGGACCTCCATTTTGAGAGGTCTTCAATATCCCGTTCTGATATATGCCTGGAAGAGACGCCTCTGCATAGGAAGGCTTCGGGGCAGCTTCAGGAATACTTTTCAGGAAAGAGAAAAATATTTGATCTTCCCCTTGCGCCTAAAGGGACGGATTTTCAGATGAGGTGCTGGGAGGCACTTCTGAAGGTCCCTTACGGGGAGACCCGCAGCTACGGCGACATCGCGCGTTCGGTCGGGAGCCCCAGGGGCTTCAGGGCTGTGGGAATGGCAAACAACAGGAATCCGATCTCCATAATCATACCCTGTCACCGGATAATTGGCTCAGACGGCAAACTGGTAGGTTTTGGCGGCGGACTTGACATCAAAGAATTCCTCCTTGGCCTGGAAAGAAAATATGCGAAATCTTGAGTATGGCGAGAAGGAGATATCATACCTCTCCAAAAAAGACAAAAAGCTGGGAAAGCTGATAGAGGACACGGGCTTTCTCGAGTGTAAGGTGAGTGAAGATCTTTTTGACTCACTTGTAGGCTATATAGCTACGCAGCAGATATCCAACAGGGCAGCCGAAACTGTCAGCATGAGAATGAGCCTGAAATTCGGCATCGTTACGCCCGAAAAGATAGCATCACTCCCCGATGAAGAGATCAAATCGGTCGGTATCTCGATGAAAAAGGCGCAGTATATAAAGGGACTCTCAGAGGCCGTGCTTTCGGGCAGGCTGGATGTTGAAGGGCTTGCCGGACTGACGGACGAGGATGTAACCTCACAGCTGACTTCGATAAGGGGAATAGGGGACTGGACAGCGGAGATGTTCCTCATATTCTCGCTCGGCAGGCCGGACATCGTGAGCTACAAGGATTTCGCCATCAGGAAAGGAATAATGTCTCTTTATGGACTCAAAGACCTTGACAGGGGGACTTTCGAAAAATACAGGAAACGGTATTCTCCCTATGGCACCATAGCGTCCCTCTATCTCTGGCACCTCTCTGAAAACGGCGGTTGAAAAGGCTCAAGGCGTTAAAGAGATGCTGCAGGATATCTCTGACGCCTTCAGCATTATATATGTTGCTGAGTTCATCGGGCCAGTGAAGAGAGGACTGAAGCCCTGCTTACTATCCCTTTGAGCTTGCCCCTCTCCCCGACCACAGCGATCGGAAACCTTGCCTGAGCCGCCTTAGGTATTATGTCCTTGATGAGGACCTCCTCTCCGGTCACAGGTACACCCTTCGTAAGCACCGAGAAGAGCGGGAGCTTTTCCTGCCTTGCTCTCAATGCGTCATCAAGCGTTACGACTCCCATGAACTTCATGTCGTCCGCGACTGCGTATGCGCTTGAAACCTGATTTTCCCTCATCTCCCTCACGGCACTTGCGGGCGAGACGTTTTCCCTGACTATACACTGGGGCGGGAACATCACGTGCCTCACTTTGAGCACCATGCTCATATCCGCACCTTCGATGAAGTTGCGGACGTAGTCATCAGCCGGATCAGTAGACATCTCTTCCGGTGTTCCCGACTGTATTATCTTTCCGTTGTGCATGATAGCGACCCTGTCTCCGAGCTTGAAGGCCTCGTTTATGTCGTGGGTAATGAATATTATGGTCTTTTCGAGTTTTCTCTGGATCGAGAGGAGCTCGAACTGCATCTCTCTTCTGACAAGCGGATCGAGGGCAGAGAAGGGTTCATCCATGAGCAGCATGTCGGGGGAGTTTACCAGTGCCCTTGCTATGCCGACCCTCTGCTTCATCCCTCCCGATAGGCTTGATATGGGTTTGTCGCTCCAGCCCTCAAGGCCGACCATCCTGATGAACTCCTCAGCTTTCTCAAAGCGTTCTTTTTTGGGGACACCTCTTACTTCCAGTCCGTAGGCTACGTTGTCGATAACGCTCCTGTGGGTGAGCAGGCCGAAGTTCTGGAAGACCATCGAGATCTTGTCACGCCTCAGGGTCAACAGTTCGCTGCCCTTGAGTTCTCCGACATCCTGTCCCTCAAAGACGATCGTTCCCGAGGTCGGTTTCAGAAGCTGGTTGAAGCATCTTATTATTGTCGACTTTCCGGAACCGGAGAGCCCTATTATGACGAATATCTCCTTCCTCCTTACTTTGAAAGAGACGTTCCAAAGAGCCACCGCAGCCCCCGTCTTTCGGTAGACCTCGTCCTTTTCGAAGCCCTCCGACATCATTCTGGAGGCTTCAGCCTTGTTTTTGCCGTAAATTTTTACGATGTTCCTTGCTTCAGCGATATATTCTTCATTTATCATTCTGTCGGAGCCTCTTTCTTTATCATCCCCTGGGTAAGGCGGTCAAGTATTATCGCAACGATGACTATCGAAATGCCCGGCATGAGAGCCTTGCCCATCTCGGTCCTGTTGGTCGCGAGCAGTATCTCCATACCAAGGCCGTTTGCGCCGATCAGGGCGCAGGTGACGACCATGGACATCGCCATCATTATCGTCTGGTTCACGCCCGCCATGATCGAAGGCATCGCCTGCGGTATCTGGACTTTGGCCAGAAGCTGCATTTTTGTCGATCCAAAGGCCGAAGCGGCTTCGACCATCTCTTTGTCCACGTGGATGATGCCCAGGTTTGTCATCCTGACCATCGGCACCACCGCATATATGGTGGTGGCTATCAGGGCAGGTGTCTTCCCGGGGCTGAAGAGTATCACCGCCGGCACGAGATATACGAAGGCAGGCATCGTCTGCATAAGGTCGAGAATAGGTCTCACTACGGCCGATGTCCTTTTGCTCATCGCCACTATTATTCCAAGCGGGAATCCCATCATGACAGAGAGGAAGACAGCCACTATCACCATGCTGATCGTCTCGAGCATGTTCTCCCACAGGCCGCACATGCCGATAAAGAAGAGCATCGCCGCATACATAGGACCAACATAAGGTTTTTTGCTGACCTTCCATCCCATGTATGCCACCAGGAGGATCAGAAGAGGCCACGGTATTGCTTCAAGCAGCGTATTTATCGAGTTTATCGATGCTATGATCGCTGACTTGATCAGCCCCAAAGTCTCCCTGTGGTTCCTGCTGAAGGCTTTTACAGCTATGTCGATCGCTTCGCCGTTTCCGATCCTCAGACTCTCGGGAAACTTAAACAGATACTCCATTCATCAAGACCTCCCTGATCTAAGATTTCTAAAACCTCGCAGGAAAGTCTTAAAGAACGGCCCTTACCCTCTCGGCCTTCTCCTTCGGAAGCCATTGGTCCAGAAGATCGCCGTGCGTCTTGAGGAGCCACTTTGCCGCCTCGCTGTGGCTGACCTTCTTTTCGTCGAGATAAGCAAGTGCTTCAGCTATCAGCCTGCTTCCCGTCCTGTACTTCTTGAAGAACTCAAGAAGGTCGGGAGCTTTCTTCGCAAAATATTTGCTGCTTACGATCTTCAGCTGCTGCGACGGAAAGGCTGTTGCGCCCTTTTCGAAAAGCTCTTTGTCGTATGGTTCATCCTGAAGAAGGACCAGGTCGAGCTTTCCGCTTACCCAGGTCGGTTCATAGCAGTAGCCGACCCAGGCTTCGCCAAGGTTGTATGCGGCTACGAGCGAGGCGAAGAGCGTGGCTTCGCTTCCGAGCCGGACATAGTTGTAGTTTTTATTCAGCCCATAAAGTTCATATTTCTTGTGGAGCACCTCGTCTGCCATCCATCCCGGGATGGAGCCGTATATCCTTCCCTTATCCTTGTCTTCGTCATCTGGGAATACCTTGTGATATCCGGCAAGGTCCTTTACTGTCTTGAGGCCGGGTGCCATGGGCTTGATCCCGCGTTTTGCATCCCCCTCTATGACATATCTGGGGACATAGAACCCCTGATTGCTGTCAGGGGCCAGCACGCCAACGTCTACTATATCCCCGTTTGCAACATCCTTAGGATACGTGGCAACGTTGTCCGTCCAGCTTTCGATGTCAAGGTCTACGTCTCCCGCGATTATCGCCTGCCAGTTCATCGTGGAGGATGCCGTCGAAGTTTTCAGCACATATCCATCGTAGGCGTTCTCGACTATTATCCTCGCTATCTCATTGTGAAGCTTCTGACTGTCCCACCCGTTGTCCGTAACTACGATCTCTGTCTTTGCGAATGCCTGTGCAGGCATTGTGCAGATCAGGGCCATCACTAAAAGCAAAAGCACATTTCTCAGTTTATTCTTCATCAGGATCCCTCCGTCCATAAAAATTGCAACACTCCTATTCTTACATAAAGTTGTTGCTTTTTCAAGCTAAAATATCGTTTGTTGAGCATAAAAGTATGTACAGGCGAGCTTTTGTCTGTTCTTTGTTAATAATCCAAGGGGTCTTTTGTCAGGAGGGTCTGCAGGAAATATTTTACCCTTGAGTAGCTGCCCTCGTCTCCCACAAAATAGAGAACGTCGCCCTCTTCAAGGAGTGTCGAACCCCCTGGTGAAAGGACGAGGGCCCCCTTTTTCTTTATGGCCACTACTGTCGCCGAGGTCGACTGCCAGAAGCATAGTTCAGATATTTTTTTCCCGATCGAGGGAAGCTTGCCTTCCAGGGTTATCTCAAAGGGAATGAAGGGGTTTGTCGACCGGAAGCGTTCAGTCAGGTCAACAAGCATCTCGACCTCTTCCTTCAGCTCCGCGATCTCACGTATCTGCTTTTCTGCCTTCTCTATGATGCTGTTCTTGAGAAAGGAAAGGGTCCTCGCGTCACGTCTCCTTGAAATGAAGAGCAGTGCGTTTTCCCTGGACTTCACAGTGACCCCGCTCCCCTTTTCAGCCTCAACTATTCCCAGCTCCGCAAGTACGCATACTGCCTTTCTGGCAGTCTCTGATGAGACCTGATACTGGGATGCCAGGGAGGATCTTGCAAATATCTTATCACCGACCTGATAGCTGCCTTCCGCTATCCTTGATGCTATATCGGAAGCGAGTTGTTGGTAGCGAGATTCGTGATCTGTTTTAGGGCTCATTTGAGGGACCCCTTTCCTTTTGAAAGTATTTTTTTGCCGGCTTTCCATCCTGAGAAGAATATCTCATATTTACGTAATTGTATCAAATAGTCATATTATAACTTGCAACATTTTGATTTATATGATAAAAAGCGACTAGTGATAGCGGTAATGAGGAGGGTAGGATATTTAAGTCTATCATCACAAACCAAGTCAAGCATTATTCAAGTCTGACCTAACTGTATTACAGTTATACGAAGGCCATACGGACAGCCGGGTCAAATGCCGAACTAGCGATTGTGATATCGTGTTGATGAGCTTAAGCTCAAATTTTGTTGCGGAGACCTCCGCGAAATTGTGTTCATAAGTTTTGAGTACTTGTGAATGGTCGACATGAGCAGTAAAAGTATTTATTACTGTATAGGCTCAAATAAACTACCAATATTTGTATATAACATCAGTCAAATAAAGTAGGGATCATGTATCAAGTACAACTATCCTGTCCTTTTACCTTAAAGGCGGGTGGTTGTTTTTTAATTTTAAGGGGGTATGATCACCCCCTGCGGGTATGAACACTCGTGCGGAGGCCATTTTCAGAAAGGAGCCTGAGATGGCCGAGAAAATCAAGCTGTATGGCTTTAACAACCTTACAAAAACGCTTAGCTTCAACATTTACGATGTATGCTATGCAAAGACAGAGAGAGAAAAGAACGAATACGTCGCTTACATAGACGAACAGTACAACGCAGAGCGTCTCACAAACATCCTCTGCGATGTCACTGATATGATCGGTGCCCATGTCCTGAATATATCGAAGCAAAACTACGACCCCCAGGGAGCAAGTGTTACCATACTTATCTCGGAGATGCCAATGCCGGCCGAGACCCTTGACCCCTCATGCAACAGCGGACTCGAGATACTCTCAAAGAGGGAGACTGTCTGCGGACATCTCGACAAGAGCCATCTCACAGTCCACACATATCCCGAATTCCACCCGAACCAGGCGATATCGACCTTCCGGGTCGACATTGACGTATCCACCTGCGGCAAGATATCTCCTCTGAATGCCCTCGATTACCTGATCGGAAGCTTTGATTCCGACATTATCACGATCGACTACCGCGTCAGGGGCTTCACCCGCGAGATGGACGGACGCAAGTGCTACCTCGACCACAAGATAGCCTCGATACAGGATTTTATCGATGCGAAGACCCTGCAGGAGTATGACGCGCAGGACATCAACGTCTATCAGTCAAACATTTTCCACACAAAGATGCTGATAAAGGAACTGCACCTCCAGAACTACCTCTTCAACAACGATGTGCTTGAATTTTCCCCGAAGGAGAGGCTAGAGATAACCAACAGGCTCCGCAGGGAGATGATAGAGATCTACACGGGAATGAACGTCTATGAGTAGACAGGACAGAACTCCCATCTACGATGCTCTTCAGGAGTATATTGACAACAGGATAGTCTCCTTTGATGTTCCGGGCCACAAACAGGGCAAGGGGCACAAGGCCCTTGTCGATGCCTTCGGACAGAAGTGCATCTCTATGGATCTCAACTCAAGCAAGCCCCTGGACAACCTCACCCATCCGACAGGAGTCATCAGAGAGGCGGAGATCCTGGCGGCTGAGGCCTTCAGGGCGAGCCAGGCCTTCTTCATAACGAACGGTACTACTGCCGCTGTTCAGAACATGATCTTCTCCTGCTGCAGGCAGAACGACAGGATCATAATGCCCAGAAACGTTCACAAGAGCGTGATAAACGCGATGGTGATCTGCGGAGCGGCGCCGGTCTATGTCAACCCCGGAATAGAGCCGGAACTTGGGATAAGTCTGGGCATGTCAGTCAGGGATGTAAAACGGGCAGTATCGGAACATCCGGATGCAAAAGCCATATTTGTAAACAACCCCACCTATTACGGGGTCTGCAGCGACCTGAGAGAAATAGTCAAAATTGCCCATGATGCGGGCATGCTCGCCCTTATCGATGAGGCCCACGGAACGCACCTATACTTTGGAGAGGATCTCCCCCTTTCGGCTATGGATGCGGGCGCCGACATGTCAGCAGTCAGCATACACAAAACGGGAGGATCCCTTACCCAGAGCTCGATGCTGCTGTTGGGTCCGGCCGTAGATGCCGAGGCTGTGAGACAAATAATAAACCTCACACAGACTACAAGCGGCAGTTACCTTCTGATGGCGTCGCTCGACATAGCGAGGAAGAACCTCTGCCTCCACGGCAAAGAGATATTCGAAAGGGTATGTTCGCTAAGCGAATATGCCAGAAAAGAAGTCAACAGGATACCCGGCTTCAGGGCCTTCGGAAAAGAGATAATAAACGGAGATACGGTCTTTGATTTTGACAGGACCAAACTGAGCATACATACCCGTGCAATGGGTCTTGCAGGAATAGAAGTTTATGACATCCTCAGGGATGAATTCGGCATACAGATAGAATTTGGGGACATCGGAAATGTCCTGGCCATTATTTCAGTGGGGGACAGGGAGCTTGAAATTGAGAGGCTTCTCGGGGCCCTTTCGGAAATACAGCGCCGCTTCAGCCGGGACCCGATGAACATGCTAGACCACGAATATATAGATCCACAGGTGGCTATGACTCCCCAGCAGGCTTTCCATGCAAAGAAAATAAGCGTCCCCATAAGGGAAAGCCTCGGGATGATAAGCGCGGAACTTGTGATGGCATATCCGCCCGGCATCCCGATACTTGCGCCCGGGGAGCGGCTGACATCTGAAATAATCGACTACATCAGGTATGCCAAGGAAAAGGGATGCGTCATGACCGGCACCAAGGACATGGAAATGAACAATATTGAGACAGTGGAGGAATAAAAAATGGAATACTGGTACACGGAAGAACACAGCGAAAACGTCAGATTTTCCATAAGGGTCGACAAACAGCTTTATTCGGCGAAGAGCACATTCCAGCGGATAGATATCTTCGAAGCCGAGGAGTTCGGACGTTTCCTCACCCTTGACGGGTTGATGATGCTTACGGAGAAGGATGAGTTTATATACCACGACATGATAGTCCATGTTCCGATGGCGTCGAACCTCGGCATAAAGAAGGTCCTTGTTATAGGAGCAGGCGACGGCGGCACTGTCCGCGAGCTGACGAGATATAGTACGATCGAGAAGATAGACATGGTTGAAATCGACAAGATGGTCGTTGAGGCATGTCTTGAGTACATGCCGCAGACATCATCCAGGCTATCTGACCCGAGGGTCACGATATACTATGAAGATGGGTTGAAGTTCGTACGTGACAAGGTCAACATGTATGACCTGATCATAGTGGACAGCACCGACCCGTTTGGCCCGGGAGAAGGACTCTTCACAAAAGAATTTTACGGCAATTGTTACAAGGCGCTGACTGAAGAGGGCATACTTGTCAACCAGCACGAGTGCCCTTACTACGAGAGCTACGCAATGTCCATGAAGAGGGCCCACAAAAGGATCAGGGAATTCTTCCCCGTGACAAGGGTCTATCAGGCCCACATCCCTACATACCCGTCAGGCCACTGGCTATTCGGTTTCGCCTCAAAGAAGAAGGACCCGATAAAGGACCTCGATGAGAACAGATGGAACAGCCTTGGCATAAAGACAAAGTATTACAATACGGAGCTCCACAAGGGCTGCTTCGCGATACCGACCTATGTTAAGGAACTCCTTGATGACGCGGATAAGGAATAACGGCCCGATGGTCTTTATAGGGTGCGAAAGCGGTTATGACGAGGCGGATCTTGTCATATTCGGCGCACCCTTTGACGGCACGTGCAGTTACAGGCCCGGCTCCAGATTTGCAGGGTCTTCCATCCGCGCTGAATCATACGGCATAGAGACTTACTCTCCCTATCTTGAAAGGGATCTTGCGGATCTCTCTGTCTTTGATGCCGGAGAGCTTGACCTTCCCTTCGGCAACGCCTGCGAAGTGCTTGATAGGATAGAGGAAGCAGCTTCAGAGATAGCATCAGATGGCAAAATACTGCTGATGATAGGCGGAGAGCATCTTGTCACCCTGGGAGCTGTAAGGGCCATTGCAAAAAAGCATCCCGGCCTAAATATCCTCCATTTTGATGCGCATGCGGACCTCCGGGACGACTATATGGGGGAAAAGCTCTCACACGCGACCGTCATAAGGCGCTGCCATGAACTTGTCGGGGGCAAGGTATATCAGTTCGGCATCCGTTCGATGACAAGGGAGGAAGACCTTTGGGCCAGGGAGAACGTCGTCCAGAGAAAGTACGATCTTGGGACCCTGGATGAAGTCCTGGATGAGCTTATGGGAAAACCCCTTTACCTGACAATAGACCTAGATGTGCTAGATCCCTCGATATTTCCGGGGACAGGCACACCTGAGCCCGGAGGAGTCTCTTTCACAGACCTGATATCAGCGATCCACCGCATTAGGGGACTTGATATAGTCGGATGTGATGTAAATGAGCTTGCTCCTCACTACGACCAAAGCGGAGTCTCGACTGCGGTCGCATGCAAGGTGATCAGGGAGCTTATCCTTTCGGTTTTATAGGCTTTTGCCGTAAGGATCCTATTGGGATCAAACCTCAAAAATCATTATTATTTGCAAATCTCTCTTATTGATGTAATTCATTGAAGCGATTATACTTTCTAAGTGGAGGAGTCTATATGAAAGTTGATCGTACAAAGAGAGAAAAACGCCCCGGTGCAGCCCTTATAGCCATTGTGCTTGTAGGGTTTCTTGTGCTTTCCCTTGTAAGTGCCGTCGTTATCTCTATAGCCTGGAACACCCTCCGTGTTGAGGCCTGGCAGACTGAGCAGATAGAGAAGATAAGGCTGGACTATCTGGCAAGGACCGCAGCAAAAGCGGTGACCGATGAACTGACGGCGGACCCGGATAATTTCGGCATATTGAACAGGAACGGGATCGTTTCTCAGCCCAAAGTCATAACCGACGGTACCTTCTCCGCAACTGTGGAGGTAACGATAAAGGGTGATGACCAGAGGGCAAATGTTGTGGCAAAGGCATCCTCCGCAAAAGGCGGATCGGCTCTGGTAAGGACTACGATCGACCTGACGACGACACCCAAGACGGTCACATGGAGCGCGGGAAATTGAAGAGGCACGGAGGGATCTTCGTTGAGGTAATTGTATCCATACTCCTTTTCACCGTGGGTATCCTTGCACTGACAGGCACCCTCTTCTATGGTGTGAAAATGGTTGCCCAGTCCAGGGAAGAGACGGTAAAGGAGCAGGAGTACAAGAACCTCGTGGAAAATCAGATACTGGGCATCATCAGGGAGCCCTCCCCTGCACTCTCCGGGACCCCTCTCGCTGCCGACCAGATAATTATAAACAGCAAAGCGGTGCCCTTCACACTTTATCGATATAAGCAGGAGGGGAAAGAGGGTACTGAGATCTACCTGATCAAGAGGGGGAGTACTCCATGAAAAGCTCTGCCAAAACCGGATTTACTCTTGTTGAGCTGCTGATAGGCGTGGTCATGATGACTATCGTTATCGCAGGCATAGCATTTACAGTCAGCTCGGGATTTGATCTCTTCACAAAAGCGGATTCAAATGCCGTCGTGATAAGTGGTGTGCGTTTTACCGCTGATTCCTTCAAGAGGACCGTCGCCCCCATGCTCAATGTCACAAACGAGATCGAGATACTGCCGGCCGGCCATGCCATTCCCGGATCTATATCAGAGGATGTCCATTATGTCTTTCTTTCAAACGGTTCGGTAGTCCATAGGGATTCAAAAGGGGACCATGTACTGGAGGGCTCCGAGTACATCGATAACGTTGAGTTCTCGATCCCCGTCGCTTCAGAGGACACCCAGGAAAACTATATCTTTAAAATGGACTTACATGGAAAAAACAGCGATCATCCCAATGCCAAACTTGATCTTCAGGTTGTGAACGCACTCTACAACAGACCTGAGAAGATCGGTACCCCCGTCTCCGGCGATCTGAGGGGGGCAATACTCAAAGTCAGGGCCAGCCTCTATCTGGACAGGCTGGACCTCTACGACAACGATACGAAGATCAAGATCAACGGACTCACAATGCACAAGGGTACAAAGATAGAGGCTGTATATGATCTGATCAACCAGACGGGAACATCACAGCCGATGACGGATGCATCGATCATAGAATGGTTCATAAGCGGCAGCGTTTCAGCTGATATTACGGTTTCAGAGGCCAGTCCTACAGATTTGAACAGAAACAGTTATTACTGGCAGCTTGTCTCCGGAGGTGATCCGGTTACGGGAAAGGTGCTTGACACAACCGGAACTTTCCATCTTGACACAGGAGCAACAGAGACAGACTGGGAGGTAGGCGTGATAAGATGCCGCGTGACCCCGGCAGTCAAGTCCTCCGGCGGCAGCTTGGTTGCTTCGGGTATTCCAAGGTGGAGCGATTACGTCGTCATAAAAGCAGTTGAGGCGCCCAGCGAGGAGTTCGAAGATATCCTTGATGTCCTGGATCCTGACAGCCAAACTCCCAACGGCACCGGAGATGTTTATCTTACAGACGTTTCCACACAACAAAGCCAAAACGTTTTCGATGTCAACACAGGACAAATTCTAATGACTATTGACTCACCCAATAAACCTGGACACGGAGCCTCATTTGTGATGCAGCTGAAGCACGATAGGTTTGACAACGACAGAATATACGGTGCCTGGGCGGCGGGGAGGGAATCAGCCTCTGACATACCTTCATATATCACTGTTACGAACTATTCCGTTGTATTTGATTCAAAAATAAAAAATAAAATAACCGGGACAGCACTTTTTCTTAGTACAAGATCAAACAACTATAATTTTGGGCAAATTATCAATGGTACACTTGACAATAATTTTAGGGATGTGGGATACGCTGTCCAGTATTCTCCATACCATTACCCCTATGGTTTCTTTGTTTCCAAATTCAAAGATGGTGAAGAGATCTTCAGAAACAATAAAAACGACCCTAGCCCCCTTGGAATTTATAA
Organism: Synergistaceae bacterium DZ-S4; assembly: GCA_025943965.1. NCBI lineage: Bacteria > Thermotogati > Synergistota > Synergistia > Synergistales > Synergistaceae > Caenicola > Caenicola nitritireducens. Next base: position 234,169 of record JAPCWD010000001.1, read on the forward strand.
TGAGTCAATGAATAACAGAGGTTTCGATTATTATCACCCCCAATACTTGATCAACAGTAATTTTACATTTGGCCAATGGGCTGACCGTTACAGAGTTATGTATACAGTTCTCGAATATTATGATGAAACCCAGGGAAAGGAATATCCCCGCCATATTTTAAGGGTAAGGTTTCTCAAAAGGACAGACAACTGGAATGCACTCAACCCGGGAGATCCGCTGTCAGAGATAAAAAAAAGGGATCCCTGGTGTATAGGCCCCAAATTTTACGCATCTGAACCGATGTGGTTCGGGGATTCTGTCGGTAATCCAAACACTACCCGCACTACATCCACAACAACTGTGAAGGTGAAGAATTATTATTACACCACATCTCAGACGGCAACATTGGGCAGGCAGATCAACATCGCTGCGAAGATTTTCTATGCACTCAAAAACGCTTCAAATTCCACTGTTTTGAGGAAAAGGACTATGAATACGAGGGTGTCTGAATTAAATCTTGACGGAAGCACTATTTCGGGGACAGGGATATCTGATGCTTTGGGAGGGGCCGTTTTATCAGACCCTGGTAGATCAAGATATGTAGGTGTAAAGGGGATTATAGCAAATAAACGTGATCCAGAGGATTCGGTAATTGTCTATGGTCTGGATTTCGTCCCCGGGTTCAGCATCAACGAGCTTCGCTCAATAATGCCTGTGAACGGAAAGCTGTACAGCCTTGAGGAGACTATACCTGCCGCAGAGCTTTTAAAGATACAGGATAAAGACTGGTATAAGTCTTATAAACTTATGATCACTTCATCGGGTAACGATATAAACAAAAAGATTTTTGGGACCACCGGAAAGTCTGCCGGCAACGGAGACAACGGCAGTTGGTATTATCAAAACGCAGGAAGCGACGGCGGGATCTATGACCTGCAGCATATTAAAAACAACTGCAAATGCCCTCTCCACAATGAACTCTTCAAATGGCTTGGCGGGGAGTAAGATCAGCGAAAGATCAGAAAACAAACTACGAAATAATAAGAGGCGGGTGCCCGGACACTCGCCTCTCTCTTTTTCACAGACTATTTTTCCAGTACTGCCATCACCCTTGCGGGGCCTCCGTCCTGATCTTCCAGAGAAATGGGAAGGGCGGCCATGCAGAATGGCCTGTACCCGACCTTGTCCAGGTTTCTCAGATTTTCGAGCAGCACGAGCCCGCTCGAAAGAAGGATCCTATGGACTTCATTTGAGACTGAATCTATGGGATCCACTGATATGGCGTCAAATCCTACCCCTTTCAGCTTTTTCTCTGAAAGCCACTCGGCCGAAAGCGGTGATAGGACAGGATATCCCTTAAGATAATCCTCAGTCCCCCATTTTTCGGACCATCCGGTGCGGAAGAGAAGATAGTCAGCGCCAGAGATCTCAGAAGAGGTCACCTTGATGTCGGCAAGCTCGATCCTTCTCGCGGCGCATCCCCTCACGTCGACCACCAGGCCGAAGCCGAAGAAGGTCTCGTTGGGCAGATGGTCCAGGTTTTTCCCATCGGGCACCATGTGCGAAGGGGCATCCATGTGAGTCCCTGTGTGCGAGCTGAAGGAGAGAAGTGTCGTTCTCCAGCCGTTCTCCTCCATCGTAGCCCCCTTTTTGACAGTGGGAGGGATGTCGCCCGGAAAGACCATCATGCCGTCTGTAATGGGCCAGCTGAGGTCGATCACTCTCATCCGCTATTCTCCCAGTCCTGTCATTTTGTTGAACTCGCCGATCTTTTCATCGATAAGGTCAGCCATACGGTGGACGCTCTTCCAGTAGTCCGGGTCATACCACTGGGCGTTGAGCTCTTCGCTCGTCTTGCCCTGCTGCTCCACCCATGTGTAGTACTTAAGGTTGTGTATCCTCTTTCGATCGTAGTAGCTCAGTTCCATCATACCGTCGATGCCCATCCCCAGGACGAATCTCTGGTGGTCGACAGCAGCTCTTAGCGGCGAGTATGCTCCAAGCTCAGTGCGCATCTCTTCAAGCCTGGATGTGTACATCTCCATGGAGTCGGTAAGGACTGTGAGTATCACATCGTTCTCCGTAAGCTCGTAGTACTTTGCCATCTTTATCGCCATCGCGACGTTTGCGGCGCCGGATATGCCCATGAGGGTCAGCTGTGAGATGAACTCGTCTGAGAGTCCGAGACTCCTGAGGTATTCCTGTCCCTCCGGCTCGTTGCATAGGCGGACCATCGCCATGCAGTTGTTGTCGTCTATCGCAAATACGAGGTCCGTGTTCTTTACGTTATGGACCCATGGTATGTGTTTGTCTCCTATTCCTTCGATCCGGTGCTCACCGAATCCGTTGAGGTAAAGGGTAGGACACTGGAGCGCCTCTCCGACGCCGACTTTGCTCTGGGGGTATATCTCTTTGAGGTAATCTCCGCATGCAGTAGTTCCTGCGGATCCCGATGTGACGACGACTCCGGCGTACCTGTCCTTCGGTCCCATTGACTTTTTAAGGGCTTCTTCCATGGCGCTTCCCGTCACATAGTAGTGCCAGAGGTGGTTGCCCATCTCGTCGAACTGGTTGAAAATGACCGCTTCGGGCCGTGAGGCACGTATCCTCGCGACTTCGTCGTAAATTTCCTTGACGTTGCTCTCTGTGCCGGGAGTGGCGATTATCTCACCTGCCACTGTTCTCAGCCATTCGAAGCGCTCCTTGCTCATTCCCTCAGGGAGTATCGCGATGGATTCACAGCCGAGCAGCTGGGCGTTGTATGCTCCGCCACGGCAGTAGTTGCCGGTAGACGGCCATACTGCCTTCTGGCATGTTGGGTCGAACTGTCCGGTCACGAGACGGGGGACAAGGCAGCCGAAGCTTGCCCCGACCTTGTGCGCTCCTGTAGGGAACCACTTGCCGCAGAGCGCGATGATGCGTGCCTTTACCCCGGTGAACTCGCTTGGGAATTCCAGGGTGTTGACCTCACCGAAGAGTCCTCCCGCTTTTTTAGGTTCATTCTTCCACGTGATCCGGAAGAGGTTTGCAGGGTCTACATCCCAGAGGCCCGTTTTTTTCAGCTTCTCCCTGATCCCAGCGGGCGTGTATTTTTCAGGATCCCTCATCTGCCTGAATGTCGGTATCAGAACATTCCTCTTTTTCGCCATCTCGACCGCGTTTTTTAGTTTTTCTTCGTTGACGGTAAGATCGATCACTGAGTATTTCCCCCTTCAGAATATTTTTCTTATTTGTGTGTTCGCCGTAGATCGATGAGTCTTGAAAATTCCTCTATGTCCGGAGAACATGAGAGAGGTTTTCCTACCGATCTCTTTGCGCTCTCGATATCCTTCAGCCCGTTTCCCGTCACGACTACGGCGACAGTCTCGTCCGGAGCTGTCTCCCCTGCGAGGGCCATCTTGCGGAATCCCGCAAAACCGGTAACTCCCGCAGGTTCCCCAAAGACACCGGAGGAGCGGGCGAGTTCCGGGATGGCGGAGAGTATCTCATTATCTGTGACCGTCACTGCCGCACCTCCGGACTTCCTTATTGCCCTGAGTGCCTTTGCCCAGTTTCTCGGAGCACCGACCGAGATGCTGTCAGCTATCGTATTTGCAGGACCGAAGTTCACCCTTTCGGAATTCTCCGTTATCGCTTTGTATATAGGGCTGGAACCCTCTGCCTGAACCCCGGTGATCTTGGGCATCCTGTCGATGAGTCCCAGTTCGAGCAGATCCCGGAATCCCTTATAGAGCCCCCCTATGCAGCATCCGTCTCCAACCGGGATGAAGACCCTGTCCGGTACCTCCCAGTTCAGCTGTTCGGCCATCTCCATCGCGCAGGTCTTTTTGCCCTCGACTAGATAGGGATTTATCGCGCAGTTCCTGTTGTACCAGCCAAATTTTTCTATCGCTGCCGTTGCAAGGTCAAATGCTTTCGCATAATCTCCTTTTACCAGGACCACATTGGCACCGTAGACGAGTAGTTGTGTCACCTTTGCCGCCGGGGCTTTCTCGGGGACGAATATGTAGCTTTCAAGTCCTGTCACGGCGGCGAAGCCCGAGAGTGAGCTTGCGGCGTTTCCTGTCGATGCGCATGCGACCGTCTTCTGCCCAAAATCCAGGGCTTTTGCGACACCTACCGCGCTTGCCCTGTCCTTGAGCGAGGCGGTCGGGTTCCTTCCGTCGTCCTTTACGTAAAGTTTTCTGACCCCGTATTCCGATGCCAGCCGTTTATTCTCATAAAGAGGGGTCCATCCGACAGAGAGTTCGGGGATGTTCGCGTCATTCAGGACCGGCATTATATCCCTGTATCTCCACATTGACATCTCCCTGCTGAGAGAGAGGGAATCCTTCATGAGCCGCTTCTTTGCTTCATTGACGTCGTAGAGCACGTCAAGAGTTCCGTCGAGTCCGCAGGTGCCGCAGACATACCTTTCCGGCTCAGGGCTGTACTCCTTTCCGCACAGTACGCATTTAAGTATCTCCGGTCTTGCCATATCCTCACCCCTTGAGAGAGAGTTTATCCCTATCATTATACGTTGTAAGGACTTTTCAGGCTATTCCCTGAGATCATAGGCCGGATCCAAAATACTGCAATAGTTTTTTATTGCTTCTCATTTTAAATTTGTTATATAATAAATCAGTTACACTTTAAAAAGAAAGAGGTGTTTTCATTGTTATCTGCTCCTGCTTTAATTAAAAAAGTTTACATTCTCCTTTTAGTGGCAGCTATTTTTATATCGGGAGACTCTGCCTCAGAAGCGTCAACCGGGGGGATCAGTGCGGCGCCGCTTGATCCTCTGTTTGTCGAGTGGCAGAAAAAAATTGATGCGGCACGGACATCGGCACAGGAAGGGGGAGGCACCGGAAATGCGGCAGGAGTTTTCCACGGCTATGCTCCCTCCCCGGTAAACTGGTCGCACCTTGACAGCGAGGTCATAAGCGTTTACGGCGGGGCGGAGAATATCCTGAAAAAGGGCTCAGACATACCAGCCAGCTATGACCTTAGGCCAGAGATGCCGGCTGTCAGGGACCAGGATCCGTTCGGGACCTGCTGGACTTTTTCCGCGATGGCAGCCGCAGAATCCAACCTTATACATGAAAAAGCCATACTGACTAAGGATAGCGCAGACCTTTCGGAGTGGTACCTTGCATATTACGGCTATAACGATGAATCGGAGGATCTGCCATCCTTTACTTATGACAGCAGTGAAGTGGAATACTACGATGCCGGAGGGGACGACTGGAGGTCTGCGGCCATACTGACCAGGGGGACCGGCTTTCTCGAGGAGGCCTCCGCCCCATACCCCCAGAGTGCAGCGGGAGCTTACTCGCCCGATCTGAAAGCAAGAAAGTATAAACTCAATAACGTCCTTTATCTGGGGAACCTCGGAGAAAGGGAGGTACGTCTGAAGGATGCCCGCATCAACACCGTCAAAGAGGCCATAATGGAGTACGGTGCGGTAAGCATAGGGATATACCAGGGTGAGTTCACAGCAGCATCCGGTGCCTACTTTAGGGATACGGATGAAATAGGTACGAACCATGCCGTAACGATAGTCGGCTGGGATGACGATTATGCGGTTTCGAACTTCGCCGACCCTGCAGGAATCCCCTCTGAAGACGGAGCCTGGATCGTCAGGAACAGCTGGGGAAATACATGGGGAGACGAGGGATATTACTATGTTTCTTACGAAGAAGGCTCTCTCAATGACGGTGTTGTCTACGACACGGCGGCAGCCCCGGATAAGGAGAAGATCTACCAGTACGACCCGCTCGGACTGTGCCGGTTCGTGACATATGAGTCTGCGGACCCTGTCTGGTTCGCCAACATATTCACGGCATCGCGCAATGAGAAGATAAACTCCGTATCCTTCTACACAAGCCACGCGAACAGCACATGCACCGTTAAGATATACAAAGACTGCGGAAGTGACCCTACGGACGGGACTCTTGCGGTCCAAAAAAGCTTAACGGTCGCTGCTCCCGGATACAATACGGTCGAGCTTGATGAAGAGATCGTCGTGGCGAAGAACAGGAAGTTTTCGGTCGTTGTAAGCGTAGCGCTTCCCGAACCGACAAGTTCTTCACGCAACAACGCGGGAGGGTCCGCGTCAAGGACGGCGATATTGAGCTTACCCGCGATCCCGGTCGAATATCCGATAACCAACTACTCCGAAAAGGCAGACGCATCGGCAGGCCAGAGCTTTATCTCTTCGGACGGGATCGAATGGAAAGACCTGACGGAAGAGTCGGGGTATGAAAGGGGCAACGTATGCATAAAGGCTTTCGGTATCTCTGATGATACTGATGCGGGCGGCGGCGGAGGCGGCTGTTCTACGGGACCGGTGATGTTCATACTGCTCGGCTTAGGAGCCCTGCCCCTAATTTATAAGGGAAAGAAGCAGTGAGACCGTACAGGCAGACCTTTTGAACAGATCGATATCAGCTGTATTTTTTAATATATAATATTCGAAGAGGGCTGTGTTTAAATCACCGGCCCTCTTTTCTGAAATTGGACCGAGGAAAGGAACACCAGGATGATATTTTTTGTCAGAAGCGGTCCGGAGACGATAGTCTTCACCTTCAACAGGAATTTCGACAAGGCTGAAAAGATATTGCTCGCTTGGGGTGAATACGCCGGCAGCAATATAGAAGAGGCTTTCTCCCTTTCCGGCGAGTTCAGCAGGATAGTGATCGCCAGGATCGTAGTGGGGCCAGGGGAGAAGGAGGAGGTCAGGGTATATATCTCAGAGACTTGTATACAGCGTTTGCTCTGCACAATGCTGAACGCCGGGCTCGGCGAAGGCATAACGGAGAGCAGGATGCAGCCCGGCTATATCCTTATGAGGCTTCTCGGCGACATTGAGAAGGGTATAGAAAGGATAAAGGAGGACTTTGGAGGGGAGTACGTGTCGAACGACCCATATTTCAGCGAACCCCTTCCCGAAGATTCCTCAGTGATCTACTTTACCTCTGAACCCCTCAACCACCGCATACCTCACTCGAAAATGCACGAGAGGGCCCTTTACGTCAACGAACACTCAAAGGAAAAGCTGATAGCCACCCTCAGGATGAGGCAGAACGAATATCTTGGTGACTCCATGGGCACTCCTGACTGGAACAGCATGGAGATCCGCATCGGGGACAAGGAGGGACGCTTCAGCACGCACAGGAAGAGGATATGGACCGCGGTGCAGGGCCTCCAGATCGGAACGATACTTGAAGAGGGCTGGAAAAGGGAGTACACCCTTATGGGGAGGATCGCGGACGTCTACCTCCTTAAACTCTTTACCCCGCTTGACGAAGAGTCGGTAAAGGGGTTCCTCTCCGGACTTGAGTATGATGATTCAGGTGAGCGTATTGCCGACCTCGATCTCTACTTCAAGGAGAGAAAGGTCAGCTGGAAAGAGAGAGGCAGAGAAGGCGGCCTTTCGAAGGCTGAGCTTGGGATGGCTGCCAGGAAAAGCATGCTCGAAAGGCTTGATAAGTATTCCCTCTCCAAAATGCACAGGCTTGACGAAGAGCTGATACTCACAAAGCGGTAAGAAACACGCACATAAGAACGATCAAAGGGGGCCCTTCGAATAGAAAGGCCCCCTTGCTTATACGTTTCTGCTGCTCTGAACGCCCTTTCTTAGAAACCTTCCTGGGCGTTCCTTGCGATTATCTCTTCCTGCTGATAAGCGTCGAGGTCTACGAAGTAATCGCTGTAGCCTGCCACTCTGACAAGGAGCCCGCGGTAGCTGTCGGGATGTTCCTGAGCGTCACGGAGAGTGTCTTCATCTACAACATTGAATTGGATATGGTGTCCGCCGAGCTTGAAGTAGGAGCGGATCAGATTCTTAACTCCTTCGATGCCCTCCTCACCGGCGAGGACAGAGGGGAGGAAGCGCTGATTGAGGAGCGTTCCGCCCGATTTTACCTGGTCCATCTTAGCGAGGGACTTGACAACTGCTGTTGGTCCCTTGCGGTCAGCGCCGTGGCTTGGAGATGTCCCGTCGGATTCCGGCATTCCGGAGAAGCGTCCGTTCGGCGTTGCGGCAAGTTTCTGGCCGAAGTAGTTGTGGCATGTCGTGCTCAGCATGTTAAGGTGATATGTCGGGCCAAGGATACTGTGCCTGCCGTCGATCGCCCTGAAGAGGCTGTCATAGACCCTCTTCATAATGTCATCAGCATAGTCGTCATCGTTGCCAAAGAAGGGGGTCTTGTTCCAGAGGGTAAGACGCATCTCCTCTTCGCCCTCCCAGTTCTTTTCAAGAGCCGCCACGACCTGCTTCAGTGTGTATTTCTTATCTTCGAAGACATGCTTCTTTATAGCTGAGAGGCTGTCTGTGATCGTACCGATACCGCAGCACTGGATGTAGTCGGAGTTGTAGCGCGGTCCGCCGTTATAGTAGTCTTTGCCTTTCTTTATGCAGTCCCTGATAACGACAGACAGGAACGTGGCTGCCATCTTCGTGGAGTACTGGTAACGGAGGTAGTTGTCGACTTTGATTTTAGTCTCTACCACATAGTTGAGCTGTTTCTCGAAAGCGGCATATAGATCGTCAAATGTCCTGAATTCGCTGATGTCACCTGTCTGAATGCTGACCTGCTTGCCTGTGAGCATGTCTACGCCGTTTGTAAGGGTGTACTCAAGGAGCTTGGGAACATTGAGGTATCCGTGGAGCAGATATGCTTCCTTGCCTGCTGCGCCTGTCTCTATGCATCCGCTTGTGCCGCCTTCACGTGCGTCTTCAAGTGTCTTGCCTACGCGCATCTGTTCCTGGATGACCATGTCGGCGTTGAAGACAGAGGGATATCCCATGCCGTTGCGGAAGACCTTTGCCGCAGCACGGATGACACTGTCCGGCGTACGCTCGCTGACCTGGATGTTGCCCTGGGGCTGCAGAAGGCGAAGTTCGTCGAAGATCTCCAGACAAATATAGGTGACTTCGCTCGATCCGTCACTGCCGTCGGCCTTAAGTCCTGCAAGGTTGATGTTCGTAAAGTCGTTGTAGGTCCCGCTCTCTGCCGCAGTTACACCGACTTTGGGAGGTGCGGGGGTGTTGTTGACCTTGATCCAGAGGCAGGAGAGGAGTTCCTTCGCCGCTTCCCTGTCAAGTGTGCCTTCCTTTACGCCCTTCTCATAGAAGGGGGCAAGGTGCTGGTCGAGGTGGCCGGGGCTCATTGCGTCCCATCCGTTGAGTTCCGTTATGGTGCCAAGGTGTACGAACCAGTACATCTGGACTGCTTCCCAGAAGTCTCTCGGTGCGTGTGCGGGTACCCATCTGCAGACATCGGCTATCTTGAGCAGCTCGGCCTTGCGTTTTGGGTCGCTCTCGTCCGCCGCCATCTTTTCGGCGAGTTCTGCATGCCTTTCAGCGAATATGATGACTGCGTCGCAGGAGATATCCATACCCTGCAACTGCTCGTCTTTCGCAGTCGCCTCGGGATCTTTAAGGTAGTCAAGTTTCGCACGTGATTCGGCGATCTGCCTTTTGAGATCTAGCATGCCGTTTTTGTATACAAGGCCGTCAAGCGCTGTGTGTCCGAGAGCCCTCTGCTCGCCGAACTCTGTAAATGTTCCGGCCTCATAAAGCTTGGTCCAGTCCTCGGGCATGCGCTCGAAAAGCTTGTCCCTCATGCAGCGGCCGCGCCAGAAGGGAATGACCTTCTCTTCATAGGTGTCGATATCTTTAGGGTCTACGGTGTAGTTCTGCTGTTTCCTGATGTTAAGGATCTCAAGGTCTTCCCTTGAATGGCATGTAAGTTCGGGGAAAGTTGAGACTGCCTTAGGTTTTGAACCTCTCTCACCGATGATCAATTCGTCTTTTCCGATATATATGGCCTTCTTTTCACAGATGTGCTTAAAGTTCAGCGCACGCATTACGGGCATCGGGTATTTGTTGTCGTTCTCTTTGTAGAATTCTGTCTCAAGAACGGCTCTCTCTATACAGATGGACGGATGTGATTCGAAGCTTTCGTCGCGAAGACGTTTGATGCGTTCGTTCATGTTTGTTACCTCCCCAGGTGTTTTCTTATTCTGATAAATTTTTTAGGACTACCCCGACCTTCGCCGGTTCGTGCTCAGGTCTGCCGCTTTTATTATGATGCGCCTCATGCGCATTGTATTCAGTCCTATTGCCGCACTAGCCGCCTATGTGTGTTTTGAGTCCGAAGCTTTCAAGTATGCCGGCAGCTTTCCGTGTCTGGTTCTCTGTAGGAGGAAGCAGGCCCGGCAGTTTATACTCCATGCCCCACCTCTCGTGTTTTCCCCTGGCGACTGTGTGGTAGGGAAGTATGTTTACTCCCGTTATCCCTTTCAGCTTTGAGACGAACTCTCCCAGCGCCTTTACGTTTTCGTCATCTGTGTTGAGTCCAGGCATAAAGGGAAACCTGATGTTTATCTTTGATCCCGATTCCGAGATCGCGACAAGGTTCTCAAGTATGATCCTGTTGTCCACGCCCGTGTATTGCCTGTGCTTTTCCGGATCCATATGTTTCAGGTCGTAGAGGAAGAGGTCTGTATCTTTTGCCGCTTCAATGATGATCTTTTTGTCTACGAACCCGCAGGTGTCTATCGCCCTGTGAAATCCTTCCCGTCCGCAGGCTTTCAGTGCCTCGATGACAAATTTCGGCTGCATCAGGGGCTCGCCTCCCGAAAAGGTCACCCCACCGCCATCCCTGAAGAAGATCTCATCTTTCCTGAGCTCCTCCATAAGCTGTTCTACAGAGTATTTCCTGCCGCAGAGCTCGCGTGCTCCTGAAGGGCATACGTCCTCGCATATCCCACATCCGTCGCAAAGGCCAAAGTCGGTCTCAAGGGATCCTTCAATGACTGATATCGCCTTGTTGGGACATGATCTGACACATGCTCCGCACCCTATGCACTTCTCGCTCCTGAAAAGGATCATCGGCGTCATCGACTGGCTTTCAGGGTTATGGCACCACCAACAGGAGAGAGGGCATCCCTTCATGTGCACCGTTGTCCTTGTTCCCGGTCCGTCATGTATGGAGTATTTCTTTATGTCAAATATTATCCCTGTTGCGCTCAATCCTCTTATGCCTCCTCAGAAACGTCCAGTTCGGAATGCTTGGCGAAATAATACTTCCTGATGAATCTTTCCTGGACCTGGAACGACCAGTGTACATCCCTTATGTACTCCGCCGCCCCGTTGAAGTCACCTTTTCTGAGCAGCTCTATTAGCATTTTATGCTCTTCAAGGGAGTGGAGCTCCCACTCCTTGACGTAAGTCTTGTTTCTTGGAAAATCGTAGAGCCTCTCCCGGTGTATTTTTATGTACTGCAGTATCTCCGCGTTGTCTGACATGTTCAGATAGACGTTGTGGAACTTCAGGTTTTCTTCGTAAAACATGGAATAATTGTTCTGGTCGAGAGCCTTTCTCATCTGGGTGTTGCACTTATCCATGATCTCAGCGTCACTTTCACGGAAACGGAGCGCTATGTGTACCATGACCGATGATTCAAGCCCTCCCAGGATCTCATAAATGTTCCTTATCTTTTCGAGAGTCAGCGTATTCACGATAACCCCGCGCCTTGGATAGATGGTCACGAACCCTTCTGTCTCCAGCTGGAAGAGGGCATCCCTGAGCGGTGTTCTGCTCATCCCCAGTTCCATGCTTATCTCGTTGAGGTTCAGGAAGGACCCAGGGCGGATCTTTCCGTCGTTCATCTGAAGGCGAAGGTAGTCGTAAACCTGCTCCCTGAGAGATTTGATCGTGAAAAAAGAATCGCTGCTGCTGCTCATGACATTACCCCTCTCTACAATTGTATCACAGATATATCAGATTGCAATATATGGATTAATAAATTTATGCTCATGTTAGCGTAAAATTTTAAAAATCCTTGTCTGACAGCCGATATATTAATGTCGTTCCTCATGGCTAACGTGATATATTTGTTTGCCGTTTTTATGTGACGATATCTTCGGACATTAAATGGTCACAGGTATTTTATTATATACCTTTAATTGATGGACTGAAAGTAAGGGTGAGCTTTTTTATTTCATGTTTAAGGACTTATAATAACTCTTTTGCAGGAGTGATTACAACTTTTATGAAAAAGGTTATACTTTGACGGAGATAGAATGATGTCTGTAAGATATGTAAAAACTCTAAGAGGGGGATCTTCATGAAAATTAAAGAATTCAAGCTGGAGAGGCTTTTCGCCCGTTACTCTTCCAAGGCCAGATACAGGCTGAGCCAATCTGCGTGCGAGTACTGCACCATGCAGGAGATACTTGACATGGCGGATGAAGAATGCAAAAAAATGTGGGACAGCCTTGTCCTTGGCTATACAGACCAGACCGGATTCGCTCCGCTGCGCGAAGCTGTGGCGAAAAGGTTCGTTACCATCCGCCCCTCCGATATACTCGAACTTGCTCCGGAAGAGGGAATATTCATATTCATGAATACGCTTCTGGACCCGGGGGACGAAGTCATCGTAATGCAGCCCTGCCTCCCGTCCCTTTACGAGATCCCGAGGGCGCTCGGATGCAAGATAATCAAATGGCCGCTCGAAGAGACAAGCTGGGGATGGAACCTCGATTTCAACTTCCTCGCCGAAAACATTTCCCCCAATACGAAGCTCCTGGTCCTTAACATACCAAACAATCCGACAGGATTCATACCTGTAAAGACGGAGATGGACAGGATACTCAGCCTGGCTGACAGGATGGGTACATGGGTATTTTGCGAAGAGACATACCGCGGAATGGAGCATGACCCGGCAGCGGCGCTCCCCTCTCTCTCCGACATGTATCCGAGGGCTACGACTATCGGCGGCCTGAACAAGTTCGGACTTCCAGGGACCAGGATAGGGTGGCTTGTTACAAAAAATAAAAATATACTTGAAAACTGCGCTGCATATAAAGATTACACGACTCTGTGCAACAATGCCCCGGGAGAGATCCTTGCCACGATAGCTATGCGAAATGCCTCAGACCTTCTCCGGCGCAACCACAAGATCGTATTGGACAATCTGAACCTTGCAGAGAAGTTCTTCAAAAAACACAAGAAGCTGCTCCACTGGATCCAGCCAAACGGAGGAAGCACAGCCTTCCCCCAGCTGATGAAGCCGTTCGATGTGACTGAGATGTGCGAAAAGGCGATGAACGAAAAGGAACTCCTTATCATTGGGGAACGTGCGTTCGGCGTCACCACAAACAATTTCCGGGTCGGGCTCGGACGCCTCGATTTCAAAGATGCCCTGGATGTTTTTTCGGATGTTATCGAGGATATGGAAAAGAAGGTTTCTTAGTACGGTCTGCGTGTCATAATACCGACGGCCCCGGGGTCTGTCCCGGGCCGTTTTTTTATCCGGACGAGACCGATCCGTATTTTTCGCCTTTCCTGTAATAAGGCACAACTGCCGAAGAGTCGATCTCTCCGCAATAAAAGATGTCCTCGCTGAAGCCAAGCTTCTGAAGTATCTTCCCATGCTCCGACTCCATACATAGATAAACCAGGTCAGGCCCGAAATGGTGCCAGAGGGCCATTGCTGTTATTGCTCCGTCAGTCAGTTCCATCTCCGTTCCACCGTTGGAAGGCGCAAGTGCCAGCATTTTTTCTATGATCATACCGGCACAGACAGCATCTTCTATCGAAAATTTGCCGTTCCTTCCCGAAGCGACGGTGCAGATGCGTCTGCCGCTGCAAAGGGCATCCCATGCTGCCGCCTCTGCGTTTCTTGCGCATGCGACCCTTACTTCGGGGCAGTCCGAAGCGGCCGCCAGAAGCGCCTTCGTTCCGTTAGAGGTTGTCATGATGGCGTTTTCAGGAGCCCCGCGCCTTGTCAGTTCAAGAGGTGAATTTCCGTAGTCGAAGCCCGGGATCATCACTCCCCCTCTTTCTCCCATAAGCATCCACCCGGGGCCTGCTTCTGCTTTCATCCTGAAGGCCTCTTCACTGTCAGTGCATGGCATCAGAGTGCTTCCGCCGTACTCGAAAAACGTCGTTATCTGTGTGGATGCCCGGAGCAGATCGACCACAAGCCTGCAGTCATGCATGTCCATCATCTCTGACGGGACCAGTACGGCATCGAATAAATACTTCAATGGCAATATCCTCCCGGATCGGTTTACCCATGGATGTTGTAACAGGTATAATTATAGTCCCTTAATATCACAATGACCGACAGGAGGTAATGAAAAAATGAAAATTCTCGTAGCCGTTGATTTCAGCCCGGTAGGAAGGGAAGTAGCGCACGCAGGGTATCGTCTGGCAAAGAAATTGGGAAGCGAGATCACCTTTTTTCACTGTGCTCCGCAGACAGCGCGTTTTCTCCAGGGTTATGACATAAAGGCCTTTGTTTCTTCGACAAGCAGGGATGATCAGAAAAAAATAGGAGAGATGGCAAGGCAGAAACTCCATAAGGTGATGGAGGACGTCTTTGCGGAGAGCGGGGTATCAGAGTTTTTGAACATAGAAGAAGAGGTGGCCTTCGGCGACCCCGGCGACGAGCTGCTGAATTATGCGAAAGATAAGAGCGTTGATCTGATAGTAGTCGGATACAAGAGCTACAGCGCCATAGAACAGCTGCTTGTCGGGAGCACCGCATCAAAGGTCGCCAGATATGCTCCCTGCTCTGTCCTGATATACAGGCCAAAGAAAGGCTAGTGCCCGGCCTTCTTCCCGGATCTGCCACGGTCTCCCGATGACCTGCCGGTACAGCTTTCCCGGCAGGTGCAGGTTTTTAGTGTTTCGCAGGCAATAAATAGGCATTTATCCCGACCGGCCCTCTGTGATTATTCAGAAAATGAATGCTACAATATCAACAACGATAAAAAATCGGTAATTTAATGATCACAGGAGGTCAGTATCAACATGAAAATTCTTTTGGCTGTGGATTTCAGTCCATTGGGTCGCCGCACTACGGGTGCAGGCTACAGGTTGGCTCAGAAGATAGCGTCAGACGTTACTTTCTTTCACTGTGCGCCGCAGACGTCGCGTTTTCTGCAGGGATATGACATCAAGGCATTCGTATCCTCGACCGGCAAGGAAGAACAGAAAAACATCGAAGACGCGGCAACGTTGAAACTGCATAAAGTCATGGAGGACGTAATAGCGGAGAACGGGATAAAAGAAGGGCTCAGGATCGAGGAAAAAATTGTCTCGGGAGAGCCAGCGGACGAGATCCTGCGCTATGCGGAGGAGAATAAGTTTGACCTCATCTTCCTGGGTTACAAGAGCTTCAATCTGATCGAGCAGATACTGGTGGGCAGCACAGCCGACAAGGTCATACGCTATGCGACCTGCTCCGTGCTGATCTACAGGCCGGACAGGGCTGAGCATATTGACATCTGATCCTTAAACCTCGTTTGAGAATAAAAAATGCCCGCAGTCCTGCGGGCATTTTTCTGTCTTTGGAGTGATCCCTGTTCATTTAGTCCGGCATGCTTAGACTATCAGCTTGCCTTTTGCGCCTGCCATGCTGTCGAGCTGGTTCAGGACGTTGGCGCCGGCCACCTCTATCTTGGGCTTTTTGGCAGCTTCTTCACGGGCATATTCCTGAAGCTTCTTCTCATATTCCGCCATCGATCTTTTGATACCCTCGACGTCGCCCTTGATCCACTGAAGGATCCCGTCGGTTATCGTGCTGTACATTTCATCCTTAGGTTCGGCCTGAATGACCCCGAGTTCCTTAAGCATCCTGTATTCTTCTTTTACGGAATCCATGATATCTTCTTCTGTGATGAGTCCCTTTTTATAGAGGGCGCGGTAAATTATATTTGATTTTGTCTTGCTGTTTTCATCATTTGCCGAAAGGGATTCCACCCTCGACAGAAGCATCGTAATTATTTCTTCAAGACTTATCTGCATCGGTGCGGCCATTTATATATTCCTCCCATTATAAATTTCTGGTGCTTATTTTATCACAGCATCAAGATTACAAAGAGAGAGAATAACACATATGAACCTATGAGTAAAATGCCGATTGATTTAATCAACTTTTAGGGTTATGGTTATCCGGACTTTGAAAAGGAGAGATAATGAGCGTGAGAGCGAAACACAGGCTGGCACATCTTGCTGTAAAAATGGAATTATTCGTAATGAGCGAATGGTCGACATTCGTCATATCCACCCTGGGGTCTCTGCTGTATACAATAGGCGTTATAGCTTTTACACTGCCCTATCGTTTTCCCGATGCAGGCGTGATGGGTATTTCTGTCATACTGAAGTACACTATCGGCCTCGCTCCATCCATCTCATCACTTGTGGCGAACGTCATCCTCCTGGCATGGGGCTGGAAGGAACTTTCAAAGCGTTTTGTCCTGTGGACTATATATAATGTCATTTTGATCTCATTTCTGCTCGAAGTCCTTCAATTCATAAAGTTTCCTGTCATCAACGATATGTTCCTTGTGGCCATTGCGGGCGGCCTGATCAAGGGGGTCGGCGGAGGGCTCGTCTTCAGAACAGGGGTGAGCGGAGGCGGGATGGATATAGTCATAGCTGTACTTAGAAAGAGATACGGCATCGAAGTCGGACGTTTCAGCTTCTACATAAATATGCTCATCCTCGGCGGATCAATGGGGATCGTGGGAATGGAAAAAATGCTTTATGGTTTTGTCGCAAGCTATGTATCCGGGCAGAGCATAGACAGCGTTCTCTCATCGTTCGACAAGCGCCGTCTGGTGCTGATAATGGCCAAGGATACAAAGCCGGTGGTAAGGTACATCTCTGACGAACTGCGCAGGGGATCGACCGTACTGTACGGCGAGGGAGGCTTCTCCGGCGAGGAGCGTCCAACGATAATGTGTCTGCTCACCCCCAGGCAGACCATGGTCCTGAAACGGTATCTGGCCAAGAACCATCCAAAATCCTTCATGGTAGTCTCGGAGGCATCGGAAGTCCTGGGCAAAGGCTTCAAGCACTGGAAACAGATCTGACCTCTGCCCGGTCCCGCCATCCTGATACAGGGCGCTCAGGTCGTCTTTACGGAAGCGGGCCGTTCCACCACATCGGTATGCCTATCGAGTAGCCTAAAGTGAACTCCCCGCTCTGGTCATATATCAGCATGACCCTCGAACTGAAGTTCGTCATAGGAGCGGATAGCGCAATACCGGCTTCCCACCAGCTCTGGTCGTTCTCCCACTCTCTCATCGTCTGGCCGAAGTTTCCGAAGATCTCAAGGTTTATCCCCCCCCACCATGACCTTGTGATTATCTTGGCGGCCCCCAGGTGGATCCAGTATGCCTGATCCCCCACCAGGGGATGCGAAGCCAGGCTGAAGAGCTCCTCATTGGTCCCAAGTGTGGCCGCATAGGCCGGATCATCTACGTCTCCTGTCTTGAGGCCCCCGGAAAGGACGACATTCCATGTCCGCCAGATCGGAAGGTACGTATGGAAACGCGTATGGGTTATCGTTGTCTCCCCATTCGGGAACCAGATGTCCGAGTTGATCGAGAGTCCTTTGGTGGGGAGTATCGGGTCATCCAGATTGTTGAAGGTGAAGTTTATGTAAGGTCCGTCCATAGTACCGTCATCACCATATTCGATCCTCTCTGCCGCGTACCCCAGGCCTATCCTGGCCTTCCTGCCAAAATCCTTGTACCAGGCTACCCTGCCCGTGTACCGTTCCAGCTCGAAAGAGGCTGCATTTCCCGGGTCGAAGCCCTCTTCCCTTGCAGAGAGAACGATCCCGAACTGGGTGTCATGGCTGGTCTTGGGTGTGAAGTACCTCAGCATCGCCCCCCACTTTGATCCGAACCTATATTCGGCAGAGCCGACATCCCCCTCTAAGAAAATATCGCGCATCTGTGCGGTGAGCGATATCCAGCTGTCAGGGTACAGGTTGCTGGCATATCCGCCGAGTCCGAACTCATACTTTGAAGGTCTCTCTATAAAAAATACAACTGCAGCCGTCCCTTCTGTCAGAGTCTGGGCACGGCCCTCGACAGACACGAAGTCGTCTCCGATCGAAAGGATCTTAACTGCATCGGCGACTTTTTCCATGTCTAAAGGCGCTCCGATCCAATCTTCATACTTGCTGTGAAGTACTTTTGCAATGCTTTCGGGGATCCCTTCAAACCTTATCTCGGTCACGACAGGCTTCACAGAGGAGGGCGGGTCGACATGCCTGAACTCGCAGAATGTCTGGTCAGGCAGGCATGTAATATTTCTTAGCTGTTCGATCATGGGCTCGGCAGCCGCGCTCCCCCTTGCTATGATCTGATCATAGCCGTCAGACTGCAGCACGCCGAAATCTTTGACTTTGGGAGATATCACCAGATCTGCAGCCGCGGCGTTCACCCTTACCTGGTGGACCATCAGTATTTCAACTGTCTGGGCCATCACTTCAAGCAGTGAACGCAGGTTTTCCCGTTTTTTCGTGATATTTCCGGGGGAAAGGTTGACAGCGACCACCGGGTGTCCGGGAAATAATTTCTTTGCCTCAAGAACGGGGAGGTTCGCTCTGAGGCCCCCGTCTACCAGGAGTCTGCCGTTCATCTCCCAGGGTTCGAAGATACCCGGTATCGAGAGCGAAGCCCTTAACGCCGATGCAAGGTTGCCGTCCCTCAGTACAACAGACTCTCCTGTTTCTAGATCGGTGGCCATTGCCGCGAAGGGGATCGGCAGCAGATTGAAGTCAGTGACCGTTACCCTTGTGGTCATCTCGTTGAGGAAGGTATAAAGGCCCTTGGCGCGTAGCATGCCTCTGTTGCTCCTGGGTTTTTTTTCTTCATCCATGAAAACGTTAAAGATGGCGGAACCGCTTGAAGGAGGTTTGTTGTAGTTGACATCGACAGCTTCCGCCGATGACCTGTTGGAAATTATTTCCATCATGTCCAGGCCGGATATTATCTCTTTCATCTCAGCGGCGCTGTAACCTGATGCGTAAAGGCCTCCTATTATCGCTCCCATGCTTGTGCCGACTATCGCGGCGATCGGGATATTTTCCCGTTCAAGGACCTCAATCACGCCGATGTGCGCAAGCCCTTTGGTCCCGCCCCCGGACAGGACCAGCACGATCCCGTCCCTGTGTGGGAATCCCCACTCATCATGGTGCTTCTGAGCCGCTGCCAGGGCATCAGCAGGTGATGCCTCGGAAAAGGCGGACATCGGGAAAGCGACAAAGAATAATGATAAAAGTATAAAAGAAAGCGATCTGAGATGTTTCCTCATGGTATCCTCTCCCGTCCGTGTCCCGGATAAGTGCTGCGCCTTCCAAAACAGGATATGCATTCCGCACAAGATCAATACTCAACACCAGCCATTGTTTGTGCTCAGGCAATAATGACATCTTGCTTTACATTATATAGGATAAGAAAAGACCGCCTAAGAGACGGACATATCAGGGATATTATAATGTTGATCTGCCATATCAAACAACATGTTTATGATGGGCATCTTTTTGCATCCGGGAGGCAGCCATGGATCTTCCGTTCGGCCCGAGGTACAACATTGGAATAGATGTCGGGGGGACCAATACAGACGGGGTCCTCTATGACTGCGTTGATAAAAGGATCGTTGCTTCTGTGAAGATACCCACGGAACACGCCTCTTATGCCAAAGCCATAGATAACTCGCTCAAAGCCCTAACCGCAAGCATTGATGATAATGGCAGCGAAGTGGCCTCGGTGAACATATCTACTACGGTTTCAACAAATGCGCTGCTGGAAGGCAAAGGAGAACCTTCAAACCTGATCCTGATAGGTTTTGACAGGTACCCGCACATCGTTTCCGACATCGAAGGGGCGATCGGCCCGTCATCGGTGCTGAAAGTGAGGGGCGGACACACAGGATGGGGAAAGGAGAGAGAAACTTTCGACCCCCGGGCTGTGGAAAATTTTGCAAAGGATCACCGGGGGGAGCTCTTTACTGTATCCTCCATGTATTCCCCTAGGAATCCCCGGCATGAAACAGCTGCAAAGGAGATATTGCTCGCAAATGGTTCGGGTCATGTGACCTGCAGCCATGAACTCTCATATTCCCGCCTCAATTCTGTCAAAAGGACTGTTACGGCCTATCTCAACACCTCTCTTGTGCCCCTGGCAGAGAGGCTCATTGACGACATAGGATCAGTTGCAAAAAAATACGGGCTCTCATGTCCTGTTATGTTTTTGAGGAGTGACAGCACCCTTGTGCCATCAGAGTGGTGCAGAAGATTTCCCATTGAAATGATCTATTCGGGGCCGGCCGCAAGTCTGAGGGGGGCTTGTCATATCGCCGGCGGTGAGAGTTTAGACAGCTTTGTTGCCGTGGATATCGGGGGCACATCCACAGACATTGGCAGGATATATCTAGGCAGGGCCGTATTCAGCGACGCGGGAGCAAAGATAGGGTCTTACCAGACCATGATACCCTCTCTCAACATAATGAGTATCGCATTGGGAGGTGACAGCAGGACTGAGGTCTGCGGGACAGAGGATATCAGGATAGGGCCGGAAAGGTCGGTTCCGCTCTGCATGACGGCGCAGGACTCCGGCCTTCAGGCTGAGACAGTCATAAAAGATCTTCTGGGATGCCCGGATGAGGCTGAAGGGATTGGCAGATCTGAAGCAGATGGCAGTCCAAAGCCCTTGATGACGGATGACGTACCGCGGACGGCAGATCTTGGGAAATGGATGGCAATGGGATACTCTTACACCCCTACTGACGCATTCAACACAATGGAACTCTCAGAGGTTGGTGATCCTAAGATATCCAAGGCAGCGTCATACCTGAAAGGTAAAAAGGCGGGAACCGCCGGCTACGATCTCGCCGAGGCAGTAGCAGTGAAGGCTCATTCGATGCTTGAGTCGTCGATCAGCGAATACACTTCAGCGTGTGGCCAGCTGCCCAGGGTCTATGTGGGCACGCCGGCGAAGGTTTTCGCGAAACTCGGAGATAATGGAGAGGCGGAGATCACGGTCCCACGCAACTTCGATGTGGCGGGAGCCGTGGGAGCCGCAGTAAGTTCGATCGAACTGAACTGCAGGGTATCCATTATGCACAGTTTTAGCGATGAGAGTTTTACTGCCTTTCTTCCTGAGACGACGATCTCCTCTGAAAATTTTCAGGAACTTCTTGAAATGGCAGAAAAAGCGGCAGGGAAATATCTTGCCTGGCTGGCCGGGAGCATGGGATATCACGAAATCATAATAACAGCCGAGAAGGCCATAAGTTACGCAGGAGAGGCTGAAACTGTCTCGACCCTCCTTTCGGCATCGATCGAATGCCGGGCTGTTGTAAAAAATGCACAATAATCTTTCTTTAACTTCGACACTTTGTGATAATTGCATATTTTTTGTGCTTATTGCATAAAAAATAGGTTGAGTTCGACCTATCTTTCATGTAGAGATAACAATGACTATGTTAAATCATTGAGCTAGAATCTCTTAAAGATATGAAATTTTTAGAAGTATAACATGGCCAAGAACGATGTTAATTTAAGTTTGATGGATGGAGACATTATGATGGATGAGCATATAAAGAATATAAAAGAGCTGATAAATTCAGCTAAACTTCCAAAAATGGAAGCAATTCTTTCTGAGTCGAAGGAGATCGCTTCTTCTATAGTGATCGGCCGCTCCAGGTTCATGGAAAAATACGGAGTCTCATCGGAACTTGAATATAAACGCATGAGTATTAAAAACGGACATGTGATGTTTCATGCGCATATAGGCATGAATACCTGGGATGAAACGGCCCGGAGCCTCAGGGCCGCCTATGATTTTGCCGAAAGTAACGGCTTCGTCATCGACAGGGCCGGGATCTGCCTTGACAGGAGGATGGCCCTTCCCAAAGACATGAGAAAGTCCGCTCCCCAGGAGAGCGGTCCATATCTTGAAACTGAAGAAGAATGGATGCAGGTGGGACAGGCTGCTCCCATCCAGCCCCATATGGGAGACTTCATAATCGGCTTTCCTGCTTCAACGGAAAACACGGTATCAGCATTGCGGGCAGGTGTAACTACAATAGGCAATTTATCACAGTTTTTTGCGCACGAGGCTCCCATGTGGAAACGCAAGGACATAACGACAGTCGAAACGGTAAAAGCCATAGGGATAATGGGTTTCCTTCGCGACAGGGGAACACTGATGCATTCGTACCTTGACGACGGTTTCGGAGCGCTTTTCCTTGACTGCAGCACAAGCGCGGCCTGGGCCTACCTGGAGAAGTACATAGTTGAAGATCTTCTTGGGGCTAAGCTTGCCCACTGTGTAGGAGGGCTTGTTTCCGATCCGGTCAAGCGTTCCGGATGGATATTTGCGTTGGATGAGATCCACGGTCACGACTGCGTGGGTTCGATGTTCTACGGAGACACTATATCCTCGCACAGCGATCCTGAAAAAAACCGGGCACTGACAGCAGAGTACCTTCTTTGGGACATTATGACCCAGATAGAATGTCCGACAGGACATGCGGTCCTTCCTGTTCCATTCACGGAAGCCCATAGGGCCCCGTCGCTCGAAGAGATATGCGAGGTGCAGCTGTGGGGGAGAGAGATAGAAAAGACAGCCGTAAAAATGCACCCGCACTTTGATTTCACCGAACCTAAAAAGTTTGCGGGATCTATATGCAGGAAAGGCAGAAGGATATTCAACGACGCGCTTTCATATCTGGAAGAGTGCGGGGTCGATACGAAGGACGCGGTCCAGATGCTTTATGTACTGAAATGCATGGGACCCAGAGTTTTTGAAGATACGCTAAATCCTTCCGCAAAAAATGGTACTGCTCCTGCCGGAGAATCATTGGCCATACCAAATGATATTTTCACCAAGACTCTTGAGCAGGTCGACATATGGACTCCATATTTTAACAGCAGCGAAGTAAGGCAGAAGCTCTCTGGACGCAGGGTGCTTCTGGCATCGACCGATGTACACGAACATGGCCTTTTGTTGATCGACAATCTGCTGCAGCAGGCAGGATGTCATGCCGTGAACATAGGTGCGGAGAAAAATCCGGACGAGGTCGTACTTGCCGGCGTCCGGTACGGTGCAGAGATCATCTTTATCAGCACCCACAACGGCATGGCGCTTGAGTATGCAAGGAACGTACTGGACGAGATGGAAGAGCAGAACGTTTCCATCCCGGTATGCATGGGAGGGGTCCTGAACCAGAACACGGAAGAAGGTACTGTCCCCGTAGAGGTCTCCTCGGATCTTGAGAGACTGGGCATAGGGATAGTTACTGATCTCAGGCGTTTGCCCGAGTGTGCAGCTTCGCTTCTGGCCACCCTGCAGTAATGATCTGACCCACAGGATGATATCAAAGGAATTGGGAGTGATAGGGATGACAGTTTCAAAGCGTTTTATCTTCTTTTCTTTAGTTTCTCTTTTTTGCGCGTTTTCGGTGATCGCCACGGTAAAGAGCTCGGAAGCAGCTCCGGTGGTGCTCAAGTTTGCGGGACAGAATCCACCCGAACACTTTGCAACGGTTTCAATGAATGAAATAGCAAAAGAAGTAGCCCAGAAGACCAACAACAGAGTACAGATCAAGGTCTTCCCGGCCAACCAGCTTGGGGATTATTCGCTCGTTTATGAGGAACTGATCAGGGGAACTGTCGAAATGGCCTGCATCTCCTTTCCGAGCCAGTTCGACAACAGGATGGACCTGATATACGTTCAGGGTTATACAAGCAGCTATGAACAGGTGTCCAAGGTTTACGACCCCAACGGCTGGTTCTTCAAAAAAATGGATGAATTCAATTCACGCCTGGGAGTAAAACTGCTTGGCATGTACCTTGAGGGAATGGTCGGCATTGGAACAGTAAAGCCGATGAGAGCCCCTCTCGATCCAAAAGTGGACAAGGGACTCCTCCTCCGCATCCCCAACATGGATGTCTTCAAGACAGCCCTGGAAGGCGCCGGCTTTCGCACGATCTCCATCCCGTTCGCCGATGTTTACCAGTCGATGCAGACAGGTGTATGCGACGGCGATACAGGCTACTCCATCGTGGCTGCCTACACCACATTCGGAGATGTCATCAAACATTGGTACAACTTCAACAAAAATACGGAATGCCTCGGGATAATGATCAGCGACAAGGTCTGGAAAAAACTTTCAGCTGAAGACCGGAAGGTACTACAGGAAGCTGTGAGCAGACAGGCAGCGTTGAGCATCACGAACGCACGGGCGAACGACCAGAAGTATCTTGATCTGATGAAGAAGAAGGGGATACAGGTGCACATGTACACCCCCAAGGAACTCAAGCCGATGATGGACGCATTCGCCGCCACATGGGGACAGCTTGATCAGAGCAAAGGCAAGGCTCTGATGGATGAGTTCAAGAAAGAAATGAAAAAGATCTCGGACGCAATTGCTAAGTAAAGAGCCTCCCAACGGCTTTTAGGGATCCGGGAAGTCAGCGGCCCCGCAGAGATAGAAGCGGAGGCCGCTGACTTGTCTTTTTCCGGACGCGGAGGTCGGGTCAGTCTTCGGATTTTTTCCCCCCGGAGACCCCGAGCCTTTTCATCAGCAGGACAAGATAGAAGGAGATGACATCTTCAAAGTTCTCTGTAGAAATGTTGAGCCTTTCTTCTATTTTTGCGATCCTGTATGCAAGCGTGTTCCTGTGCAGGTGCAGCTTTTCAGCGGCCTTCTGTTTGCTGAAGAAGCATTCGCAGTATGTCGAAAATGTTTCCAGAAGATCAGCTGCGTCGTTATCCTCACCATATCCCGCAAGTTTTTTTTCAAGATACTTCAGGGAGTAATTTGGATTCACCGAGAGCAGTATGTGCTCAAGGAGCATTTCATTGAAGCAATAGACACCGGGCTGCAGCGACAATTTTTCTGCTACCGATACGACTTCCCAGGCGTTGCTGTAGGCAAAGGGCATCTCGTAGAGGTTCTGGGCCGGATGACCCAGGCCGATTATTGTCTCTATCGAGGCGTCTTTCAGTTTATCCCAAATCTCTTTCGAAAGGCCTTTCGCCCGTTCCAGCTCTGCGGACAGAGGCTCTTCTTCGTTTTTTTCCAGTTTCCAGAAGATAACGAACCTGTCCCTCGATACAGATGCGATTATGTTCTGGGGATCGGGGAAGACCTCCCTTAGGATCTCAATCACCCTGGAGTGGGTGGCTCCGTAGTCAATTTCATCGGAAATAGGATCCGTATTGCTTTTGTATGAGAGGCGGACCGGATTCTTCTCCAGGCCAAGTCCCCTGAAGTTAGAGAAAAAGATCGCTATCGCACCTCTTGGGACATCAAGCCGTATACCCAGCCTCTCTGCTCTTTCAGGGAGTTTGGAAAGGTCGTCCCTTCTCGGATCGAATGAGCTGATATCGTTGACCAGCTCGTCGACCTTTCCCTGTGATGTCCTGAGCGAAGGAGCGTATATTTTTTCTCTGAGCATGCTTTCGATCTGGTTTTTAACAAGCGTGGAAAACTGCAGCACCAGTTCCGGTTCGCCTGCGATGGCTGCTGTTCCGATCACCTGGCCGTTAAAAAAAATGGGAAACGTGGAGCCCGGATACCAGACACCGAGTTTTCGGGCCGCGTCTTTATCATCAAAACTCATTTTTTTGTATTTTATGCATGGCAAAGAGGGCGGATGAAATTAGCCCAGCCTTTCTTTTGCAGGGGCGCCGATAATTATTCCGTTGATATCAGTAATTATTATGCTCCTGCCCATCAATCCGCTGAGGTATTCAGAAATTTCCTGGGCATATTTTTCCAGCAAGATCGCAGCCTCCTTCGAAGTTTCCAAATCAACAACAAAAAAACAAAAGGGCTGAAAACCATATCAAGTCGTCAGCCCTTTATAAAAGAGCAGTTGCTGCTTTAGTCCCTGTCTTCCCGTCTGAAAGGTATGCTCAGCGCCGCGGGGGCTTCAAGGAGTATGCCCTTGCCGGCCCTTATTGCGACCAGTGTCAGGACGATGATAGTCATCAGATATGGCAAAGTCAGGAGTAGCGAGGCTGAAATGCTGGAGCCCATCGCCTGCATCCTCAGCTGAAGCGCCTCTACACCTCCGAAAAGATATGCTCCCAAAGCAGCGCGGGCCGGATTCCAAAGTCCGAATATCACCAGGGCTACAGCTATCCATCCCCTTCCGGCTGTCATGCCTTCGATCCACATCTGTGCGTAGACAACTGAGAGGTAGCCGCCTCCTATCCCAGCAAGCCCGCCCCCGAACATACAGTAGAAGTATCGGATCGCAGTCACGGGAAGACCCATTGCATCGGCTGCACGGGGATTCTCTCCGACGGCTCTCAGGTTGAGTCCCGGCCGTGTCCTGAAAAGGAACCAGCAGAGCAGCGCAATAAGGACGTATGAGAGGTAAACCATTGTGTTGTGCTGGAAAAAAATAGGGCCAATGAAGGGTATGTCACCGAGTATGGGCATCCTGAGGGGGGCCATGCCGGATATCGTTTCGCCAATGACTCCCCTTCCGAGAAGGGCACTTAGTCCATAGCCTGTCAGGACCATTGCAAGCCCGCTCACTACCTGGTTGCACATCAGGGTTATGCAAAGAAATGCATGTATCAGTGTTATCGCCGCACCTGCTGCAAATGATGCCAGGATGCCCAGCCAGGGGTCGCCTGTGGACCTTGTTACCGCGAACCCGGTGTATGCACCCACGAGCATGACTCCCTCAAGGCCCAGGTTCATGACCCCGGCTCTTTCGGATATCACTTCCCCCAGGGTTGCGTAAAGGACCGGTGTACCGCTTCTTACCGCGGAAGCCAGTATAGCTATAAGGAAATCCATCTATTTTGCCTCCTCCGCAGTACCTGCTGAAACTCTTACGATCTTTATCCTGAATCTTGAAAGCGTCTCTGCGGCAAGCACTGAAAAGAGGATCAGCCCCTGCAGTATCTGGAGGCTTGCCATCGGCAGACCCATAACGACCTGGAGAGTATCCCCTCCGACCAGCAGGA
Source organism: Synergistaceae bacterium DZ-S4 (assembly GCA_025943965.1). Taxonomy (NCBI): domain Bacteria; kingdom Thermotogati; phylum Synergistota; class Synergistia; order Synergistales; family Synergistaceae; genus Caenicola; species Caenicola nitritireducens. The sequence continues at coordinate 260,942 of JAPCWD010000001.1, forward strand.
CGCCCATGAGGAAGGATACCAATGGCACATAGATCGGGGAAAGCCTTGCAAGCCATGCAACAATAATGCCTGTGTAGCCGTACCCCATCGTAAAGCCCCTGCTCATCCTCCCGTGCAGTCCGGCTATCTCCCCCATGCCGGCCAGACCGGCTATCGCGCCTCCGATGAAGGTAACAAGCAGGATGTTCCCGGCTATATCCATGCCTCCGTAACGTGCGGCCCGGGGATTTTCGCCTATTACCCTTATTTCATATCCCCATTTGCTCCTTTTGAGTATCACCTGAAGGATCACGGCTGCTGTCAGCGCTATGAAAATGCCGGCGTGGATCCTTGTGTTTCCCCAGACCCAAAGCCTCGCAGCATCCGGGAAATTTGCAGTAAATGGAAATCCCATGCTCATAGGATCTTTCCATGGCCCGTAGATGAAGTATTCAGAGATGTTTATCGCGACATAGTTAAGCATGAGCGTAGTTATAGTCTCATTGACGTTCCATCTTGCCTTAAGGAAGCCGGCAAGCCCTCCCCAGAGCCCTCCGGCTATGCCCGCTGTGATGAACATGATAATGAACATCAATGCCCAGTTGTCAACAAAGAAAAACCTCACCACGGCCACTGTGGCGATAGCTCCCATACAGAGCTGTCCCTCTGCCCCAATGTTCCAGATCAGCATCTTGTAACAGATGAGTCCGGCAAGGGCGGTAAGTGTGATGGGGATGGCTTTTGTCACTATTTCGCTAAGTCCGTATATGCTGCCGAAAGCCCCGTTGAGCACTGCCAAATATGCCTCGAAAGGATTTACTCCAAGTACCGAAAAAAGCAGCCCGCCGGCCAATAGGCCGAAGACGACCGCTGCTACCGGTATCAGTATGTTTACCCATGCAGGGTTGTCAAGGCGCGGTTCAAATTTTAAACGGATCATAAATAGCTCTCCCGTCTATGCAAAGTTGCAGTTACGACTATAAATTATATCAGATATAATAGAATGCTGAAGGGCGTGAGAGACTAATGTGGAAGACGACCAAATTTGTTCTTTTAATGATATTGGCAGCCTTTGTCGCAGGACTCATGCCGACAATAATTGATTTTATCGACAGTACAGTGATCTATTCGGTGAAGGAAGGACTCTCCCTTCACCCCAGGTTTACAGCTGAAATCGCATCCTTCTTCCATGCAGCTAAAAATTATACCTGGCATATCCTCATAGTCTATGCGTTCATAATCGGCATTGTCATTTTCATGGAGGGGCAGAACCCGGACAGGACTATACTTTGGCTCCTGACCCTGGTGCTGATACCGGTCATTGGGGTTATCGTATATATGATCCTGGGTCCTGACCTGAAAAACATAAGGAACAGAAAACTCTTCAAACCGTCGAAGGATATGCCCGTTGACATGACTCCCTTTACTCAGGACAAAAGGTTCCTGATCGGAAAAGCAATACATACTGCCAGCGGAGCAGACCTGACCCTAAAAAACAAAGTGGACATCCTTATCAATGGCGAGGAAACCTTTGGTTCGATCAAAAGCGAGCTCAGGAAGGCAAAAAAATTCATTCACATGCAGTATTACATCATTAAGGATGACGGCATCGGCAGTGAGATAAGGGACATCCTTACGGAAGCTGCTTCAAGGGGAGTGATGGTACGGGTCCTCTATGATGCAGTCGGGAGTTGGAAGCTTAAGCGCGAATATACTGAGGCTCTTAAAAGTGCCGGTGTTGAGTGTCATTCATTCATGCCGGTCTCTTTCCCTATGTTCAGGAGAAAGATGAATTTCCGCAATCACAGGAAAATAATAGTCATCGACGGAGCTGTAGCCTTCACAGGAGGACTGAACATAGGCGACGAATATCTCGGGAAGGGCCGTCTGGGGCACTGGCGGGATACCCATGTGCGTCTTGAAGGGGAGTCTGTGGCCGAGCTTCACAAAATATTCCTTTACGACTGGTGCATGAGATCGGGAGAGGATCCCGACAAGATTTGCGAGGACGTATCGTGCGATGAGTGCGGGAACATGCACGAACAGGATCTCTCCCGCCTTCCCGTCTTACCCCTGCAGGTAGTCGCAAGCGGCATAGACAGCGCCTGGCATTCCATATCGATGGGTTATTTCAGCATGATATCAAGGGCTAGGGAAAGGGCCTGGATAACGACCCCATATCTTGTCCCCGGTCCGATCCTGATGAACGCGATGATGACGGCATCCCTTGCAGGAGTGGACGTAAGGGTGATGATGCCGGCAATAAAAGACCACTTCCTTGTCTTTTGGGGAAGCCGCGGCAACATTGAGCCGCTGCTGAGGGCCGGAGTAAGGGTATTCCGCTACAGAAAAGGATTCATCCACACAAAGACCCTCCTTGCTGATGACGACATATCCTCGGTGGGCACATGCAACATGGATGTAAGAAGCCTCGAGATCAACTTCGAAAACCAGCTCTTCATATATGACAAGGGGCTCAACGGGGAATTTGCACAACACTTCCTTGCCGATATCGAGGATTCTGAGGAACTGCATCTGAGCGAGTGGGAAAAAAGACCGATATGGCAGAAGATACTTGAGTCCTTCGGAAGATTGTATTCGGCGCAGATATAATGAACGACAGGGCATACGAGAAAAGATTTTCGGAACATCCGATACTTTGGGTGATATCCGGCGCGGCAGTGATCTTCATGCACATCTTCATTTACGCGAGGATCGCTGCGGCTGCGGGCGGAAAAATGATCAGTCTGGCGTGGCTGATATGGAGCATCCTGATGATGCTCGTCCTCTACGTTTCGAGAAGGACTGAGAGGATCAGTTCAGACGAAGGAAGAAAATGGACCGACAGGGTCGGCGGAGTCTGGATGTTCTTCGTTCTCATAACATTTCTCTCGTTTTTGCTTATCGACCTGATACAATACTTCACCTCATTCAAATTATCGGGGGCGTCTGAACTCTCCGCAGCTTTCGTCATGGGACTGGCTGTGACGGGAATGGGCATAAAGCAGGCCAACACAGTACAGAAAACTATGATCAGAGTGCCGACCTCCAAACTTCCCGAGGGCTGTAAAAGGCTCAGGATAGTACAGCTGACTGACCTCCACCTTGGCCCCTTCGTCGGTCTGCCCCTGCTCGCCCAGATACTGCGGAAGGTAAGGGAGGCGGACCCTGACATCGTAGTAGTGACCGGAGATCTGGCCGACGGAAAACTTGCCGGCCGGAGGCGTGAGATATCGATGCTGAAACGTATAAAGCCCAGATTCGGAATGTATGCCGTTCCAGGCAACCATGACTATTATGACGATATCGACGAAGCCGTCTTCTTCATGGAATCCGCGGGAATGAAGGTCCTGAGGACCGAGGCTGCCGAAACGGGCGGGATCATAATAGCAGGCGCAGATGACAGGGATCATCTTGTAAAGGGACAGTGGAACCTCTCACGCTCTGAGACCCTTGTTCTATCTTACGAGAGGGAGCAGAGGGATAAATTCCTTCTTCTGCTGAGGCACCGCCCCATTGTGGAAAAGGGTACCGAGGGGCACTTCGACCTTCAGCTCTCAGGGCATACCCACGGAGGACAGCTTTTTCCCCTGATCTCTTCCAGGCACAGGATCGCAGGATATACCAGAGGTCTGAAAAAACTCAAATGCGGAGGGTGTCTTTACGTAAGCAACGGTGCGGGATTCGTCGGTCCTCCCGTCAGGCTGTTTGCACCGCCTGAGATAGCAGTTATAGATCTGGTGAGATCAGATGAAGGATAATATGGGGCGCGATACTGAACTCTTCGGAAGGCTGGACGCCTTTCTTCCCGACGATTTCGAAGGTCCGGTGATCCCTTCCGGATCCCGACTTCCCAATGAGGTCGATGTTTTGGGACTTCCCGAAGGAAAATGGACGGCCAGGGGAGTATACAGGATGGAACGCGTGATCCCTTACGGAAGGCAGTACGGGCACAGGGCCCTTACAGATACCTCGCCATCAGGCGAACTCCTGTCCTTCTGGGGAGGAAAGAAGCGGTCGGTCTACCTTGACCTTGAAACCACGGGCCTTTCCGGGACCAGAGGTGCCTACGCCTTTCTGGTGGGGCTCGGCTTCAACGGAGAGGGATCCTTCCGGGTGGTCCAGCTCTTTATGGCGGGACCGGCATGGGAGAGGAACTGGCTCAGAGCACTTGAGTCGGAGCTCCCCGAGAATGATTACGGACTGGTGACTTTCAACGGCAGGTCCTTCGACCTACCCATCCTCAGGATCAGACACAGGCTCGCAAAGTCCGCTCCCTGCTGGGAAGGCAGACCTCACATGGACCTGCTCATGCTTGCGAGGCACTTTTACAGAGGCAGGCTTCCTTCCTGCTCACTTTCAACGGTCGAGCAGAGGATCCTCGGCGTTCACAGAAGCGGCGAAGATGTGCCCGGAAGGGAGATACCGCGGATATATACCAACTTCCTTGCAAGCTCGGATGCCTCGCCCCTTAGAGGTGTCTTTTACCATAACGCGCTTGATGTGATATCCATGGCTGCCCTTCAGGTACACATCGGCTTCCTTGCCGAGATGAGGGGGACGACCGGAAACGATATGATAAGATGCGGCGACCTCTGGGAAGAGGCGGGGATGCTCGAGATCTCAAAGAAAGCATGGACCAGGGCCCTTGATTTCAGGGACTCTGAAAGCGAGGCAAACTCAAGGCTTGCCCGGTTCCAGGAATTGGAGGAAGAGTGACCGGAACAGGATCCGAGCTGCCCCACCCAAATAAGTGCTGTTATAATAGTTTCCACCCTTATCGGATCAAATTCTGGCAAAGATGCCAAAGAAAGCAAAGGACGGGATAGATGATGTGGAAAGGCCGATTTTCTCAGGACACGGACGAAGCAGTCCAGAAATTTACGCAGTCACTCGATCTGGACTGGATCATGGCCCTTGCGGACATAAGGGGAAGCATTGCTCATGTCCGTATGCTCGGCCACGTGGGACTGCTTTCTTATGAAGAGGCATCGATCATAGAAAAAAACCTCTCCCTGATAGCAGATGAGATCAAAAGTGGGGAATTCATCCCCAAAGTATCTCTTGAAGATGTGCATATGAACGTAGAATCAAGGCTGACAGAGCTTTGTGGTGCAACAGGCGCCAAGCTTCACATGGGACGCAGCCGGAATGATCAGTCCAATACAACTGTCAGGCTCTATCTGCGCAAGGAACTTCTCAACATATGGGACGGTCTCAAAGAGCTCATATCGGTACTTCTGAAAAAAGCCGGGGAACAGACTGAAACGGTCGTCCCCGGATACACTCACCTCCAGCAGGCTCAGCCGATCTCAATGGGACAGTTCTGGATGGCGCATGCCCACGCCTTCATGAGGGATGCAAAACGACTTTTCGACGCCTATGATTCGGTGGATGAGTCCCCGCTCGGCTGCGGGGCGCTGGCGGGATCGACCCTCCCCCTTGACAGGGAGTTCACCTGCAGGGACCTTGGCTTCTCCTCGGTATCGGGAAACAGCATGGACACCGTGGCCCACCGCGATCATTTTATGGATGTACTGTACTTCGCGGCCGTCTTCGGGGGCCATGTGAGCAGGCTTTCGGAAGACCTGGTCATATATTTCTCTTCCGAGTTCGGCTGGGTGAAGCTTCCTGACTCCTTCTGCACAGGCTCCAGCATAATGCCCCAGAAAAAGAACCCGGATGTCCTTGAGATACTCAGGGGGAAGGCCGGGCAGCTCAACGGCGCGCTGATGGACCTCCTTACCATGACAAAGGGGATACCCCTTACATACAACCGTGACCTTCAGGATGACAAGCGCTCGCTGCTCAGGACGCTGGAATGTCTGCACGGAATATTTTCAGTGCTCCCGTCCCTGATCAGTGAGGTCGAAGTGGACGAGGAGGCGGCAAAGAGGGGGTTCAGCGACGGACTGATCCTTGCAACGGATGTTGCCGAATACCTTGTTCTTCAGGGAGTACCATTCAGGAACGCCCATGAAAAGGTCGGCCGGATAGTGAGATACTGTCTGGACAGCAAAAGGCCTCTGACATCTCTCACCCTGGAAGAGTGGCAGAACCACATCCCTGAAGTCAGGGAAGACCTTCTCCCGCTGCTCTCTCCAAGAAGATCGATGGAGAGGAGAAATACTTTGGGAGGGACCTCCCCGGACCAGGTCAGAAGGCAGATAGAGAATCTCTCGCTCAAGCTTATGATGTTCGACAGGGAGGCAAATGATTTCAGGGACAGGATCCCCGAGGGATACTGATAACACATAAGGGCCGCCGAAAAAGCTGGCGGCCCCTGATTTTTTTATTGCAGCTGAAGGCTAGACTACCGGGACTGTCCAGCCGAACGGATCCGGCCTCTTGCCCCACTGGATACCCGTAAGTTCATCGAAGAGCCTCTTTGTAAGATCTCCTGTCTTGAAATCATTGATAATGAACTTTTTGTTGTCATAGGCAAGCTCGCCTATCGGAGAAATTACCGCAGCCGTTCCGCAGCACCAGCACTCCTCAAGACGGCCGGTGTTTATCGCGTCAAAAAGCTCATCCAGGCTTATCAGGCGTTCTTCTACGGGGATATTCCATGACTTGAGTATCTCTATCAGGGATTTTCTTGTTATACCTGCAAGGACGGAGCCAAGAAGAGCCGGAGTAACGACCTTGCCGTCGATCTTGAACATTACGTTCATCCCGCCGGCTTCCTCGATATATTTCCTCTCCACTCCGTCAAGCCAGAGGACCTGTGAGTATCCCTGAGCCTCAGCCCTCTCTCCGGCGCGCAGCGATGCCGCGTAGTTGCCGCCGCACTTTGCAAAGCCCGTTCCTCCCTTTACGGCCCTTACGTCGTCCTTCTCTATCGCAATGCGGACGGGGTTGATCCCTTCCTTGAAGTACGAGCCGACCGGGCACGTAATTATCGAGAAGATACAGTGGTGCGGTGTGTGGATGCCCAGCTGTTCGTCCGTGCCGAACATGAAGGGCCTTATGTAGAGCGACGTTTCCGGTTCGCTCGGGACCCAGTCCTGATCCACTCTCACGATCTCCTTCAGTGCCTCCATCATCATCTCTTCGTCGATCTGTGGCAGACACATGCGCTCAGCCGATATATTCATCCTTTTGACGTTTTCGATGGGCCTGAAGAGCTGCACCTTTCCTTCGGGGGTACGGTAGGCCTTCATCCCTTCAAATATCTCAGGCGCATAGTGGAGCACTGTCGCAGCCGGAGATATCATAAAAGGGCCGAAAGGAACGATCCTGGGATCGTACCACCCCTTCTTCTTTTCGTAGTCCATGACAAACATGTGATCCGAGAATACAGTCCCAAATCCTATCTTGCTGACGTCACATTTCGGTTTTGGTGCGGAAGTTTTTTCGATCCTTATCTTCTCCATGTCATCATCTCTTTGTCGGAAAAATTTTATAACTGTTCAATAAGGAAGAATGAAAATTATCTCATGTAAATATTATATAAGAACTTTGTCACCAAGTCTATTGAGGCCGGTCACTGGAGTAATATATGCCATTAGTCTATAATTGTACATCAGGCCACATTAATGGGGGTGTCCATATGGCTTTCGTGCCGGAACACATATTCAGGGAATATGACATAAGGGGTATCGCGGATACCGAGCTTACGGATGAATTCGTTATGTCCGTTGGTTATGCGTTCGGGACATGGCTCTTGGCCAGGGGCGTCAGAAAAGCGACCCTGGGCGGCGATGTCCGTCTTTCGACGACAAGGATCAAGGCTGCCGCTGCCGCTGGGATGATGAAGGCCGGGATAAGCGTTACGGACATCGGCTTCGTTTCGACTCCGACGTTCTACTGGAGCATGTATCACCTCGGTGCTGACGGCGGCCTCATGGTGACGGGAAGCCACAACCCGAAAGAATTCAATGGCCTGAAGGTCGCATACGACAAGGCTACCCTCTGGGGCGACGACATCCGGGAGATCATGAGGATAATAAAAGAGGACCGCATGGTAACTGCCGATGACCCCGGATCACTTCGCTTTGCCGGGATCAACGAAGAGTATCTGGACATGCTTGTCTCGAAGATAAAACTGGGGCCGCGCAAACCCAAGATAGTCTGTGACTCTGGCAACGGCACGGCAGGGATATATGCCCCCCGAATTCCTGCGGAGGATAGGCTGTGATGTTGCCGAACTCTACAGCGAACCGGACGGAACGTTCCCCAATCACCATCCTGATCCCACTAAGAGAGAAAACCTTCCCAAACTCATTGAGACTGTCCTTGCGGAAGGAGCCGATCTCGGTGTAGGTTTTGACGGTGACTCGGACCGTATAGGCGTGGTAGACGACAGGGGTGAGATCATTTGGGGCGACAGGCTGATGGCCCTCTTCTGGCAGGAGATCCTGCCGAAAAACCCGGGTGCTGTAGCAATTTGCGAGGTCAAAAGCTCAATGGCGCTTCCAGAAGAAGTGATCAGGCTCGGCGGGAGGCCGATCTGGTGGAATTCCGGCCACTCTCTTGTAAAGGCGAAGATGAGGGAGGAAAAGGCCCTCTTTTCAGGAGAAGTCTCCGGCCATATGTTCTTTGCGGACGAGTACTACGGGTACGACGACGCCTTCTATGCCACAGGCCGGCTCTGCAGGATCCTCTCCCACAGCGATAAGAAATTGTCGGAGCTCATGTCTGTGATCCCGGTATATCCTTCAACTACAGAGACAAGGTATGACTGCTCCGACGACAAAAAATTCGGGGTCGTGGAAAGGGTGAAGCAAAGGGCGCTTTCCGAAGGCCTGGAGACCATAACCGTGGATGGGGTCAGGATAGTATATAACGACGGCTGGGGACTGGTGAGAGTCTCCAATACTCAGCCTGTGCTTGTCGCGAGGTGCGAGGGGCGCACTGAAGATGTGCTGGCGAAGATATGTGCAGACATGAAGAAAAGGCTGACCGAGGCAGGCAGCCCCCCGTTTGAATGGGAGTACTGAGATACTGACTATAGAGTGCAATGGAAATATATCCACAAAATCACTATGGAGGATGAGTCACATGCAATGTTCAAGAGAGATCGAAGAGATGGTATGCGTTGCAAAGGGGGCAAAACACGGCCCTGCCCCTATTCCCCAGGAAGGAAAGTGGGTAGAGTCGAAGCAGATCTCAGACATCTGCGGCTTCACCCACGGTGTGGGCTGGTGTGCGCCGCAGCAGGGAGCATGCAAGCTGACGCTGAATGTCAAGGAAGGGATCATCCAGGAAGCACTCGTTGAAACTATCGGCTGTTCAGGAATGACCCACTCGGCCGCCATGGCCGCGGAGATACTTCCCGGGAAGACACTTCTTGAGGCCCTCAACACGGATCTTGTCTGCGATGCGATCAACGTTGCATTGCGCGAACTTTTCCTTCAGATTGCGTACGGCAGAAGCCAGAGCGCTTTTTCAGAGGGCGGCCTGCCCCTGGGAGCCGGCCTTGAAGACCTTGGAAAGGGACTTCGCTCCCAGGTCGCGACTATGTACGGGACCCTTCCGAAGGGAGTCAGGTATCTGGAAATGGCTGAGGGCTACATCACGGAACTTGCCCTGGACGAGAACAGCGAGGTCATAGGCTATAAATACGTCCAGCTCGGAAAGATGATGGAAGCCATACGCAAGGGAGTGGATCCGAAAGAGGCGCTGGAAAAGAACACCGGCACCTACGGTCGTTTCGCTGAAGCAGTGAAAGTGATAGATCCGCGTAAAGAGTAAAAAGGGGGAGAGAATAATGGTCACATTTGAAGGCTGTGCTAGGAGAATGGGGCAGATCGGCCCCTTTCTTGAGAAGATAGGGCTCGGTGATCTTGAAGAGGCGAGGACCCTCTGCCTTTCCCGCGGGATAGATGTCGAACATATAGTCAAGGGAGTTCAGGCGATCGCATTTGAGAACGCTGTCTGGGCATATACGCTTGGTGCGGCTGCAGCTTTGAAGGCGGGAGTCCGGACAGCAGCGGAAGCTGCTGAAAAGATCGGTGAGGGCCTTCAGGCTTTCTGTATCCCGGGTTCTGTCGCTGATCAGAGAAAAGTCGGCCTCGGGCACGGAAATCTGGCAGCGATGCTTCTTCGGGAGGAGACGAAGTGCTTCTGCTTCCTAGCCGGACATGAATCGTTCGCGGCAGCAGAGGGAGCGATAGGCATAGCAAGGACTGCCAACAAGGTGAGGAAGGAACCGCTCCGGGTCATACTCAACGGGCTCGGCAAAGACGCGGCATACATAATCTCCCGCATAAACGGCTTTACCCTTGTTGAGACGAAGTATGACTATTATACGGGTGCGCTGAAGATAGTTGAGGAACGCCCCTTCTCCTCAGGTGAAAAATCGAAGGTCCGCTGCTTTGGGGCCGATGATGTGAGCGAAGGCGTGGCAGTGATGATCCACGAGGGCGTTGACGTTTCCATCACTGGAAATTCTACCAACCCGACCAGATTCCAGCACCCCGTTGCGGGTACATACAAAAAATGGACAGTGGAGAACGGGAGGAAATACTTCTCTGTTGCTTCCGGCGGCGGCACCGGCAGGACGCTCCACCCCGACAACATGGCAGCCGGACCGGCCAGCTACGGCATGACCGACACGATGGGCCGCATGCACAGCGATGCGCAGTTCGCCGGCTCCTCTTCCGTCCCGGCGCATGTCGAGATGATGGGCCTGATCGGAATGGGCAACAATCCGATGGTCGGAGCTACTGTAGCGGTCTCAGTTGCAGTAGAGGAGTCCCTTTCGAAATAACACAGACAGATGCCTGAGAGCAGACATTATCGGGGGCCGGCGGTGGATGCCGTTCCCCGATGATTTTTAGGAGCTGATGACTTTGCTGAAAAAAACGGCTTTGATGGTGATCTTTTTACTTTCTCTCTCCGGTGCGGCAGGAGCACGAGAGAGGGAGATCAGGATAGCGATGTGGAAACTCCCGCTGAACCTCCCTGCGATGGCAGCTGCGGATGGCAGGGTCTACGAAAGGTCCTTTGAGGGGGAGTACAAGATCAGGTATATCGATCTTCCCTCAGGGCCCAAACAGGTGCAGGCTATGGCTGCCGGAGAGCTTGACATTGCGGAGGGGCTAGGTGCCGCTGCCGCCCTTGTAGGGATAGCCAACGGGGCAGATATCACGATAATCGGGGCAAACAGCAGATCTCCGGAAGCATTTGCGATCGTGGTCAAAAATCCCAAAATAAGATCGGTATCAGAACTGAAGGGAAAAAAGATCGGCGGATTGAGGGGTTCTGTCGTCCATCAGCTCTTTGTGGAGCTGATGAATAAAGAGGGGATCTCAGAGAAGGATGTCGAGTTTTATTCCATGACCCTCAGGACCGCAGCTTCCTCGCTGATAGCCGGCAGGGTGGATGCAGCTCTCCTTGCGGGCACGGAGATACTGAGGGCTGAAAAAGGAGGCTGCAGGATACTTTCAGACGGAAAGGGACACATTGACGGACTCAGCCTCATCGTTGCAGGCCGGAAGTTCGCGGACGAAAACAGGACTGCGGTAGAAAAATACCTCACGGAACGGGAAAAGATCCGCATAAAGGCAGTTGAGTCTTTGCCGGATAATATGCCGATGCTGAAAAAAGAGACAGGCCTCTCTGAAAAAGAGATAATAAAAATGTTGTCAAAATATGATTACTTTACGGGAATTACTAAAAAAGACGTAGATGAGCTTAAAAAAACTGCAGAGTACTTAAAAAAAGAGAATATTATTAAACATATTCCCAATATAAATGATATTCTCTGGAAAAGTTCGTCTTTATAATTTAAAATCATTTTATATTTTTGAAATTTAGCTTCTCTTTACAAGAGAGAGCATTTTAGTTATACTCAAAACGTTATATCTTGATGCGTAGAAGATATAAGTAATTTGAATAAAATAAGAAAGGAATGATCATATTATGGCAAAACCGAAAAAAGAGGGTTCTCCAAAGAGAGTAAGAAGAAGCCCCGAAGTTCTTATGAAAGAACTTGATGAGAAAATGAAGAAACTTGAGGGCAGGATATACAAAAAGAACAAAGAAGCGGTACATCATATAGGAACAGCGATACTCAAAAAGGCTAAATTTGATTTTTCCAATTTTTCTGATTCTGATCTTGAAGATATTGTGAACATGACCCCAAAAGGAACAGAAATGATTGCTGATATCATCCGTAAGGCTTCGGAATAAAATATACTGTCGTTAAAACATAGGGAGAGCGGACATATGATCATCCGCTCTTTGTTGTTTTTTATCTCTTCATCAGTTCAGATATTTTTCTTCGAATTCACTGAGCGACAAGGGCTTTGAATAGTAATAGCCCTGAACGATGCTGCATCCGAAACTCTTTACGAAATCGAGCTGTTCTTCGGTCTCTATCCCCTCAAAGACGACCTGCATCGAGTTCTGTTTGAATGCGTTTACCAGCCCTTCGACCAGGTCATGCGAGAGTTTGCCCAAAAGCCCCCTCTGTACGAAATCTCTGTCGAGCTTCAGGACGTCGATCTCAAGCATCTGGAGAAGCGAAAGGGATGAATACCCTGACCCGAAATCGTCGATCGAAAGCCTGAATCCATAGTCTGACAATTCCCTGCCGCGCGACTTCACCAGGTCGATATGCTGCGCCGCGACCGACTCGGTCAATTCGAGCTCGAGCATGTCCGGCGGAACGTCGTGCCGCTGAGACATGATCTTCAGGTATTTTGTGAAGTTGCTTCCAGCTATGTCCAGATATGAAAAGTTGCATGAAAGGGGCAACGGCTTCCTGCCCTCATCCTTCCATTTCCTGAGGGTCCTGCAGACCTCGCCGAACATGTACATGTCTATCTTAGTAATGAAGCCGCTCTTTTCAAAATAGGGTATGAAAAGGTCGGGAAGTACGATCTCTCCATCTGGCTTTATCCACCTCACGAGGGCCTCCGCTCCTACAGGTCTGCCGGTGTAACAGTCGACCTTTGGCTGGAAATAGGGCATGAATTCGCCATTTCTCAGCGCCTCCCTCATTGACGACTCTATCTCTTTTTCCTTGTTGATCCTGCTCAGTATTTTCCTGTCGTAGTAAGCATAAGCTGTCTTGTGCTTCTGTTTGATAGTGTTCTTGGCGAACGTTGCGTTATCCACTGCAGCGTCTACAGAAATTTCGCGGTCCTCAATAAGGTAGACCCCTCCGTTGAATATCAGGCTATAGCCCTTTTCTCCCTTTGAAGTGAGATTCTCCAGTTCGCCGAACAGGATCTTTATCCTTATGTCTATCGATTTGAACTTTTCATAGCTGAGGAGTATGACGAAATGGTCTGCCGTCACCCTTGCGAAAGTCTCCCTTGAGCCCTCGAGCACCTTTTCCAGTGCAGAAGCGACCTTTTTAAGGACTCTGTCGCCCTCTTCGTAGCCGAACGAGCTGTTTATGAACTTGAACTCTACTATGTCGATAAAAAGCATTGCAAAATTGACACCCGGGTTTTCCTTTATGATACCAGGGACTTCCTCTTTAAAACTGTTGTAGTTTTTGAATCCGGTCAGGGAGTCATAGTAGAGCAGCTTTTTAAGGTGCTTCTTGTCAATGGATTTCGAAATTGCGACCATCGTTGTCCCGATGACCAGCAGGATGAGCAGGAGGGTGATCCCCTTTGCCAGCTCCACATGGTGTTCATATATCATGTCAATGAAGGATACCTTGCCCCTGCTGTAGCTGTGTCTGATAATGATCCCGTTTATAGCCTCTTCCGGGATAGAGTTGATAGCCTTGTTTATTATTGATACGAGTATCGGGTCGCATCTTTTGGAGATGCCGAAAGAGACCTCTTCGTTAAGTTCTCCGTAGTTGATCGTGTAGAGGCTGCTGTAGTGGGGAAGGCTGATGAGATAATTTGCAACGTATGAATTTGCGAAGGTAGCCGATACTTTGTTATGTACAAGGGCGTCAAAGCACTCTTCCTGAGATGCGAGATATACGGTATCGTCAAATTTGTGGAAGGACTCTACGACTTCAGAGAGGAAATAGTCCCTCGGAAGGGCGATCTTCTCTTCTATGTTGCCGCTCTTTCTGTTCATCACCATCACTATCGGGGCATTCAGAAACGCCTTTGTCAGCCTGAAGTTGTTTTTCGCCCCCCAGATGAAGCTCCTGTTCACGCCTGTGAGAATGTCGATCTCTCCGTCGCGCATCCTCCGGAGCGCTTCGTTCCAGGAGGGGGAATGGCTAATTTTCATTTTCAGTCCCGTGTACTCCTCAACAAGTTTCAATATTTCCGAGTTTATCCCCGCCATTTGCTTGTTCCGCTTGTCGTAATACTCGAAAGGCTGCCACCCGGGGTCGTAGGAGACGACAAGCACGGGAGACTGTTCGATGAACTCCTTTTCCTTCAAAGTGAGGATGGATTCCCATGCCAGGTTCTTCCCGTAATGTTTTTTAAAAAGGTCGTTTCTGAAGGAGGGGTCCATGAGCATAATGTTCTGCATAGCGCTGTCGATCTTCAGAAGCAGCTCCCTGTTGCCCTCAGCTACGGCAAAATAGAAGGGCTGTTCGGGAAAGGCCTTGATTAATTTAAGATCCCCCGGGATGTTGTTCCCTGAGATCAGGGCCCCGTCGACCGAACCCTCTTTCAATGCCTCTATGAGCTTTCCCGCCGTATCGAATTTCACCAGATCCGTCGTTGCTCCGGAATCAGATATGCTTCTTTTCAGGATCTGGACTTGTCTTATCGGGGCAAACACCCCGATACGTTTCCCGTTGAACGAACTTAAGTCATCCGGTGAGATGCTTTCCCTGCTCTTGAGTACATATAGCCCCACTCTGCATGAACCCGATTCCCTTGTAGAATAATCGACAAGATCCTTGATCTCGTCGTTGTAATGGACATGGCTGATAATGTCGACCCGGCCGTCCGAGAGCCTCTCGAGGGACTCCTTTTCAGTTCCGGGGGCGAATTCCAGCTCCCAGTTGTAGTATTGTGAGATCTCCTGAAGATAGTCATAGCTGTAGCCGTATTCGTTGTTTTCTGGCGATATGTGGGCGGATCTCTCGTGCGTGGAGTATCCCACCCGTATCTTCAGCAGCTGATCTTCTGCAGCTCCGGACGCGTTGGCGAAGAGGGCCTGGAAAATAAATACTCCAAGCACTATCAGGAAAAAGCTTTTGACTGCTGCTCCGGTCCTTCCTGACATTGCCACCACACCTTTGATCCATATGGGAAAGTCTTTGTTTTGATTCTATGTCAGCTTAAAAGCGCTATTTTATTATAATGGTTTTGTTGGCATGATAAAAGCTTTCAAATTATGGAATAAAGCCATATTACAAGTGAAGTTTTAAACTTATGGTCTAAGCAAGGGCGATCACTAAATCGTTTACATTCGTGCCGGTTGGACCGGGTTTGAACAATGCTCCCGCCGCTTCCAGGGCGGTGTAAGAGTCGTTGTCCTTAAGCATCTTCATGGGGTCGCAGCCCGCAGCACGGATCTTTTCCCATGTTGAGCCGTCAACTATGCCCCCGGCGGCGTCTGTGGGACCGTCCGTACCGTCTGAACCTGCGGAGAGGATCACTATGCCTTTCTTCCCGGAGATCTGCTCTGCCGCTGCAAGCGCGAGCTCCTGGCTTCTTCCGCCTTTTCCGCCGCCGGTCACCCTTACGGTGGTCTCTCCCCCCCATATCAGACACCTTTTAAAGCCGGGGCCGTACTTAACGAACTCATCAAGCGCATATCTGGCAACATTCCGTCCTGCCTGTTCAGCTTCTCCCTCAAGCCTCTCCGTAACTATGTCAGTCAGGTAGCCGCAGTTTTCTGCAGACCTCTTTCCAGCCCGGCAGAGACCGGCTATGTTGCCTGCCATCCGAAATGTGACATTGTCCAGAGATTTTGGGGTCTCGGATCCCGGTGCGGAAAGGATCTCCTCATGGACCTTTATCCCGTACTTTTCAAGTACATACAGCGCATCTTCCGATGTCGAGGGATCAGATGACGCAGGCCCGGCAGCTATCATGTCAAGCCTGTCGCCCAATACGTCCGAAAGAGTTATCTGGTATATTTTTGCCGGCGCGCAGTGAAGGGCGAACCTTCCACCCTTTACTGACGACAGGTGTTTCCTTACGGTATTGAGTTCGTCGATACTCGCTCCTCCAAGGAGCAGTGCCGAAGTTATATCTGTCAACGACTGAAGCGAGAGCCCGGGAAGAGGTTTTTCGAAGAGTGAGGATCCTCCTCCCGAGACCAGGAAAAGAACTGTTTGTCCAGCTTCAAGGTTTCCGGTGATCTCCAGTATCCTCTCTGTCGCCCTGAGCGTTTCTATGTCCGGAAGCGGGTGCCCGGCCTCATAAATCTCTATTCCCGGGATGGGTCCGCGGGAGTGTCCGTATTTTGTGATTATTGCGCCGCCTCTGATCCGTGCCCCGAGTTCTTCCGCCGCGGCCTTTGCCATGGTCCACGAGGCTTTCCCGATGCCGATGAGGATCATATCGCTGCCGGGCAGACCTGTGGAGAGGGCTTTTTTTACCGCTGAGTCCGGCAGCATGTCATTGACTGCCCGCAGGAATATGTCAGCTGCGTCTTTTCGCTTCCCGGTTTCCGTCATGTCCGGGCCCCGCTCTGCTTTTTGCCGTCTAGAGCTTTATGTCGATTATCGCCGTCACTCCGACTCCCTGTACGCGTTTGAACTGCTGGAGCGGATTTTCGGAGTCGATCGGGATCAATGCCTGCGCCCGGATCCTGTTGAACTCGCCCTCAAGCTGGCCGACTGCCTTCACTCGGTCAACTGCGGCCTTTGTGACTCCACCGACCTGTGCGGCTCCTATCCTTGTCCCGTTGCCTATCGATACTATAGGGACGACTTTGGTGTAGCCGTCAAACTTTACTCCCTTGTTGAATGTCAGGGTGTTGATAAAATCGTTCAGCTGAGGACCTATTGCTTTCACAAGCGCTCCTCCGCCGAATATCAGGGCCCCATCCTTCAGTATGTCGCCGATACTTGCATAGGCGAAGGGCGCAGCCAGGAACATGGAACATACGATAAGCGCTGCTGCTATGGTTTTTCTGGTTTTCATTCAAAGCACCGTCCTTTCTTTTATGGAAAGATGGTAAAGCTTTGAAAGCCTCTTTGCATCGGCATTTTGAAGTAATAATGCGTCATGGGGACATCTGCTTCTGCTCATTCTCAGTAACAGCAGGGTATGCCGTTTTTCTCCGCACTCTCGATCCATCTCGGCACCGGCGGGACAAGTTCAGTCTCATCAGGGACGGGGACCTCTATAAGTACCGGGCCGCTGTACTCCATAGCCTCTTTTAATACCGGCATTATGTTCTTTGGATCATCGATCTTATATGACCTCACGCCGAAGGCTTTGGCCACCCCCGCGTAATCGACCTTTCCGAAGTTTGTGGCGAAGAAGTCCGAGCGGTATATATGCTGCGTCTCCCCCTTGATCCAACCGAAAACGTCGTTTTGGAAGACGATCATTTTTATGTTCAGCCCGAGTCTTGAATATGTCTCCAGTTCGCCGCAGTTGAAATGGAAACTGCCGTCACCGCCCATCGCGAAGA
Source organism: Synergistaceae bacterium DZ-S4 (assembly GCA_025943965.1). Classification (NCBI taxonomy): domain Bacteria; kingdom Thermotogati; phylum Synergistota; class Synergistia; order Synergistales; family Synergistaceae; genus Caenicola; species Caenicola nitritireducens. The sequence goes on from JAPCWD010000001.1 coordinate 278,399, forward strand.
CGGTACTGTCGGGATATGCAACAGCCACTCCCACTGCTGCCGGCAAAGAGTAGCCCAATGCGCCGTTTGTGTAGTTTGAGACAAACATACGTCCCTGCCTTTTCTGGACGAGGAAGGCCGCGGAGAATATGCTTGCCATCGAAGGTTCAACGACTACAAAGCTTTTTTCCGGAAGCAGCGCCTCCAGTTCTTTCACAAAACGGATGGGGTTTATCGGAATGCCGGTGCATTTGCACGGCACCTCCGTCGATCTGTCGAGCTCCGCCATCGCGGGGGCTGTCTCTGCGGCATTTCCGGCCCTGCCCCTGATCCCGGACTCACTTATCCTTTGGAGCATGTAACTCAGTGTGGCCTTTGCGTCGCCGACCATGACTGCTTCTGTTCTGTAGCTGTTCGATGCGTCCACGCCGTCGATGTTGAGGCTTATGATCTTTGGTCCCGCTGCAGAAAGGGGCAGCTTCCAGCCGTCGGTCCCCGCTGAATCGGTATTGGAGCCTATAAAAAATACGAGATCCGCGGTCTGAAGGAACCTGTTGGAATAACTGGTCCCCCCCCTGGCTCCCACGAGGCGGATCGAGAGGGGATGTCTTTCCGAGATAGTTCCCTTCCCTGTCATGGTGCAGCCGACAGGGATGTTCAGCATCTCTGCAAGAGCTGCCACTTCATCTCCTGCGTCTGATACAAGCGCGCCCTGTCCGCATACGATGACGGGCCTTTTTGCCGCTGCAAGCAGCTCGATCGCCTTTACTACCTGCTTAAGATCCGCTATAGGACGCTGGTAAGGCCACCTCGCCATGCATGGGTCGGGATAGAGGTCGCTGACCTCGGCCTCTTCTTCATAGACGTCCATCGGTATCCTCATGTGGACAGCACCCGGCCTTCCGCTCACTGCCACTCTGAAGGCTCTTCTTATCAGAAAGGGCAGGTCCTTAGCCCTCGTGACGAGGATGCTCTCCTTTGTTATCGCGCTGTAGAGGCTGTTCTGGTCAAATCCCGAGAGCATGTTTTTCTTGTCGCTGTTGAAAGGAACGTCTGATGTCAGGCACAGCGTCGGCACTGAGCCTGTGAAGGACTCGATCACTCCCGGAACGGGATGGCCGGCACCGGGACTGGGTGCTTCGCTCACCCCGACCTTGCCGGTCACTTTGGCGTAAGCTTCTGCCATAAAGGCTGCCGAGCGCTCATCATGTGTCAGTATGTGAGTAATACCGGGGCATTTGAGCCATTCCCTGTATAATCCGAGCGTCGTCTCTCCGGGCAGGCCAAAGACATGTTTTATCTCGTGAAGCTTCAGCATATGGAGGAGGATCTGCGCGCCTTTCATTCTCAATTCATGCCCCCTCTTTCCAATTTCATCTGCAAAGCCGTAAAATTGCCCACATTTTCTATCACATCCGTCAGATGTTCTTCCATCAGGTCCGCAGCCTTTCGGGGGGCCCTCTCCTTTATTGCCTTCAGTATATTTTCGTGGGATACATTGAGCGGGGTATCATAGATCCTGAAGGTCTCGATGAAGAAGATCTGCCATTCGACCGAAAGCCCTATGAATTCATACATAATTTTGAGAAGAGGTATGCGCGCTATCCTCATGATCTCCCGGTGAAAATCAGCGGAGATGTCGGCATAATAGCTCTTCCTCTCCATCTCTCTGTACTGCTGTTCGATGACCTCCTCAAGTTTTGCAATGTCTTCGGGCGTGGCTTTGAGAGCGGCCTGGATGGCCGCCTCCCGTTCGATCGCCTTTCTTGCCGTAAGGATGTCTGTCATTGAATGGCCCTTAAGATTTCCTGAATTATTCATCAGAATATCCAATGTCCCGGCTGCCTCCCTGGCATTCCGCAATGAGGAAAGTTTTTTGATGCCCTCGTGGGTGGCGACATGGCCTCTGAAGCCGACCCTTTTCAGGAAGCCTCTTTCTCTGAGCGATCTCAGGATCCTTCCTGCTCCCGCCTCGCTGATCTTTATTCCCCTCTCCCGGAGCATTATGGAGACAGAACCTGCTCCGAGGGGGACATTCGAGGTCTCTGCCGCTTCAAGGACCATCAGGTTGATCCGGTCCTCCTGGTATGAACGCAATTTAATGACACCCCCGCAAATTGCCATAGTCTTTTGCGTCCGACCACTCATCAATTCTGAGCAGCCATGATTTGTTATTATATTAAAGAAATTTGACAAGCGCAATCAAAAAATCAAAAAGATCCGTAGGGTAATTTTGCAGGGTAATTTTGCATAAAAAAGGGGGCGGCTTTGCCGCCTCCTTCAATGTTTCAGATTTTTTTGAAGTGGTGTCATTTAAGAATTTACCAGTTTTTGGCCCGGATCTCGAAGTGCGCCTGCGGATGATTGCAGACCGGGCATTTTTGGGGAGCTTCCGCGCATTCGAAGATCGCCCCGCAGTTGCGGCATTTCCAGAATACCTTTCCGTCCTTCAGAAAGACATGCCCCTCTTCGAGGTTTTTCGCGAATTCTTTGTATCGCTTTTCGTGTTCTGCCTCCACCTTGGCGATGTTTCTGAACATTTCCGCAAGTTCCCTGAAGCCCTCTTCCTCGGCCTCTTTTGCCATCCTCGGGTACATGTCGTTCCACTCGTAATTTTCGCCTTCAGCAGCCTCCACTAGGTTCTCTGCTGTCGAACCGATGCCTGAAAGTGCCTTGAAGTGGAGTTTCGCATGCTCCTTCTCGTTGTCGGCCGTCTCAAGGAAAATGGCGGCTATCTGTTCGTATCCTTCTTTTTTTGCAACAGATGCAAAATAGGTGTATTTGTTGCGCGCCATTGACTCCCCTGCAAAAGCTTCCCACAGGTTCTTCTCTGTCCTGCTTCCTTTGATTTCCATCGTTATGCCTCCGTATCCCTATGATATTTGCTGCAACCATTATTTTATAACTATTTTATTTTATGTCAAAATATGTCAGTAATTATCCTCTGCGGTTACTTGAAGGGCTCAGGCTCTCAATGTATACTCTTGAAACCGTTCAAGAAATTGTCCAATTTTAATTTTTAACATTAAGGAAGCCAAGGAGGGAACAATATGGAAAAGATCCATGCACCCGGATCTGAGGTGACCATTTCTTTTTGCGCAGCGGCGGGGCTGGGACTTCAGACTGCCGAAGACCTTGCCAGGCAGATGCTCACAAAAGCCGGGTATTATGTATTCTCCACCCGGGAATACATGTCGAGGGTTAGAGGAGGAAACAATTCCACCCAGATAAGAGTATCCGGCAAACCTGTAAGAGCGTACCTTGACCGAATAGACTGGCTCTTTGCCCTCTCTCCGCAGCTTCGCCCGAACATAACCGAAAATATCACCGATGATACGAAGATATTGGGAGATGCTTCGGCAATGGAGAAAGAGATCGCTTCATTAGGCAGGAAAATGATAGACCTGGATCTTGCCAAAAGGGCGTCAGACCTTGGGAGTCCGAAATTCTCCTCAATGATAGTCGCTGGTTTCATAGCGGGTATCTTCATGCTGGGAGAAGATTCTGCAGATATTTTCATAGAAAAGCGCTTTAAGGATCCCGATCTTTCGGGCAAAAACAAGAAGGCTTTCAGGGTCGGACACGAGCTTGGAAAGGATCACGTCGGAGGAAGGCCGATCCTTCAAGTGCCGGCCAAGCCTGAAAATGACGAAGTCTTTCTCGATGGCAACAGCGCAGTGGCACTTGGGGCCGCCTCCGCGGGATGTAATTACATAACTGCCTACCCGATGTCGCCCGGCACCGGGGTCTTCTCATATTTTGCAAAGAATGCCAAACTTTTTTCTGCTGTAGTCGAGCAGGTGGAGGATGAGATCTCTGCGATAAACATGGTCGTAGGGGCCGCTTATGCAGGAGCAAGGGCCATGACTACCACTTCGGGAGGCGGATTTGTACTGATGTGCGAAGGCCTGAGCCTTGCAGGAATAACCGAGACTCCGGTAGTGGTCCACCTGGCGCAGCGGCCCGGACCTGCGACCGGACTTGCCACAAGGACGGAACAGGCTGACCTTGAACTTGCTCTCTACGCGGGACACGGAGAATTCCCGCGCGCGCTCTACGCCCCGGTAAACGTTGAGAGCGCTTTCAGGATCGCAGGACATGCATTCCATACTGCTCACAAGTACCAGGTACAAACCGTCATACTGACTGACCAGTACCTTCTTGATACAGGCTATGATGTAAAGAGGCCCGATCCCTCTTATGTGCCTGCACCCATATCACCTGTCAAGACTGGCATCAACTACAAAAGATATGCCTTCCCTGCCGAAGGCGAGTATGTGTCGCCCTTCGGAGTGCCGGGATACGGAGGAGGGTTCGTGTCTTTCGACAGCCATGAACATACCGAGGATGCCCATATAACCGAGGACAGGATCCTGAGGAAGCGTATGGTCGAAAAAAGGCTGAAAAAAATGGAGGCCATGAAGATGGAAGCGCTGCCTCCCATAGTCATAGGCCCCGAAAAATATGATACAGCCGTCGTATGCTGGGGGTCGGTATTCGAGCCTTTAAAGGAGGCGATGGAGATACTTGGCAGCAGGAACACCGTTCTCGTTGCCTGTGAGCAGGTTTATCCGCTCTCTGAGGAACTGTGGCGGATAATCAAATCTCCCTGCAGGAAGATATTCGTCGAAGGCAATGCCACAGGACAATTCTCCCGTGTCGTACGTTCACAGACGGGCACAGGAGCCGACGAACTTATTCTTAAATATAACGGATTCCAGTTCACAGTCGAAGAGCTTGCTGCAGAGCTTGGCAGCCTCCTCGGCGCAAAGTCATAGGAAAGGGGAGTGACGGGAATGATCAGGACAGCATTTGATTACACAGGCGAGATATCATGGTGCCCGGGCTGCGGTGACTATAAGATCCTGGAGTCTCTCAAGACGGCCCTGGATGAACTCGGACTGGATCCGCATGAGGTGGTGGTCGCTTCGGGAATAGGGCAGGCAGCCAAGATGCCGCATTATATCAAGTGCCACTGCGTAAACGGCCTTCACGGCCGTTCCCTTCCCCTCGCCGCAGGCATAAAGGCCTCCAACAGAGCCCTCACGGTCATTGCCGTGGGCGGCGACGGCGACATGTACGGAGAGGGCGGGAACCACTTTATGCATGCCATAAGGAGAAATCCCGACATCACCAATATCGTATGCAACAACATGATATACGGCCTCACAAAGGGGCAGGGATCCCCCACGACAGCTATAGGCATGAAGACCTCTACCCAGCCCTTCGGCGTTACGAGCAAGCCGCTGAATCCGCTGCTGCTGGCGCTTTCCTGCGGGGCGACATTTGTGGCCCGCGCATCGGCCGCCGATGCGGATAGAACTAAGAATATCATTGTGAAGGCGATAAAGCACAAGGGTTACGCACTGGTGGACATATTCCAGCCATGTGTCTCATTCAACAAGGTGAACACCTGGCAGTGGCTCTCAAAGAGCACCAAATGGCTCGATGAGGACAGGGATGCGTCAGACAAACTGGAGGCGATGAGGCTCTCAATGGAGACGGACCCCTACCCGCTCGGGATAATATACAGAAGCGAACACGAAAAGACTTTCGAAGAGAACCAGGCCCCCTATGAAACCGGCGACGATACCCCCCTGTACGCGAGGACGCCCGCTCTTGAGAACATTAGGAAGCTCCTTGACTGACCTCAGGCATTAATGCAACAAGTGAGAGGGCCGGGCGAAAACGCACGGTCCTCTCACTTGAATGATCCTACGGTATCATCGAAAGAAAGTAGGAATGGACTGTAAGATCATCGGTGACCTCGGGATGGAAAGATGTAACGAGCATGTTGGCCTCTCTTGCCGCCGTTATCGCCCCATCTTCGGAGGAAAGCACGACAACATCTTTTCCTGCCGAGGATATGTAGGGAGCCCTTATGAAAGACATCGGAATATCTCCCATTCCTGCAAAATCCCCGGTTGTCATGAAGCTTCCCAGCTGTCTTCCGTACGCATTGCGCCTTACGGCTATATCCATTACTGCAAAGTGCTTCCTGTCGTCGTTCTCTATCCTTTTAGCCAGGAGTACCATCCCCGCGCATGTGCCATATACAGGAAGCCCTCCCCTTATCAGCGGCAGGATCAAATCGAAAAGCCCCGATTCCCGGAGCAGTTTGCCCTGAGCGGTGCTCTCTCCTCCGGGGAAGATCAGCCCGTCAATATTTTGGGAAAGATCCAAGGAGGAGCGTATCTCCCTGACCGACACCCCAAGTCTGCCAAGAGCTGAACAGTGTTCCTCAAAAGCTCCCTGGACAGCAACTACCCCTACGGTGAAAATTTTTCCCATCCTTATTTTCCGCGCTCCGCCATCAGTACCGCTATTTCTTTCTCGTTGATGCCGACCATCGCCTCACCAAGGTCCTCCGACACCTCTGCAAGGACCTTCGGGTCCAAGTAGTTTGTCACAGCCCTGACTATTGCGGAGGCGCGCTTCTTCGGGTCGCCGGACTTGAAGATCCCGCTTCCTACGAATACTCCTTCAGCGCCCAGCTGCATCATGAGAGACGCATCTGCCGGAGTGGCTACACCTCCTGCGGCAAAGTTGACTACCGGAAGTCTTCCCTCTTCATGTACAGAGAGTAGAAGTTCGTAGGGGACCTGAAGCTCTTTGGCGGCCTCAAATATCTCATCCCTGCGCATTGAGCTGATCCTGGAGATCTCTGCGTTCATGGCCCTCAGGTGGCGGACTGCCTGGATAACGTCGCCTGTGCCGGGTTCGCCCTTTGTCCTTATCATGGTGGCGCCTTCAGCTATGCGGCGGAGGGCTTCCCCGAGATTTCTTGCTCCGCAGACAAAAGGCACCCTGAACATCGTCTTGTCGATGTGGTAGACGTCGTCGGCTGGGCTCAGCACTTCGCTCTCGTCTATGTAGTCGATCTCGATGGCTTCCAGTATCTGTGCCTCAACAAAGTGGCCTATCCGGCACTTCGCCATTACGGGTATGGAAACTGCGGCCTGGATGTTCTTTATCATTTTGGGGTCGCTCATCCTTGAGATACCGCCTGCCTGCCTTATATCGGCGGGTATCCTTTCAAGGGCCATCACCGCGCACGCTCCGGCTTCTTCTGCTATGCGCGCCTGTTCGGGGGTCGTAACATCCATTATGACTCCGCCCTTGAGCATTTTTGCAAGGTCTCTGTTCAGCTTTACCTGTTCGCTTGTGATCATGGTGACAATTCCTCCTTGTGGATATTCTGATGATGTTCTATTATTTATATGTCTCAATTGTCATTTAAACAATGTACAGATCATATTATTTTTAACATGACAGATTGGAGGCTTTTGCATTGATATGCGATTTCATTTCCATTGAGAGCGATTCTGGTATCCCGATGTGGAAGCAGATATACGAGGGGGTAGCTGAAGCGATCGGGAGAGGAATGATAGGCGCTTCCGAACGGCTGCCCTCTGTTCGCGAACTCTCTGATTCGCTTGGCGTAAGCCGTTCTCCGGTCGAAAACGCTTACATACACCTTCAGCTCGACGGCCGCATCGAAAGCAGGCCCAAAAGCGGATACTTCGCGCTCAAAAGGTCCGGAGAGGCCGTGCGGGAGGAGGTCCGGGAGCCGGCACCGAAGCAAAGTGTGAAATATGACCTCTGCAGTACGGGGATAGATTCAGATACTGCAGATATTCCGGTTTGGAGAAAGCACCTCCGCGCAGCCCTGAATATGCAGGAAAAGATAATTTCGGCGGGAGATCCTCAAGGTGAGCGCGAACTCAGGGATGCTCTGGTCAGATACTGTTTTGAGGCGCGAAAAGTCAAGGCGTCGTCAGACCGTATCGTTATAGCCTCAGGGACTCAGCAGCTGTTGACAGAACTTTGCCGGATGGCCGGAAATGCGGGAGTCGTCGCTGCGGAACGGCCGGGATATGCCCGTGGGGAACGGATATTCCGTGACTTCGGCTGGAAAGTTGAGTACATAGGAAACGTGGGGGAAATGCCCGGCGTGCGCCTCAGAGAGGGGAATTACGACCTTTTTGCGGATATCACATCCAATCGGCCCCGGATGCCCCTTTCACAAATTTCCAGAAGACGGAAAGAGCTCCTCGACTGGGCTGAATATGACGATTCATACATACTCGAGGATGACTACAACGGCGAGCTGCGCTATTTTTCCCGATCGGTCCCTTCACTCCAGGGAGCTTCTCCCGAAAGAGTCATATATATTGGAAGCTTTTCAAGGCTTCTCCTTCCCTCAGTCCGTATTGCCTACATGGTCATACCCGGCGGCCTTGCGGAGAGGGCGGGCATAAAAAGTTCACTTTACGACCAGACCTCCAGCAAGATAGAACAACTTGCCCTTGCGAATTACATTAATGACGGACACCTTGAAAAGCATATAAGGAGAAGCAGAAAGGCGTATCAGATCAAGAGCAGGGAGATGCTGAGAATTATCGGCGAAGCCTTTGAAGAGAAGGTCCGGTACGAGCTTCTTGAGACTTCCCTCTGCGTAGCTGTAACTTTCGGATCGAAGTCTGCTCCGGAAGAGCTTTCAGCGGCGGCACATTCAGAAGGGATAGCCGTAGATCAGATATCCTGTTCTGCCGAAGAGGGGCTTCTTACGGCCAACCTCTCTTTTTCAGCAATACCGTGCGGATCTATCAGGCCGGCCGTTCAGGCGCTCTGCTCGGCCTGGAAGGAACACATCAGGTAAGCTGTCCGCCCTTTGCGCCGTTCTCCCTGTACTTTTTTCTGAGGGCCGGGAGTGCTTCCACGATCATGACCCCTGCCAATATCATAGCCGAAGCTATGAATATTCTGAACGTCATCGGTTCGCCTATGAACATCACTCCGGCCACAGAGCCGAATACCCCGGAAGTGGAGAGCAGAATGGCCACATGTGTGGCATTCGTATATTTTTGGGCAACAGTCTGTATTACAAGCGTCAGTGCGAAGCCTATGGTACCGGTGTGGATAAGGGCCAGCCATGCCTTGAGAGGGATATGTGCGGGAAAGGGCTCGAATATTGCTGCGGCAGCCACTGCCAGGAGCATTCCTCCGAAAGCCTGCCAGCACGTCAGCGCGTATGGATCAACGCCCCTCACGTACTTCTGAACAAGCAGTATGTATATCGTAACAAAAACGCATGAAGCAAAACTTAACAGGTCTCCGAGATTGACCGAGAGGTCCACGTCAAGCATAAGGCCTACCATGCCGGCAGTGCAGAGCAATACAGAGAGTACCACATGCCAGCCTGGGAATTTTTTTGTGATGATCCAGACGGAGAGCGGCACCAGGACCACTGACATGGAAATTATAAAGGACTGGTTGCCTGCGGTAGTGTAAAGCAGGCCTACGGCCCCGCAGAGGTAAGCGCAGATGAAGACCATCCCGACAAGAGTGCTCTTCAGCCGCATCTCCCGAGGCAGGAGAAATGCTTTTTTTCCGAAAAATATCATCACTGTCGCCCAGGCTATCGCAAAACGCAATCCGCAGAACCAGAGCGGGGTGATCCCTTCGAGTGCGTCCCTTATGACAACGTTTGTTGTTCCCCATATCAGGGCGACAAGCAGTATCCCAAGATCGCCCAGAAGCATATAAAGCCTGTTCCTGTCCACTAGAAAAGCCTCCTAACAAGTAAGCACGGTCCCTATTTTAACCCTTTACTTTAAAAAACTAAAGGATAAAAGTCCGATCCGGAGAGATCAATGCCTGCTTTCCAGTGAGAGAGTCCCGTTTTCGAATGAACAGAGGAGTTCGCCCGAATCGATAAGAGGCGAAAGGATCGCTGCCACGGTGCTCTGTATGAGGACATACTGCGACAGATTCATGTCAAGTCCATGCCTTTGAGCGAGCTTTCCGACTATCCCATCTCTTGTGGAAGGCTCTGAACATATTTCAAGTATCTCTTCCCTCAGTGCGTTCAGGCATTTTCTGTTGGCTTCTGTGACAGGAACGATGTCTTCGCATATGTCTCCGTGCGAAGGGATAAAATAGTCTGCACTGAAGCTCTCAAGCATGTCAAAGGTCTCCATGGCGCTGCCGTAATCTGCGGTGAAGGGGATGCCGTACTTGCTCAGTATACGCCCGGATATGACTGAATCCGCTGTAAAAAGGACACCGTCAGGCGTAAGCACGCCGATCTGCCCGTGAGCATGGCCGTAAAGGGGGACGATCCTGAGCCCCCATACTTCGATAACGGTATCCGGCTCTGCCGTAAGTGTCACTTTTGAGGGCTCCGCCTGGAGAAATTTATTGCAGATCGCCTTTGGTGCCCTTCCCGACCAAAGTATCTCCGGCTCCATCTCAGGCATATTAATGAAAGGCGCCTCCTTTGCGGAGGCTGCGATCGCGCATCCGGTCCTCTTTTGTATGAATGCGTTGCCCCCGACATGGTCGGCGTGGAAATGGGTGTTTATTATCAGACGGATCTTCCAGCCCTTCTCTTCAGCAAGGCGCAGTATCTTCCTTCCGGAGGAGGAGTCGTTGCCGCTGTCGATAAGGACGGCCTCTCCTTCTTTTACATAGGCCCCTATGTTGACAGGTCCGCAAGCCATCCAGGTATTCCCCTTTATATTATTGAATTCCATTGATCCTCACCTCATGCTGATTATAGGCTATCTGTTCCCTCTGATTTTTAAGAAGGGATATCTGAATATGAAAAAGGGCGGGTCTGCCGACCCGCCCCGAAAGGTGTTCCTTTGTTCTTTTCTAAACTACGTTCGGCTCAACTATGCGTTCTCCGCGCTCGAACCGGCGGTAATCCATTATAGTCGGGTCGATCGGCGGTTTGTCGCCGTTGAGGAGAGCCGTCATGATCTGGCCTGCTACCGGCCCGAGCATGAAGCCGTGACCGGAGAAGCCTGTAGCATGCCAGAATTCCTTGACATCGGTCTCGCCAAGTATAGGTGCCGCATCCGGGGTCATGTCGTAGTATCCAGCCCACTGGCGTACCACGCGGATGTCCTTTGCTCTCGGAAGCATCTTGACTATCGTCTTCGCGATGCTTGCTACTGAATGGGCCGTTGATGTGTATCCAAGCAGAGGTTCATGTGCGGGGCTTTCGCCTGCGATGATCGAACCGTGGGGACGCTGCTGGATGTAGTAGTTGCCGCTGAAGCTCATAAGCATCGGGGGGCATACGCCCGGATCTACGGGTTCGGTGATGAGGATCTCGTGACGCTCTGCCCAGTTGGGGAGCTTGATGCCCGCCATCTTGGCGATATCCTGTGCCCATGAGCCCGCGCAGTTGATGACCTGTCCGCATTCGATCGTGCCGCGAGTCGTCTCGACCGCTTTGATCCTGCCAGCTTCGACCTTGAGTCCCTTGACTTCAGTGAACTTGTAAAATTTTGCTCCGTAGCGCTTCGCCGCTTCCTGGAAGGCGAATGTGGTAAGGAAGGGGTCGGCATGTCCGTCCCTCTGATAGAAGGTGAATCCAAGTGCGTCATCTACAGCCACTCCGGGGCAAATCTCCTGTGCCCTTTTGACATCTGTGAAAATCTCGGTCTTGATCCCCAGGCTGTGCTGAAGTTCCACGTTCTTTTTGAACTGGGCCCATTCTTTGTCCTTATATGCAACGAGAAGGTATCCGCCCTGGTTTAGGCCTGTGGGCAGCCCAAGTTCTTCATCAAGTTGCTCGAAGGTATCAAGGCATGCCAGAGCCATCCTGCAGTTGAGCTCAAGGCCCCACTGTGCGCGGATGCCTGCTCCGCAGCGGCCGGTCGAACCGGAGCATACGGTGTTTTTCTCTATCAGGACGACATTCTTTCTTCCTGATTTTGCAAGGTAATATGCAGTAGCTGTTCCGACTACTCCTCCGCCAATTATTACTACATCAGCTGTTTTCGGAAAATCCATCATACGCACCTCCTACTCATCCTCGGCAAGAAGTCCGAGTTTAATTGGTTTCACCGGAGGCCTGATGGTTCCGGGATCAAGTTCTGATATTGGTTTGCCTGTAGCCTTTGAGAGCTCGCGGAGGATTATGTCGCGGCAGCCTCTGCCCTGGCAGGGTCCCATGCCTACGCGGAGTTCCCTCTTGAGTTCATCAAAGGTGTCATAACCGCGTGCGATCCATTCGCGGATCTCGTCTATCTCTATCTCTTCGCAACGGCAGATGATATTCTTTTTCTCAGTCATGGCTAGCACACCACCTTGATGGCACGGATCTCTCCGACCAGTTTTTTAGGAATGACCACGCTCACTACCGTAGTCTGATCCTTAAGGGGTTCCGTTACGGTATATATCTCTCCCTCGGAGACCTCTTCGCCTGTCCTGTTCAGGCACTTTACCTTCTGTCCCTTCGCAGGCTTCGGCTCAAGTTCGTACGGAAGCTTGATGACCGCTTCGTCCGCTCCGTAGGTAAGGTCCACCACAAAGCAGGCAAGTCCGGGGCATTTCGCTACGCAGAGACCGCAGCCCGTGCATTTCTCATAGTCTATCGACGGGACGTCGTTGATGTCCGCGAACGGCTTGACCGCTCCCGTAGGGCAGCTGGTCGCACAGGGGTTGCAGGGGATGCGCTGCGGACATTCTATTACTACATATCCGCCCTTTTTCTTCTCCCACGCTTCCTGCGGGGGAAGGATGGCCCCGGGCCTGTTCTCTACAAGGACTCCGCTGCAGAATAGTTTCTCTTTGTCATTGCTGTTGCATGTGCAGCCCATCTTTATGCCTCCCATCCGTCAACAAGTACCTGACAGATCCCGCCGCGGATCTTTTCACCGACTTCGCCTGCGCGAAGGTGGTCGAGTCTTGTCCAGTATTCTTTGAACGATATTTCGTTTACTTTGCAGCCAAGTGCCTTGGCCGCGCCGAATCCGGCTATCCTGCCCTCTACCATGGCAGCCGATGCCTCTTCTATTCCTGATGCGTCTCCCGCTACCCAGATGTCGGGGTTGCTGGTACGCATTGTGTTGTCCCTGAATGGTACGTGGCCGCAAAGCTGCGGGCAGTACTGCATCTTCGCCCCTGCCTGCCAGAAGAGCTCGGTGGTCGGGGTGAGCCCTACTGCCATGCAGATAACGTCGCAGTCGATCTTCTTTGGTTCGCCGATAAGCTGGAATTTGTCGTCGAGTTCCTGAATGACTGCTCCCTCTATTACTTTGCCGCCTACCGCTTCAACAATGGTGTGCCTCAGGAGGATGGGAATGCCGAGCCTTCTGATCTTCGCCGCGTGGACCCAGTATCCGCCGATCTTTGGCATGGCTTCCACTACCGCCGCGATCTCGACTCCGGCCTGCCTGAGCTGGTAGCTTACTATAAGTCCGATGTTGCCCGCTCCGACCATGAGGACTTTCTTGCCCGGAACTACTCCGTATACGTTCATGAGGGTCTGGACCGCTCCCGCTCCGTATACTCCCGGAAGGTCGTTGTTCGGGAAGGGGATGAGCCTTTCCTGCGCTCCCGTCGCCACTACTGTCTTCTTCGCCTTGATCCTGTAGTATTCGTCTTCGCCTTTCATCGCGGTGAAGATGCCCTCTTCCGGATAGTAGCCTGTGACTGTGGTGTTGGTCTGAATGTCCACTCTGTCACCAAGGGATTTTATTTCGTCAAGAAGGATGTCGGCTATCTTGTAGCCGCGTGTCCCCGCATATTCGTCCTTGCTTCCAAAGAACTTGTGCGTCTGCTTCACAAGCTGGCCGCCGGGGTGAAGGTCGCTCTCTATTACCGTTACCTTCGCTCCCGCTCCCGCAGCTTCTGCCGCAGCGCAAAGACCTGCCGCTCCGCCGCCTACTACGAGGAGGTCTGTCTCTATCGTCTTCTTCATATTTCCCGCCTCCCGCTATTTCGCTTCCAGTGGAACCTGGCCCTTGCCGTGCTGGGTCTCCACCTTCATGCCTGCCTCCAACGGCGTTACGCAGGTACGCACGTTGGGCACTCCGTCTACTACCATGAAGCATGAGCTGCATTTGCCGATAGCACAGAAAAAACCTCTCGGACGCTTCATCTCAGGCGTTACCCTGTATATCCTCACATCGTTGGCGTGAAGCGCCATCGCTATGGGTTCGCCTTCGAATCCCTTCATGTCCTTGCCGTCAAACGTGAATGTTACTTCCTTGCCGTGATGGAACTCAAGTATCGGGTGTTTCTGTATCAGTTCCATGCCCTCTCTCCCTCCTTGTGCTTGTTCGCGGAATCCCGTAGGGATTTTTGAAATGATGAAAATAAGATGGTTTGCTGCATAAAGGTGTGTTACGGTGTCGGTATCAAAAAATTATCTGCGTAACAATTTTTTGATACTCACGAAGAATATTGTCATTCCATAGTGAATTTTTGTCAAGAGGAAATGGAATTTCTGACGGAAAAAACAGGAAGGCTGCTGAAATGTTTATTCAACATCCTTCCTTGTATGAGTCTTTGTGCCCTTATGTAATTTCTCCTGTTTCTGTACATCGCGGATATATGAGTAAATAGTATATTTGGTATTTCCCATCTCATTTGCCACCCTGTCCACAGAGCCTTTCAGGAGAAAGAACCCTCTGTCGTGCAGCTCTTTTATAACTTCTTTTTTCTCCGGTTTAGAGAGATAGTTCAAAGGAGTGCCTATCCTGTTTTTTACCTGGGTAAGCGAATCGGTGACCACTTCTTCAAGCTCTTTCGCATACCATTCGCGTATGGGCACAGGAAATTTGTCAGGTTTCTGGGAATTATCCGCCGCTGGCTCAGGATATTGCTCGACATTCTCCATGTCCAGATGCAGGAGGCTCTCGATCAGTTCCTGCGCTGCCGCTGCTTTGCTTATGTCGTAGTTTATGCACATAAAGCCGATCGTCTTTTCATTCTCGTCCCTGATAAAGATTGCGCTGCATTTGATGAGTTCGCCCCGGTTATTTCTTGCGAGATAGTTGTATATGCCTTCCCTGTTGCGGTACTCCTCGGACTGCAGCATGTAAAGCCCGAAGTCTGTCATCGGTGCACCCGGGGCCCGCCCGGTAACATGACCGTTCTCACACATTACCAGAGAGTGCTCCGGCATCGTCACATCATGCAGATTTACCTCGTAGTCTTTCCCCAGGATCTTGGCGAGGCCGCGGACTACAGGTATCATGATTTTCAATTTCGGATTCATCTTTAAATTTTTAGACAAAAGAAAGACCCCCAATGTTCAGTCATTTTACACCAAACTGACAAACAAAGGAACAATTTTTTGATATTATCTCCAAAAAATTGTTCCTTTGTGATAGATTTTTTGCTGCGTTATTAAGGTCGTGTGGAAACTTATGTAAAAGAGCTGTAGTTTGACAAAATGTTTGAGGGTGTTATAATGCCCTTTGTCAGACATTTCGGGGAAGGAGGAACCTACATGTTTAAAATTAATATCCGTACCAACAACATGATGATGTGCATGTACGCTCAAGGCTCCTCTCCTGATTTGGCGGGCGCTTAGGGCGTCGACTGCATAGATCAGCGAGACCGGGCCTTGCAGGGCCCGGTCTTTTTTTGATTTGTCGTAAAAGTTGCTATGTATATAAAAAGGAAGGTAGACAGGATGATCGAAGTCAAGGGACTTGGAAAAAAGTTTGGCGAACTAAAGGTCCTCGATGACATCTCTTTAAAAGTTGAAAGAGGTGACGTATTCGGTATCGTGGGACACTCAGGAGCGGGAAAGTCGACGCTTCTGCGCTGCCTCAACGGGCTGGAGGGCTACAGCGAAGGTTCGGTGAAAGTGATGGGTCAGGAAGTCTGTGAGCTTGACGACCACAAACTGAAGGAACTTCGCAGGGAGATGGGAATGATCTTTCAGAATTTCAGTCTCATGAACAGGAAGAACGTTTATGAAAATATTATGTTCCCGCTGGAAGTCTGGGGAATCCCCAAAAAAAAGGCAGAGGAGAGAGTTCTCGACCTGCTGGATCTCGTTGGACTGACAGAGAAGAAAAACGAAAAAATACGAAAT
Source organism: Synergistaceae bacterium DZ-S4 (assembly GCA_025943965.1). Taxonomy (NCBI): domain Bacteria; kingdom Thermotogati; phylum Synergistota; class Synergistia; order Synergistales; family Synergistaceae; genus Caenicola; species Caenicola nitritireducens. The sequence continues at coordinate 294,228 of JAPCWD010000001.1, forward strand.
CTGAGTGGAGGGCAGAAGCAGCGCATCGGGATCGCGAGGGCGCTGGCGCTTGAACCGAAGATCCTTCTGTGCGATGAAGCTACATCCGCCCTTGACCCCAAAACGACCATATCCATCCTGGAACTGCTCATGGACATCAACAAAAAGCTGGGAGTCACAATAATAGTCGTCACCCACCAGATGGAGGTGGTCAAGATGGTCTGCAACAAGGTCGTGATACTCGACGGCGGCAGGATAGTCGCATCGGGGGATACTGACAGTCTCTTCCTGGCTCCTGGAGAAGAGCTTCGCAAGCTCATCACAGACGATTACGCCGTCATCCCTTCAGGGACGAACATAAGGCTCATGTTCCCCCGCGAGATAGCCAACGAGAGCATCATCACAAGCATGGCAAGAGAGCTGGACACAAACTTCTCGGTAGTCGGGGGAAGGATCGAAAGATACAGGGAGACTGTGATGGGATTTCTGATAATAAACGTCTCTGATCCAGACCTTGACAGGGTCATAGACTGGCTCAGGAAAAACGGGATGTTCTGGGAGGTGATGCGCGATGCTTAATGAACTTATGTTCGCGCTTTGGGAGACTTTGTACATGGTTGCCCTGTCCACTATTTTTTCGGGTATATTCGGGTTTGCCGTGGCGATCGTGATGATACTTACGGAGACCGGAGGACTAAGGCCGAATAAGGCCGTCTACTCCATACTGAACGTTATAGTCAACCTGCTGCGCTCGTTCCCGTTCATCATCCTTATGATCGCAATAATACCTCTCACCAGGCTGATCGCCGGCACTTCCATAGGAAGCACCGCCTCGATCGTTCCTCTGACCATAGCGGCGACTCCTTTTGTTGCACGTCTTATGGAGGGAAGCCTTCTCGAGGTCGATCCGGGAGTCGTTGAGGCGGCAAAGTCGTTCGGAGCCGGTGACATGCAGATCATCTTTGGAGTGATGGTCAAGGAGGCAATGCCGTCGATAGTCCTCAACTGGGCTGTGGTCGCGATCAACCTTCTGGGATACTCGGCAATGGCAGGCGTTGTCGGCGGCGGAGGGTTGGGAGACCTTGCGATAAAATACGGATACAACAGGTTCCAGACTGACGTCATGGTCTATTCCGTAGCGATACTGATCGTAATAGTGCAGGTCATCCAGTCAATTGGCAACAGGGTCTACGAAAAAATCAAATAGCATACTGAGGATCAAGGACAAAAAAGTTCTTTCGAGGAGGTGGAGCCTATCGATAACGAGAGCGACATGTACAGCATGCGCACCAGAACAACAAGGATGCCGCGAAGTACTCAGGCGGCAACGACCTGTGGGGCTCAGCCCCCTAATAAGAAGAAAGGAATGTGTCAGATATGAAGAAAATTGCATTGGCGGTCCTGCTATCCCTGATCATCCCCGCGGCCCTTTTTGCGGCAGACAAGAGCATTACTGTCGGAGTCACCCCATTTCCCCACAAGGATATAATGGTAATAGTCAAGGACCTTCTCAAAAAACAGGGTTATGAACTTAATATAAAGGAATTTACCGACTATGTGACGCCGAACACCGCACTTGCCGAGGGAAGCCTTGACGCTAACTTTTTCCAGCACGTTCCCTACCTCGAAAACACAAACAAGGAGAAGAAGCTGGATCTTGTATGGGTGGCAAAGGTACACATCGAGCCTCTCGGCCTCTATTCGAACAAGATCAAGAAGCTGAGTGAACTGAAAAAGGGTGCCCAGATAGCCATACCCAACGATGCCACCAACTGCGCAAGGGCCTTGAGGCTGCTGGAGAAAAACGGCCTGATAAAAGTGAAGGCGGGAGAGCTTGTAACTGCGAAGGACATAACGGACAATCCTAAGAAAATAAAGATAAGGGAGATCGAGGCAGCCCAGCTTCCAAGGACCCTTCCCGATGTGGACGCATCCGTGATCAACACCAATTTTGCCGTTGAAGCAAAGCTGATCCCGGCAAAGGACGCTATCGTCATCGAGGGAAAGGACTCCCCCTATGCCAACGTAATAGCAGTAAGGGCTGCGGACAAAAACAGCCCTGCTGTGAAGGCGCTCGTTAAGGCAGCGAATTCCCCTGAAGTCAAAAAGTTCATCGAAACCGAACTTGTTCCAAAGGGAATCGTCCCGGCATTCTAAGAGGGATCACCGGGCAGAGTACTGTATATTTAAAGATAAAGAAAAAGAGGGGGCTTCCTGAGAAGCTCCCTCTTTTATATGAGTGTTCAGTGAATATTAGAAGTAAAGTTCGTACTCCTGGGGGGTAGGGGCGTTATAAACGTACTCTGCCTCAGCCTTTTTGGCCTTTACCCAGAGTTCGATAAGCTTATCCGGGAAGACCGGTGCGAGGTATTCCCTGTCGTTCTCAAGTCCCTTCAGAACTGAATTGAGGTCGAGGGGAAAGGTCAGTTCATCCTTGGCTTCCTGTGACTGGTAGCCCATCTCAACGGGGTCTTGTCCCTTGAGTATCCCGTCAGCTCCGGCAAGGACCATTGCTGCAAGGAAGAAATAGATGTTGGCGGAAGCGTCGCCGGTACGATACTCTATGCGTGTCTCTTCTTTGCTGACGTATCCCGGTATCCTAACAGCCGCGGCACGCGATCCCTTTGCAAAAGTGGCACTTACGGGGGCCTCGTATCCGTGCACCAGACGCCTGTAGCTGTTGGTGCTGGGGCATGCGAAAGCCAGGAGGCTGCCCGAAAGGCTGTGCTTAAGTATGCCCGCGGTGTAGGAGAGGCCGGTTTCCGACAGATTGAAAAGTTTTTTGCCCGGGAAAATGGATTTTTTCTTTTTCTCGAGGAACTGGTGCACGTGCATACCGTTGCCGGGCATCTTGTAGAGAGGTTTGGGCATGAATGTCACATAAAGGCCCATCTCATCGGCGACCTGCCTTATTATCCACTTGGCCAGGGAGACCTGGTCCCCTGCCTTGTCGATGTCCATGAAATCAAGCTCTATTTCGAGCTGTGATATCGCCACTTCATGATGGTGGTACTTGACGGGTATCTCTGCTATCTCCATCAGGCGGACCGTTTCGTTGCGGAAGTCCATATACCTGTCCTCCGGCGGCATCCTGTGGTATGCCTTGTGGGGGTCTACCCTTGGTGCTGAGGAAAAGCCATCGCCCATGCCTTCGGCTGACGTCACCCTGTACGAGGCGTGGTCGGTCCCGGTCGAGTATTCTACATCCTCAAAGGCGTAGTACTCAAGCTCCACCAGAACCTTTGCGTTGTCTGCTATACCCTCTTTTTTGAGGAATTCCTTCGTCATTTTCACAATGTTCCGGGGATACTGATCGAACTCCTCTCTGTCGGTAGATACTACATCGCAGAGTACGTGGAGCATCCTGTAATCGCCCCGTATTTCGAAGAAAGCGGTGGACATGTCGGGTATCGCCACCATGTCAGAGTTGCTGACCTTGGCGTATCCGTAATTGGAAGCGTCAAATCCTATGCCTTCTTTCATCACTTTTTCGCTGACATAGGTGTGCGGCAGAGAGACGCTTCGGATATTTCCCAATATGTCCACCATGAGTAAGTTGACAAAATCAGCATCCTCAAGGTTCCCGTTAAAACGTTCAAGCTCCATTCGTTATCCCTCCGTGGGTTGTCTTTGATAGCGGATCCATCATTTTTTTGGTGGAATAGCAGAGAGTTTAGCACGATAAGGGGTATATTGGAAATATAAAATTTCACAATAGATCCCGATTTTTGTGAGGCTGCAGAATCGCCTCAGGCTGCAGGATCGCCTCAGGCTGCAGGATCATTTATTTTCGTTGCCTGGAGAGACAAAGAATGGAATAATATGATCGGACTGCTACATTGAAAGGATCAGACAAACGGCTGATATTATCCTAAGTCGGGAGGGCAAGAGATGCAAAAAGGACCTTTGTATATCCTGGGAGCGGGCAATCAGTCAAAAGTCCTGCTTTCAATGCTCGAAGAGTGCGGAAGGGAATGTGCCGGGATCTTTGATGATGATGAGAACCTGGCGGGCGATCTTTGGGGCTGTCCGATCAGGGGCAGGATCTCTGATGTTCCGGACATTGAAGCGACTGAGGCAGTGATAGCGATTGGCGACAATATGACAAGGAAGGTAATAAGCTGCAAGTTCAGGAACGTTCGATGGGCGGTCCTGATCCATCCTGCAGCTTGCATACATCCTTCAGTCAACTTGCGAGAGGGCTCTGTGATATTTCCCGGTACGATCATCCATGCCGGAGCCTCGGCGGGCAGGCATGTCATAATCAATTCAGGATCTGTAGTGGGGTATGAAACGATGATCGGCGATTACTCCCATGTCGGCATGGGAAGCATCATCGCTGACAAGGTCATCGTAGGAGAGAACGTACTGCTGGGAATGGGTACGGTCGTTATCCCAAAGGTGCATCTGTTTGATGACGTCACTATCGGAGCCGGGTCGACGATAATCAAGAACCTCGGACCCGGAGGAGTTTACGTAGGCAATCCGGCAAGACGGGTACTGAGGCCGATCATCGACACGGAAGAGGCCGAACAGTAAGATGACAGAGTCAGGATCAACCGATAGGGCAGGCTGAAGAAAAGCCTGCCCATGATGTATCTGACGAGAGTAATATTTTCTTTGTCTTATCCCTGCGCTTTTTCGAGCTTCAGTGCCTTAAGTCCCTCTCTGACCATCAGGACCGCAAGTACCAGAAGTATCGCAGATATCGCGGCAAGGGGATAGTTCGCGCTTGGACTGCTCAGTGTTGTTTTGATCTCGATTACCAGTCCGGCCATGCTTGTCACAAGCATAAACCAGAAGGGGACGATCAGGAATGTCGCCTTTTTCTTGAGGCCGCGGATTATCCATACTGCGATGCCAAGTAGGGCAAGAGCTGCGACAAGCTGATTGGAAGCTCCGAATACCGGCCATATCATTGCCCACGCAGCTACGACCTTGCCTGAAGCATCGGTCGTCTTCACATAAACGAGCCCCAGCGCAACTGCGATAGCTATAATTGTGGCAAGGTATTTGCCTATCCTGCCGCCCGTGAATTCCTGTATCTGATAACGCGCGAGCCTTGTTGCCGTGTCGAGCGATGTGAGGAGGAAACCGTTGATGGCTATGGCTCCAAGCCTTGTTCCAAGGACGGGATCGATGCCGACTATAGTGCAGAACTGTCCAAAGCCTGCCGCAAAAGTTCCAACCGGTCCGCCCTTCTGGATACCGCCTGCGACCATCAGCGTCCCTATCGAGATGACTGCGACCAGCCCTTCGAGAAGCATGGCGCCGTACCCGACAGGAAGCGCGTCCCTTTCATGGCAGAGCTGTTTTGAGGTCGTTCCGCTCCCTACAAGCGAATGGAATCCAGAGATCGCTCCGCATGCCACTATTACAAATAGCATCGGCCAGAGATGGAGCTTGGTCAGACCGAAATATTTTACGTTGTCCGCAAGCACCGGGATCGCGCCGCTGTCCATCTTAGCTCCGAACAGCATGCCTATTGCACCTATGCCGACTGCGAAATACAGGAAGAAGGAGGCAAGATAGTCTCTGGGCTGCAGAAGCAGCCAGACGGGAAGGACCGAGGCTGCCAGGATATAGATGGCCAGGAACATGTTCCACTGGTCGGCGGAATGTGTGAACATCGCGGCGACAAAAGGCCAGTCCCCGCCTTTGAATGAGCATATGGCAACTATTATGAGCATGAATACCGTGACTATTTTAAAGTTAAGATTGAAACGATAGATGAGAATGCCTGAGATAACGGCAAGCAGGATGTAGAGGCATCCTACAAATGCGACTACCGGGTCTGTTACAAATGTGGCCGTGGTCAGGACAAGGAATACAGCCACAACGAGGATCAATGAGAGGATCGTGAATCCCAGGAAGAGCTTTTTGCCTGTCTCTCCTATCCAGCGCTCTATCACGACACCTACGGATTTGCCCTCATGCCGCATCGAGGATACGAGCGAACCCATGTCGTGAGGTCCCCCAAGGAAGATGGAGCCGAGTACGCACCACATGATGGTGGGAAGCCATCCGAATATGGAAGCCGCTGTGATGGGGCCGACTATTGGTCCTGCGCCTGCGATGGATGAAAAGTGGTGTCCCAGTACGACTGCCGGGTGGGCGGGGCAGTAATCTACCCCGTCATTGAGCTGTTCTGCCGGAGTGGGGTTTTTATTGTCCAGGTCGTAGACCTTTGCCATGAAATCCCCGTAAAACTTGTAACCAAAAACGAAGAGAACTGCAGAGACGATAAACATCACCGGAAACATGAATGACACCTCCTAAAAAGTTATGTCCTGCCTTACGGCAGTCTCCTGAAAGAGCTTCTTTCAGGAATGTTTCGGCCCTACCACCTCCTCTGCTTTGCCTGCCAGATATGCCAGATCTTCTATCTCTTTGGGAACTGTGTCTCCCGGCCTGTACATGTGGATCTCGACAAATCCTCTCAGGCCAAGCATTAATGATCTCTTTCTGGTCGAGTATTTTTCTTCCGATACCAGGAAAAGATAGCGCTGAGACATAAGGTCAGTCTCATGTGATGCTGTATTGAATATTCTGTCCGGATCTTCAGGAAGATATTTCCATACTATGTAGTCGTCCACATAATATCTTGCGATCTCTCCGAGCAGTCCGGATTTGATAAGGCTGACCCTCCTCCTGAGCCCCTCGGCGCTTCCGCTGCTCCAGGGCTCAAAACGCCATTCTTCCCATATCTTTTTTGCGCCGGACAGATAGGAGAAGTCTTCCAGATCGAACGCCCCCTTAACACTATCGTAACATTACATTAACATTATGATCAGGTATCTAAAGATAAGATACACCTAAGTTTTAGGATTATCAAATTATTTTTCAATAAGTTTCGATCTGCTGAACTATGTTTTGCCTTTATATAAGCGCAAAAGCGCTCTTTATGCTATCATTTGGCTATGTGGCACACCAAGGAACAAGAGTCCGGAAACTCTTGCATAAGCGGGATCCATAATGTATAATGCGCGTTACTTATCTTTAGAGATCCGGCTCGAATTCCGGATCTCTTTTGATGTTGCTCGTAAATACAGGCGGAAATATTAGCCCCATGGGCATTATTACTGAAGCAAATTACAGGGAGGCAAGACAGAAATGGCAAAGGAGAAATTTGTAAGAAACAAGCCGCACCTCAACATAGGAACGATAGGCCATATCGACCACGGTAAGACGACCCTTACAGCGGCGATCACAAAGACGCTTGCGA